>NZ_JABFDP010000039.1:0-71198 GCF_013179005.1 Bradyrhizobium denitrificans | reverse complement strand
CGAGAGGCCCGACGCCACTGACTTCTTCAACGGCCTGCTAGAGGATGTCTACGGCGAGGAGTTTTTGGTCCTGCCACATCATCAGCGAGCAGCGCTCATAAAGGCACTGCTCGTTCACACCGCCATCTGGCCCGCGGATAGCACAAGTCCAATAAAGCAAGTTCTCGGCCCACCGGAAAATCGACAGAGTGGGAGACAGAAGGACAACATTCGGCGCTTTCTCGGTTACGGGTTGGTCGATGCGGATGCTGCGGTTTACTGCGCCGAGGATCGCGCAACTTTTTGAGCTGTTGGAACGCTAGGGCAAGAGAAAAAGTGCACCATAGAAGTTCCCCTTCCGGCGTGCCTAAGCGGGCAAGCACGCCTGCATTCTCTGCACGCAACGCTTGCGTGGTTTACGCCGGTCCTGCCCGAAAGACAGTCGTACCGCTGCTCTCCCTAATGGTCCCGGACGATCGAAGCGGTTTCCGAGCGGACGTATCGAAAACTCAACCTGATGCAAATCAGAGTAGTCGCGGGACCGTTTTTTCGCGCCGCTGGGAGGGTCAACGCGCCCCAATTGTTGGACCCAATGGCGCTCTCCAAGTTTCCATTCAACGCGAACCAGACCGGGGAGCGAAAGCCGATGAAAACGTATCCTTCGGCATCGCCGTGTCGATTGCGATGCCCGGCGTTGTTCAACTTTACGATCAGGCCCGCGCTCGTGTCGGCCTCCAAGTCCGGCCTTCTGTACGCCTTTAAAATGGTCGGTGGTCCGATAGCCGGGACGAACCGGGGCGATATTCTAGCCATTTCTAATGCATGATTTGGGGGCTGAATTGCGGACTGGCAGCGTTCATGGCCAGAAATTTTGTGGTTTGACAATAATTTAGCAGTATCTGGCGGAGAGAGTGGGATTCGAACCCACGGTACGGTTTCCCGCACACACGCTTTCCAAGCGTGCGCCTTAAGCCACTCGGCCATCTCTCCAGCGGCCCTCTCTTGGCGGGGTCGGCGGCGTTTTGCAAGCCGGGTCGCGGCCTTTCCGACCAAATTTCCTCCAAATCACTGATAAAAATCATCAATCGGCCGCGGTTGCCGGCCGGATCAGGGCTGTCTCGGGTCCGGACGGCCGGTGATGAACCCTCGGGCCCGACAGCGCGACCACTGATTTGCGGCTCCATCGGTCGGAGCCTCGCGAGGACCTGCTATGCCGTCAACCGGCCATTTTCGCGCGCTCGTCGCGCTGTCCTTGGTGCTTGGGGCTGTGGCGGCGCCGCTTGATACAGCGCGGGCCGATCAATGCACCCGGCAGGGCGTCGACGTGACCTGCGACGACGGCCGCAAAGGTATCTGGCAGGGCGACGCGATCCTGTGGCCGGACGGCACCAAGTCCAGCCTGAAGCCACACCCGTCCGTCATCGTCGGCAACAAGGCCTCCGTGGTGGTCGGTCCGGGCGTCTTCGTCGGCCAGGGAAAAGGCATGGTGCCGATGGACAATCCGAGCTCGCCGAACAAGCTGCGCTGCGCCGTGCTGGACGGCGTGGCCTATTGTCATTGACGCCGCCGAGACCCGACGCGGCGGCCCATCCGGGTCAGTGATAACGCGCGCTCGATGACGCCAGGCGACTGCTGAGGAGGCCCGCGGGCGCGGTCGGCAGAGGCGCGATCTCGGCGGTCTCCGGCGCGTCGCTATCCTGCAGCGCCTCCAGGAAATCCGTGAACCATTGCTGGATGGAATGACGGCGCAACTTCGTCATCATGATCTCATAGCGCATCCGGCGCTCGTTGAGCGGCATCGACAGCGCCATCGCGATGGTACGCGCCATGCCGTCGATGTCATGCGGATTGACCAGCAGAGCGGCGTCGAGCTCATTGGCGGCGCCGGCGAATTTCGACAGCACCAGCACCCCGGGATCGACCGGGCTCTGCGCGGCGACATACTCCTTGGCCACGAGATTCATGCCGTCGTGCAGCGGCGTCACCACGCCGACCTGCGCGCTGCGATAGAGTCCGGACAGCACGCCCTGCCCATAGCCCTTGTTGAGATAGCGGATCGGCGTCCAGTCGGCCTCGCCATGACGGCCATTGACCTCGCTGACGAGGCGCGCGACGTCGCTCTGAAGATTGCCATAGGCCTCGATGGATTCGCGTGACGGCGTCGCGATCTGCAACAGCGACGCGGCGCGCAGCAGCGTCGGATGCATCGTCCACATGCGGTCGAACGCGGTGATGCGGTTGACCAGCCCCTTGGAATAATCGAGCCGGTCGACGCCGATGGCGAGCTTTTCGCCATGCAGGCTGCGGCGCAGTCGCGACACGTCCGGATGCGACGCGGCCTTGGCCGCGGATGCCGCGAACTTGTCGGCGTCGATGCCGATCGGGAACACCGCCAGACGCGTGCGGCCATGGCGCGACTTCACGACGCCATCCCGCACCTGCAGGCCAAGATCAGCGCGAATGCAGGCGCAGAAATTGTCCCGATCGTCCTCGGTCTGGAAACCGATGAGATCGTAGGCCAGCATCGCGGTCACGAGATCGCGGTGATTCGGCACGCTGTCGATGACGCTGCGCGCGGGCCACGGCGTATGCAGGAAGAAGCCGATCGGGCTCTTCACGCCCAGCGTGCGCAGTTCCACACCGAGCGAGAGAAAATGATAATCCTGAATCCAGAACAGGGTCTCAGGCTTATGAAACCGCAACAAGGCACGCGCGACGAACGCATTCACCTCGCGATAGGAGCGATAGTCGTCATGCGAGACGCTGATCAGATCGCTGCGTGAATGCAGCGCCGGCCACAGCGCAGAATTCGCAAAGCCTTCGTAGTAGCCGGCATAATGCGCGGCCGGCAGATCCAACAAGGCCAACGCGCCCTGGCCGAGCTGCTCGATCTGCGCAATCGGTTCCATCTGCGCGCCATCACGCACACGACCTGAGGAACCAACCCAAACTGCCCCAGAATTTTCCACTACGGGCAGCAGAGCTGCCGCAAGTCCGCCGGTCATTGGCTCATTGGCTTTGCCACGCGCCACCCGATTCGAAACCACGACGAGGTTCACAGCTCCCCTCCTGTTGGTCAGTGTCGGTTAACAGCTGTTCATCAATATGGTTCCGGGTCACCCTTTCAACCAATTGAAACCAAATTCGGGCAGCGGCGCGGTAGAATCAGAGCGCCGATCAAGTCAGAGTATTTCTAATCGCAAGCAAAGGTGCGATATGCGAACCAGCGGCAGCTGGAACCGAGCAGATGACGACGAGTTCAGCGCGATGCCGCGGACTGACCTTCGCGTTGCGCGAGTCGTGCGAGAAACGCGCGCACATCGTCCGGCGAATCGAAATGTCCATCGACACCAAGGGCACGCCGGCCGACCGAGAACGACAGGCCGGCGAAATCAGGCATGATTGCGAACACCGATTCGTCGGTCACGTCATCGCCGATGAAGAACGGCTTGCGCCCCTCGAACGGCGCACGGCGCATCAGCTCGCGCACACCGGTCGCCTTGGTGAAGCCGGCGTGCTTGATCTCGCACACGCATTTGCCCGGTAATACCTCGATCGGCGCGCCCGGCAGCTCCGCGCGAATGCGCGACACCTCCTCATAGATTGCCGCCTCGGCCTGCGGCGCGAGACGATAATGCAGGGCCAGCGAGTAGCCCTTGTCCTCGAGCAGGATGCCGGGGCTGAGCTTGGCAATCGCCGCCAGCCTGCGCTTGAGCTCCTTGTCCATCGGCGGCGCCTGAACGGCGTCGGCCTCGTTGCCGCTGCCGAGCCGCATCTCCGCACCGTGGCCACCGACGGCGGGATAGATCTCCGGCGCGAAGATCAGGTCGATGTCGTTGAGCGAGCGGCCGCTGACCAGCGCCAGCGCTCCGGCGGTTCGTTGCAGCAAGCTATTCAGCGTCTCGGCGAGCCCCGGCGGCACCCATACCTCGCGTGGCGTCGGCGCGAGATCGAGCAGCGTGCCGTCGATATCAAGAAGGATCGCCACCTCGCCGAGATGCGGGACCAGGCTGGCGGGCGCGGGCACGATCTCGGGGGGCGCGCTGGCGGCCGCGGGTGGCTGCGTTGCAATCAGCTTCGAAACGTCGGACATGCCAATCTACTCCATCACGGCGAGCGGGCGCGCCACGTCTTCGAGCGATTTCCGCTCGGCCGCGACCGCATAGCGCGAGGCGACGAGCGCCGCCACCACCATCAGCGCCGCGCCGAACAAATAGCCGGCGAACACGGCGCCGCGCGCGCCGCTGTCGAGCAGCGCACCGAACAACGCCGGTCCGGCGACACCGCCAAGACCGGTCCCGATCGCGTAGAACAAGGCGATCGCAAGCGCCCGCACCTCGAGCGGAAAATTCTCCGACACAGTGAGATAGGCCGCACTCGCCGCAGGCGAGGCGAAGAAGAAGATCACCATCCAGGCGGCCGTCTGCGTCTGCGCGCTCAAGACCCCGAGGGAAAACAGATAGCCGGTGAGCGCGAGCAACACCCCCGAGACACCATAGGTGAAGGTGATCATGGCGCGACGACCAAGTGTGTCGAACAGGCGGCCGAGGAGCAGTGGCCCAAGCACGTTGCCGGCCGCGAAGGGCAGGATGTACCAGCCGACATGATCCGCCTGAATGCCGTAGAAGTCGGTGAGCACCAAGGCGAAGGTGAAGAAGATCGCGTTGTAGAAGAAGGCTTGCGCAATCATCAAGGTGAGACCGACCAGCGAGCGCTGGCGGTAGACCGAGAACAGCGTGCGCGCGACCTCAAGGAGCGGGGTGTGGTCACGCATGCGCAGGCGGATCTTCGGCAAAGATTTTGCCCGCTCCTCGCGATCATGGCCGGTCACGTCGCGCTCGATTGCAGCGACGATGTCGTGGGCCTGCTCGGGATGGCCATGGATCATCAGCCAGCGCGGGCTTTCCGGAATCCACATCCGCATGATCAGCACCACGAGGCCGAGGCCGGCGCCGATGCCGTAGGCCAGACGCCAGCCCATGTCAGCGCTCGCCACCTCGGGATCGAGCAGAACGATGGCACCGACGGCCCCCAACGCGGCACCCAGCCAGAAGCTGCCATTGATCATCAGATCCGTCCAGCCGCGGTAGCGCGCCGGGACGAGTTCCTGGATGGTCGAGTTGATCGCCGTATACTCGCCGCCGATGCCCGCGCCGGTGAGGAAGCGGAACAGCGCATAGACCGCGACATTCCAGGACAAGGCCGTCGCCGCGGTCGCAGACAGGTAGAGCGCGAGCGTGATGAAGAACAGTTTCCTGCGGCCGATGCGGTCGGTGAGCCAGCCAAAACCGAGCGCGCCCAGAACAGCACCGGCCAGATAGGCGCTGTTCGCCAGGCCAATATCGAGATTGGAGAAGTGCAGCACCGGACTCTGCTTCAGCGCGCCGGACAGCGCGCCCGCGAGCGTCACCTCGAGTCCGTCGAGCACCCAGGTGATGCCGAGCGCCAGCACCACGCGGGTGTGAAATCCGCTCCAGCGGAGATCGTCGAGCCGCGCAGGAATGTTGGTCTCGATAATGCGGTCGTGCTCAGGCAGCTCGCGCGCGACACCGGCCGATTGCGGCGCCGGCGTGACGATGCGGAGATCGGGTACGGGTGCCTGTCGGGGTGCCATGGAATCCCAATGCGATGGCGCAGGTCGCACCGCATGCTAGACCGGAGAGAATGAAGCAAATGCGGCAGCGAGCCGCCGCCGCTGCGACCCAACGTCTCGTTTGGCACGGGGTTCCCGGAACGGGGCGGGAACCCTACTCGCCCCCAGTTACGGGTCTCGTTGGTGAAGCATCCCGATGGGCCTCAATCAAAGTGTCGTCCCGGGCAAGCGAGCGCGACCCGGGATCCATACCGCGTGATACCTGATTGAGCCGCGCAACTGATACCACCCGCCAAACCGCTGCTCCGGCGGATGGGTCCCCGCTTTCGCGGGGACGACAGCAGAATGCTGGGCGGACTGGAGCCACCTCGCGGGCAGTTATGGGCCGACCAGCCTAACTCCGTTCCGGCGCGCCCTATGCCGCGCGAATATTCGCCATGAAGCGGTTGAGCTCCTCGCGCAGCCTTGCGCTCTGCGACGACAGCGACTTGGCCGAGCGCAGCACCTCTTCCGAAGCCTCGCCCGTTTGCGTCGCGCCGCGATTGACCTCGGTGATATCGGAAGCCGCGGCCTGCGTGCCGGCCGCGACGCTCTGTACGTTCCTCGCGATCTCCTGGGTCGCGCCACCCTGCTGCTCGACGGCGGTCGCAATCGACGAGGCGATCGTGGAGATCTGGCGAATCGTGCCGCCGATCTGCTTGATCGCGGTCACCGACTCCTGGGTCGCAGCCTGCATGCCGGAGATATGGTTGGAGATGTCATCGGTCGCCTTGGCGGTCTGCTCGGCCAGCGACTTGACCTCGGAGGCGACGACCGCGAAGCCGCGGCCGGCATCCCCGGCCCGCGCCGCCTCGATGGTGGCATTCAGCGCCAGAAGGTTGGTCTGCTCGGCGATCGCCGTGATCAGCTTGACGACGTCCCCGATCTCCTGCGCCGCCCGCGACAGCTTGCCGATGCGTCCGTCGGTCTCCTCGGCCTGGCTCACCGCGGATTCGGCGATGCGGTTGGACTCGCGGACCTGTCGTCCGATCTCGCTGACCGAGGCCGACAGCTCGTCGGTCGCACTGGCGACCGAGTGGATCCGGCCTGCGGCCTGGTCCGAGGTGCCGCTAACCCGGCTGGCCAGCGACTGGGTGGTTTCCGCGGTCCTGGTCAGGGTGGAGGCGGCATGTTCGAGCTGCTCCGCAGAGCTCGACACGTTGGACACGATGGAGCCGACCGCAGCCTCGAATTCGTCGGCAAAACGGATCAGCTCGGCCCGGCGCGCCGCGCCGGCGGCCTTGTTCTGGGCATCCTGGGTCGCGGCGTCGCGCTCGGCCTTCGCCACGGCCTGAACCTTGAACTCCTCGACGGCGGCGGCCATCTCGCCGATCTCGTCGGCGCGGCCGAGCCCCGGCAGGCGCACATCGAAATTGCCGGAGGCGAGCTCGCGCATCGCCTTGCACATCGTGATCATCGGCTTGGAGATGCCGTTGCCGAGCATCAAGGCCAGCGCAGCGCCAAGGGCAAGGCCACCGACGGCCAGGATCGCGATCAGCCGCTCGATCTCGGCGATGGTGGCATTGGTGGCGGACTCGATGCGCTGCTGGTCGGCGGCAAGGTCCGATCGCAGCCCGTTGGACAGACCGAGGATCTCGGTGGCCGCGGTGCCCATGTCCTGGACCAGTTTCGCCAGCGCCTTGGAATTGTCCGCGAATTTGATGAAGGCGGCGCGGTACTGCTTGATGAGGTCACCGAGTTCGGTGACACGCTGCGTCACCTTCTCGTCATTGGCGTAGATCGTGACCAGCGACGTCTCCAGGAAGCGCGTCCGTGCGATGGCCCCATCGGCCGTCTTCGGATCGGGTTTCGCGAGGAACGTGCCGACCAGCGCGGAGGCGGTCAGATACTGACCGGTCAGGTCCTTGGCGGTGGTCTGCACGGTCGGCAGGCCGGCGAGCGCGGCCGTATCGGCCAGATCGTCGAACTTATAGCGGATCTTGTTGCCGACGATGCCGATCTGGTCGGTGGCCAGCTTGGCATTGTCGCGGGTCAGGTTGACGATCTCGGAGAAGATCTTGGCGAAGGTCTGAAACTGCGCCTGCAGCTTGCCGAGCTGCGCCCGCCGCTCCGCGGCGCTGGCGGCCGCCAGCGACTTGTCGATCGCCGCCAGCAGCGACTGCTGCGCTGCCGTCGCGGCGGCCTCGTCCTCGGGCTTGCCGGTCAGGGCAAAATAGCGCGCGAGCGCCTGGTAGGAGATGAGCTCCCGGTCGATGGTTCTGGCCGCATCGGCCTCGGAGACACTGGCCCGATAGGAGGCGACGGCGGCCGCGACCTTCTCGAACCCGAGATAGGCGAACCCGATGCTGGCCGCGGAGATCGCCAGCACGACCGCGAAGCCGAGAAAGATCTTGGCACGGAAACGCAGGGTCAGAAAATTGCCACGCCGCGACTGCGGCGCCAGATGCGCAGACATTCCCACCCCCGACAGGCCAGCCTTTATTGTGGCCGGTGTCCCTCCACCCGGCGGGCATACACCGGACTGTGATCAAAACTACGTCACAATGGCTAAGGGTGAGTAAATGGGCAGTGACCGCAGATACCCCGGCCGATAGCGCTGCAACTGCCAGTCCTCGCATCAGGAGATGCGACCGAATCGCCGATGGCGCGCGCAAGACGTCGCAATGACATCGAAGACGAAAATTCGAGTTGCAAAGTCCTGAAGGCGCTGTTTCTAATCAGAATAAGAATAATTCATCGGGAGGTTACTCGTGTCGACAGTCAAATTGACAGTGAACGGCAAGGCGGTCTCGGTCGAGGTCGAGGATCGCACCCTGCTCGTGCACCTGTTGCGGGATCATCTGAATCTCACCGGTACCCATGTCGGCTGTGACACCAGCCAATGCGGCGCCTGCGTGGTCCATATCGACGGCCGCTCCGTGAAGTCCTGCACCGTGCTCGCAGCCCAAGCCGCCGGCGCCAACGTCACCACCATCGAAGGCATTGCCAAAGGCGACGAGCTGCACCCGATGCAAGCGGCCTTCCGCGACAATCACGGCCTGCAATGCGGCTATTGCACGCCGGGCATGATCATGTCGGCCATCGATATTGTGCACCGCCACGGAGGCGAGCTCGACGAGGCCACGGTGCGTGAGGAACTGGAAGGCAACATCTGCCGCTGCACCGGCTATCACAACATCGTCAAGGCCGTGCTCGACGCCGCGGGGCGGATGAAGGTCGCCCAGGCTGCCGAATAAAGGCCGCGGGACGGACCCGTCGGCTTCGACGTCTTTCAATCAATACCGAGACCACGACCGCTGCGCGCGATGGCCGCGGCGGGACAACAAACTCCGGTAGGGGAGAGATTTGCATGGGTATGGAAGGCATTGGCGCGAGCGTCGTCCGCAAGGAGGACAAGCGTTTCATCACCGGCAAGGGCCGGTATGTCGACGACATCAAGCTTCTGGGCATGACCTATGCCCATTTCATCCGCAGCCCGCACGCCCACGCCAAGGTCAAGAGCATCGACTCCTCGGCTGCCGAGGCGATGCCGGGTGTGGTCGCGGTCCTCACCGGCCGGCAGATCGTCGATGACAAGGTCGGCAACCTGATCTGCGGCTGGGCCGTGACCTCCAAGGACGGCTCGCCGATGAGGATGGGCGCATGGCCGGCGATGGCGCCGGAGACCGTGCGGTTCGTGGGCCAGGCCGTCGCCGTCGTGATCGCCGAGAGCAAGAACCTCGCGCGTGACGCCGCCGAGGCGGTCGTGGTGGAATATGAGGAGCTGCCGGCGGTGGCCGACATGCCTTCCGCGCTGAAGCCCGGCGCGCCGCAGCTGCATCCAGAGGCCCCCGGCAACGTCGTCTACGACTGGCATATTGGCGACGAGGCTGCGGTCAATGCCGCGTTCTCCAAGGCCGCCAACGTCGTCAGCCTGGAGCTCACCAACAACCGGCTGGCGCCGAATGCGATGGAGCCGCGCGCGGCGATCGCGGACTACGACGCCGCAGAAGAGCACTTCACGCTCTATACGACGTCGCAGAATCCGCACGTCGCCCGCCTCGTTCTGTCGGCGTTCTACAACATCGCCCCCGAGCACAAGCTGCGGGTGATCGCGCCCGACGTCGGTGGCGGCTTCGGCTCCAAGATCTTCATCTATCCGGAAGAGATGGTGGCGCTGTGGGCGTCCAAGAAGGTCGGCCGCCCGGTGAAGTGGACCGGCGACCGCACCGAGGCGTTCCTGACCGATGCGCATGGTCGCGACCACATCTCCAAGGCGGAGATGGCGTTCGACGCCGATAACAAGATCCTTGGTCTGCGGGTCAAGACCCACGCCAATTTCGGCGCCTATATGTCGCTGTTCTCGTCGTCGGTGCCGACCTATCTCTACGCGACCCTGCTGTCGGGCCAGTACAACATCCCGGCGATCTATGCCGAGGTGATGGGCGTTTATACCAACACGACACCGGTGGACGCCTATCGTGGCGCCGGCCGTCCCGAGGCGAGCTATCTGTTGGAGCGGCTGGTCGAGACCGCGGCGCGTCAGCTCAAGGTCGATCCGGCCGAGCTGCGGCGCAAGAACTTCATCACCCAGTTCCCGCACCAGACCCCGGTGATCATGGCCTACGACACCGGTGACTTCAACGCCTCGCTCGACGCGGCGATGAAGGCCATCGACTATGCCGGCTTCCCGGCGCGCAAGGCCGCCGCCAAGGCGCAGGGCAAGCTGCGCGGCATCGGCCTGTCCTGCTACATCGAGGCCTGCGGCATCGCGCCGTCGAAGGCGGTGGGCAGCCTCGGCGCCGGCGTCGGTTTGTGGGAGTCGGCTGAGATCCGCGTCAACCCGGTCGGCACCATCGAGGTGCTCACGGGATCGCACAGCCACGGCCAGGGCCACGAGACCACCTTCTGCCAGTTGATCGCGGAACGTCTGGGCGTGCCGATCAGCCAGGTCTCGATCGTCCATGGCGACACCGACAAGGTGCAGTTCGGCATGGGCACTTATGGCTCGCGCTCGGCCGCCGTCGGTCTGACCGCGATCCTGAAGGCGATGGAGAAGGTCGAGGCCAAGGCCAAGAAGATCGCCGCCCATGCGCTGGAGGCATCTGAAGGCGACATCATCATCGAGAACGGCGAGTTCAAGGTGACCGGCACCGACAAGTCGATCGCCCTGCCGATGGTCGCACTCGCCGCCTACACCGCGCACAATCTGCCTGACGGGATGGAGCCCGGATTGAAGGAGAGCGCCTTCTACGATCCGACCAACTTCACCTTCCCGGCCGGCACCTATATCTGCGAGCTCGAGGTCGACCAGGCCACCGGCAAGACGTCGTTCGTCAACTTCGTCGCGGCTGACGATTTCGGCCGACTGATCAACCCGATGATCGTCGAAGGCCAGGTCCATGGCGGTCTTGTCCAAGGCATCGGCCAGGCGCTGCTGGAGCACGCTGTCTATGACAGCAACGGCCAGCCGGTCACCGCGTCGTTCATGGACTATGCGATGCCGCGCGCCGACGACGTGCCGTCATTCAAGCTGAGCCACACCACGACCCTCTGCCCGGGCAATCCGCTCGGCGTGAAGGGCTGCGGCGAGGCTGGCGCGATCGGTGCCTCGGCGGCCGTGATCAACGCGATCACGGATGCGATCGGCAACAACAAGCTGGAAATGCCGGCGACGCCGGACCGCGTCTGGCACGCGATCCACGGCAACGCTTGAGACGATTGGAGGAGCAACCATGTACCAGACGACTTATCATCGTGCCTCCTCGGTCGACGAGGCGGCGGCGCTGTTCGCCAAGGGCAGCGAAGCCAAGTTCCTCGCCGGCGGCCACACTCTGCTTCCGGTCATGAAGCAGCGTCTCGCCTCGCCGTCCGACGTCATCGACATCGGCAAGATCAAGGACCTGATCGGCGTGCAACTGTCCGGCGACACGCTCGTGATCAAGGCCGCGACCACCTACTACGACATCATGACCAATGCCGACGTGCAGAAGGCGATCCCCGCGATCTCCTATCTCACCTCGGTGCTCGGCGATCCCGCAGTGCGTCACCGTGGCACCATCGGCGGCTCCATCGCCAACAACGACCCGGCGGCGGACTTCCCGGCGGCGCTGATCTCGCTCGGCGCAACCGTGAAGACCAACAAGCGCGCGATCACGGCGGATGATTTCTTCAAGGGCCTGTTCACGACGGCGCTTGAGGATGGCGAGATCATCACCGAGGTGGCGTTCCCGGTGCCGGAAAAGGCCGGCTACGCGAAGATGCGCCACCCGGCGTCGCGCTTCGCGCTGACCGGCGTGTTCGTCACCAAGACCAAGGGCGGCGATGTCCGCGTCGCCGCCACCGGCGCGTCGCAGAGCGGCGTGATGCGGGTGCCGGCGATCGAGGCGGCACTGAAGTCGAACTGGTCGGCATCGGCGATCGACGGCGTCACCGTGTCGGCATCAGGCCTGCTCAGCGACATCCATGGTTCGTCCGACTATCGCGCCAATCTGGTGAAGGTGATGGCGCAGCGCGCGGTGCAAGCGGCGGGCTGAGCGCGCGACGCGGATCATTCCGCATCACGGCACGACAAATTCCACACGGCGCGCAGCGATGCGCGCCGTTTTGCTTTGCGGCATACGGCGCGCTTGCGTTGGCCTGATACACGCGGGACAATCCAGGATCAGAAAACGCCAATCGCAGCGCGTGGAGATCGAGCCGGTCTCGTCGTGACAGCGCGATGAAACAAGCCAAGGACACAAGGACGTGCTCGACAAGACCGCACCACACACCGGGACCCGCGCCACTGGCCCGCTCGCAGGCTTTCGCATCGTCGAATTCGCGGGCATCGGTCCGGGACCGTTCGCCTGCATGCTGCTGGCCGACATGGGCGCGGAGGTGGTGACGCTCGATCGCGTCGGCGCGCGCAAGACCATGAAATCGGTCGCCGGCCGCGGCCGCAAGGTCATCGAGCTCGACCTCAAGGACAAGGCCGTCATCGCTGACGTGTTGGACCTGCTCGCCGGTGCCGATGCCCTCATCGAAGGTTTCCGGCCCGGCGTGATGGAGCGGCTCGGCCTCGGCCCCGAAATCGTGCTCGCGCGCAATCCGAAACTGGTCTATGGCCGCATGACCGGCTGGGGCCAGGCGGGACCGCTGGCGCAGGCGGCGGGGCACGACATCAACTACATCTCGATCACCGGCGCGCTGGCGGCGATCGGCCCGAAGGAGCGGCCGGTGCCGCCGCTCAATCTGGTCGGCGATTTCGGCGGCGGCGCGCTCTATCTCGTGGTCGGCGTGCTCGCGGCACTGCTGGAGGCCTCGAAGTCCGGCAAGGGCCAGGTGGTGGACACCGCGATGTGCGACGGGGCCGCGTCGCTGCTCGCGATGTTCTTCGACCTCACCGCGATGGGCCGCTGGACCGAGGGACGCGAGCGCAACTTCCTCGACGGCGGCGCGCATTTCTACGGCGTCTACGAATGCGCCTGCGGCAATTTCATCTCGATCGGCTCGATCGAGCCGCAGTTCTACGCGCTGCTGCGCCAGCACGCCGGCCTCTCCGATCCCGCCTTCGAGGCGCAGATGGATCCGCGCGCCTGGCCGGCACTGAAGGAGAAGCTGGTCGCGGTGTTCAAGAGCAAGACGCGCGAGGAGTGGTGCGCCATCATGGAAGGCACCGACATCTGCTTCGCCCCGGTGCTGACGATGTCGGAAGCCCCGAAGCACGCCCACATGGCCGCCCGCGGCGTGTTCGTCGAGCGGCACGGCGTGACACAGCCGGCGCCAGCGCCGCGCTTCTCGCGGACGCCGTCGAATATTCGCGAGCCGGAGGTGACGGAGATCGGCGCCGTGGTGAACGCGTGGAAGGCGGGGCGATAAACGATAGCGGTGCGGCAGCGCCGATGAAGCACTGCCGTAGCAAGCTTATGAGTTGACGACGCTCGCGCCTCCACATCGGTGTCGTCCCCGCGAACGCGGGGACCCATAACCACCGGCCGTCGTGTGGCTAAGATCGTCTGACACCGTGCTCCGGCCGACGGGTCACGCGGTATGGGTCCCGGGTCGGCGCCCGACGCCGCTGGCGCGGCGTCAGGCTGGCCCGGGACGACACTGTTTGTTTGGCGACGCACGGCCTCCCACGCAGGCCGTCATTGCGAGCGAAGCGGCGAAGCGAAGCAATCCAGGGGCGCTGCGACGAGAATCTGGATTGCTTCGTCGCTGCGCTCCTCGCAATGACGGATAGACCTACTCCGCCGCCTCCACCTTCAGCACACCGCGACGGATCTGGTCCTCCTCGATCGACTCGAACAGCGCCTTGAAGTTGCCTTCGCCAAAGCCGTCGTCGCCCTTGCGCTGGATGAACTCGAAGAAGATCGGCCCGATCGCGTTGGCCGAGAAGATCTGCAAGAGCACCTTGGTGTGGCCACCATCGACGACGCCTTCGCCGTCGATCAGGATGCCGTTCGTCTTCAGCCGCGCGATGTCTTCGCCATGGCCGGGCAGTCGCGCATCGATCCGCTCGAAATAGGTGTCGGGCGGCGACGGCATGAACGGCAGGCCTGACGCGCGCAGGCCTTCGACCGTGGCGTAGATGTCGCGGGCGCCGCAGGCGATGTGCTGGATGCCCTCGCCGCGATAGACCTTTAGATATTCCTCGATCTGGCCGGAGTCGCCCGCGTCCTCGTTGATCGGGATGCGGATCTTGCCGTCAGGGCTGGTCAACGCACGCGAGAACAGGCCGGAGGCGCGGCCCTCGATGTCGAAGAAGCGGATCTGCCGGAAGTTGAACAGTCTCTCATAGAAGCCGGTCCACACATTCATGCGGCCGCGATGCACGTTGTGAGTCAGATGGTCGATGTAATAGAGGCCCGAGCCCGCCGGCCGCGGATCGCGGGCCCCGAGCCAGTCGAATTCGAGATCATAGGCCGAGCCCTTGGCGCCGTAGCGGTCGACCAGATACAGCACGCTGCCGCCGATCCCCTTGATCGCGGGAACGTCGAGCGCCTTCTGCGAAGGCTGCAGATCCGCCGGCTCAGCCCCGAGCGCGACCGCCCGCGCATAGGCTTTCTTCGCATCGACCACGCGGAACGCCATCGACGGTGCGCATGGACCGTGCGCGGCGACGAAGTCGTGGCCGTGGCTGCCGGGCTCCTCGTTGAGGAGATAGTTGATGTCGCCCTGGCGGTAGACCGTGATCGCCTTGGTCTTGTGGCGGGCGACCGGAGCGAAACCCATCAGCTTGAACAGCGCGTGCAGCTGAGCCGCATCGGGATGGGCGTATTCGACAAACTCGAAGCCGTCGGTGCCCATCGGATTGTCGGCAGAGATGGTGGCAGGCGGCGCATCGTGCGGAAACGGACCCATCGGCGGAGCTCCTTGACTGACCTGCGTTATGATCCCTCGGATTGGGCGCATGGAGCATGCAAACCATTGTCATTTCCGCCAGGATATGCACGATCCGTGCATAATCTGAGGAAAATACGCATGATCTCCGTCGACAACTTCGATCTCCGCCTCCTCGCCGCGCTGCAGGATGACGGCCGGCTGACCAACCAGGAGCTGGCGGAGATCGCCGGCCTCTCCGCCTCGCAATGCTCGCGACGCCGGATGCGGCTGGAGGAGGACGGGGTCATCGCAGGCTATCGCGCGCAACTCGCCAGCCAGGCGCTCGGCTTCGAGCTGATCGCCTTCATCCAGATCACCTTGGCGACGCATTCGCCCGACAACGCGCAAAAGTTTCGCGCACTGGTGAACCGCGTCGACGAGATCCAGGAGGCCTATGCGCTGACCGGGGATTCCGATTATCTGCTCAAGGTGGTGCTGCGCGACCTCAAGAGCCTGTCCGACATCGTCAACAACGTGCTGATGCCGCATCAGAGCGTGGCGCATGTGCGCTCCTCGATCGTGCTCGACCGCATCAAGGAGAGCGCGAAGCTGCCGCTGGCCGCGCTGCCGCGCAGCTGAGCGCGTGGCGCAAATCGAGGGAATTGCGGCCTCCACATCGCGGCACGGCTTTGCGACACTGCGCGGGCCAGACCATCAGCGAGACGACCATGGCGCTGCAGCTTCGCCCCAACTGTGAGTCCTGCGACAAGGACCTGCCGCCCGCCGCGACGGACGCGCGCATCTGCTCCTACGAGTGCACCTTCTGCGCCGATTGCGTGGAAACAAGGCTGTTCAACGTCTGCCCGAACTGCGGCGGCGGCTTTGCCCCGCGGCCGATCCGTCCAGCCCACGAATGGCGACCGGGCGCCTGCGTGACGAAACAGCTGCCGTCGGACAAGCGGGTGCATCTGAAGTATGCGGCGGAGGACGTTGCCGCTTTCGTGGCTCGCGTGAAGGACGTTGCTCCAGATAGCCGCTAGACCGCCGTCATTGCGAGCGTGAGCGAAGCAATGAGAGCTAACCCGCTGGAACGATCGTGCCCTCGACCTCGCCGAAGCCGACGCGATAGCCCTGTCCCTGGCACCAGCCGCGCATCACGAGCGAATCGCCGTCCTCGAGGAACGTGCGCGTCACACCGCCCGGCAGTTCGACTGGCTCGCTGCCGTTCCAGCTGATCTCCAGCAGGCTGCCGCGCTGGTGCTTCTCGGGACCAGAGATGGTGCCTGATCCCAGGAGATCACCGACGCTCATGGCGCAGCCGGACGACGCATGGTGCATCAGCTGCTGCACGCTCGACCAGTACATGTATTTGAAATTGGTCTGCGAGATGCGCTGTGGTGCGTTGCTGCCGGAGGCGCGCAGGGCAACCTCGAGCGCGAGATCGTAGTTCTGCGCATGCGCCTGCTGCAAATAAGGCAGCGGCATCGGGTCCTGGACCGGCCCCTGTACGCGGAACGGCTCCAGCGCCTCGCGCGTGACCACCCAGGGGCTGATCGAGGTCGCGAACACCTTGGCCTGGAACGGGCCGAGCGGCACATATTCCCATTGCTGGATGTCGCGCGCGCTCCAGTCATTGAGCAGCACGAAGCCGAAGATCATCGCCTCCGCCTGCGCCTCGGTCAGCATCTCGCCGAGCGCAGACGATTGGCCGATGACGACCCCCATCTCCAGCTCGAAATCGAGCCGCTTGCACGGGCCGAAACTCGGCACTTCAGCGCTCGGCGGCTTCAGCTGCCCGCGCGGCCGGCGCACCGGGGTGCCCGACACGACCACGGTCGAGGCGCGGCCATTATAGCCGATCGGCATGTGCAGCCAGTTCGGCTGCAACGCATTGTCCTTGCCGCGGAACATCACGCCGACATTGGTGGCGTGTTCCTTCGAGGAGTAGAAATCGGTGTAGCCGGCGACATCAAATGGCAGATGCAGCCTGACATCCTTCTGCAGCAGCAGTGCACGGCTGCGCAGCGGCTTGTCGTCGCGCAGCCGCGGATTGTCGTGACGCAAGAGAGCACTGATCGCGGCGCGGGTCTTCGTCCACACCGCTGGGCCGAGCGCCATGAAGGCGTTGAGCGAAGGCTGCGCGAAAACCTCATAGGCCGGCGACAGATCGAGCAGGCCTTCATCCTCGAGCACGGCAAGATCGAGCACGACATCGCCAATGGCGACACCGACGCGTGGCTTGGGCGAGTCGGCGGCGGAGAACACGCCATAGGGTAGGTTCTGGATCGGGAAGTCCGACGCCGGATCGACCGGGATGAAGGAGCGGAGCGAGGGATCGTTGGGGTGGGTCAAAATGCTTCTCCAAACCAAGTCGTCATGCCCGGGCTTGACCCGGGCATCCATGTCTCACCGGACGGGACGGAAGTGTCATGGATGGCCGGGTCAAGCCCGGCCATGACGGCGTTGACATCGTTGTCTCTAAGGCCGGTTCGGATCAAAACGCTTTTCCAGTCCGTTCCAGCAGTCCGCGTAATCCGGCTGCAGTGTGCTGGACTCCGCCGCATGCTTGGTGATCCGCTGCGGGAAGCGGGTCTCGAACATGAAGGCCATGGTGCCCGTGAGCTTCACCGGCTTCAACTCGCCATTGCTGGCGTGATCGAACGCCTCGCGATCCGGTCCGTGCGGCAGCATGCAATTGTGCAGCGACATGCCGCCGGGAACGAAGCCCTGCGGCTTGGCGTCGTAGACGCCGTAGATCAGGCCCATGAATTCGGACATGATGTTCATGTGATACCATGGCGGACGGAAGGTGTTGTCGGCCACCATCCAGCGCTCGGGGAAGATCACGAAGTCGATATTGGCCGTGCCGGCGGTTTCCGACGGCGAGGTCAGCACCGTGAAGATCGATGGATCGGGATGATCGAAACCGATGGCGCCGACCGGCGAGAAGGTTCGCAGATCATATTTGTAAGGCGCGTAGTTGCCATGCCAGGCGACGACGTCGATCGGCGAGTGCTTCAGCTCGGTCTTGAACAGCGCACCGCCCCACTTCACGTAGAGCTCGGTCGGCGTGTCCTTGTCCTCATACGAAGCGACCGGCGTCAAGAAGTCGCGGGCGTTGGCGAGGCAGTTAGCGCCGATCGGGCCACGCTCCGGCAGGGTGAAAGCCCCGCCATAATTCTCACACAGATAGCCCCGCGCCGGCCCTGCCGGAATCTCGACCCGGAACTTGACGCCGCGCGGGATCACGACGATCTCGCCGGGCGCGGCATCGATGCGGCCGAACTCGGTGACGAACAACAGGCGTCCCTGCTGCAGCACGAACATCAGTTCGCCGTCAGCATTGTAGAAATGCTCATCGACCATCGACTTGGTGATGACATAGACATGCGCGGCCATGCCGGACTGCGTAGCGGCGTCGCCCGCCGTCGTCATCGTCTGCACGCCCTGCAGGAAGGTGACCTCACCGGACGGCACCGGTGTCGGATCCCAGCGCAGCTGCTGCACCGTGATCTCCTGCTCGTGGCACGGCGCCGTGCGCCACAGCCCGGCGTCGACCTTCGCGAAGCGGCCGGAGTGCTTCACCGAAGGACGGATGCGATACAGCCAGGAGCGTTCGTTGGAGCCGCGCGGCGCGGTGAAGGGCGAGCCGGAAAGCTGCTCGGCATAGAGGCCATAGGCGCAGCGCTGCGGCGAGTTACGGCCGATCGGCAGCGCGCCGGGCAGCGCCTCGGTCTCGAACGAATTGCCAAAGCCGGACATGTAGCCCGGCGTAACCTGCGCCGAGGCGCGGCTGAGCTGGTCAGGCGATGTATTGATGTTCATCATCCTTCTCCTTGCAGGCGGGCCCACATCTCGCGGTCGCGCTCGGCGGTCCAGATCACGGGATCGTCGATGCCGCTGGCCTCGTCATAGGCGCGCGACACGTTGAACGGCAGACAATGCTCATAGATGGCGAAGCTCGCGAATTTCGGATCCATGACCTCGCGCGTCGCCGCCATCGATTCCTTCAGGCTGCGCCCTTTGGCGACCGACATCTCGGCGGCGCCATAGAGCGAGGTGACGAAGTCACGCGTCATCACGATCGCCTCGCGCACGGTGGCTTCGCCCTTCAGCGCGTCGCCGCGCCCCGGCGCGATCGCCTTGGGATTGAAGTCGCGGATCTCGTTCAGCGTCGACGGCCATTCGCGCAGATAGGCGTCGCCGCAATAGCAGGCCGAGTGATATTCGATGAGATCGCCGGAGAACATGACCTCGGCGTCCGGCACCCAGGCGACGATGTCGCCCGACGTATGGCCCGCGCCCAGCTGAATCAGTTGCACCTCGCGCTTGCCGAGATGGATCGTCATCTCGCCTTCGAAGGTCAGTGTCGGCCAGGTCAGGCCGGGAATGCTCTGCGCATCCTGGAACAGCCGCGGGAAGCGGCCATACTCCGAATCCCAGTCCTGCTGTCCGCGCTCGACGATCAGCCGGTGCGTCTCCTGCGAGGCGACGATGCCTTGCGCGTGATAGGCCGAGGCGCCGAGCACGCGCACCGCGTGATAATGCGACAGCACGACATATTTGATCGGCTTGTCCGTGACCGTCTTGACGCGTTCGATGACCTTGTTGGCCATCGCGGGCGTTGCCTGCGCGTCGAACACGATGCAGCCATCGTCGCCGACGATCACGGCCGAGTTCGGATCGCCCTCGGCCGTGAAGGCATAGAGATCCGGGCCGATCTCGGAGAAGGTGACCTTCTTCTCCGCGAGATCCGTGGTGGATGCGAAACCCTTCGCCATCAGTTCATTCCCTATGTCTGTCGTTATTGCTGCTGCTGTTGTTGCTGCTGAACGCTGTCGATCATGCGGCCTTTCGCCAGCGTGATCGCCTCGCGCAACACGGTGATGTCGCCGATGTGATTGGCGAGGATCAGGACCAGCGCCGCATCGAGATCGGCGCTGTCCTTCTCCGAGAGCCCGCGATGCGCCTCGACGACGGCGCGGAAGGCGTCGTCGGGCTTGGCGAAATTCGAGGCGGTCGAGAGTGCCATCATCTGCTCCCTCAGTTCATGCCGGACGCGCGCGCCACGGCGGCCGCGATCGCTGCCCGCGTCGGATGCCGGAAGCGGGCCGCGACGTAGCCGTCGGGACGGAGCAGATAGGCGGTGCCGGGCTTGGCATCGTAGCGTTTCCCAGCGAAGCCTTCGGCGTCCGCGAATCCGTCATCTCCACCAATCCGAACGACGCCCACCTCGTCGGGCGCATCGACGTCCCCGCCATTGGCGAAAGCCAGCAACGTGAAGCGCCGGCCCAAGACATTGAACGCATCGGTGAGATGAAGGTGCCGTCCATCGGTCGTTTTGAGCGGCGCATCCAGCATCGAAGTTCCCGGACAAGGCCCGCCCTGCCATTCCTCGGCATCAGCCGTCGACAGCGGCGTCTCATAGACCGAGGGCACCGAGAGCCGGCCGCCATTGACCATGCGCTTGCCGAACTCGGTCTCCTTAGCCAGGGACAGCACCGCCTTGCGCAGCCGCGCCTCCTGCGCGCTGACCGGCGCCATGAAATCGGTGGCACGGGTCGATTCGCGGATGTTCTCATCGGCCGCGGCGCTGCGCTCGATGTGGTAGGTCTCAAGTAGCTGCGATGGCGAGGTTCCGCGCAGCACGCGATCGAGCTTCCAGGACAGGTTCTCCGCATCCTCGAGACCCGAATTGGCGCCGCGGGCGCCGAACGGCGAGACCTGATGCGCGGAATCGCCAGCGAAGATCACGCTGCTATGGATGAACCGCTGCATGCGCCGGCACTGGAATTTGTAGATCGAGATCCATTCGAATTCGAACTCGTCATGGCCGAGCATGCGCGCGATGCGCGGCCGCACGTTCTCGGGCTTCTTCTCGACCTGAGGATCGCAGTCCGGGGTCAGCTGCAGATCGATGCGCCAGACGTCGTCGGGCTGGCGATGCAGCAGCGCCGAGCGACCGGCATGAAACGGCGGATCGAACCAGAACCAGCGCTCGGTCGGAAACTCCGCGGTCATCTTGACGTCGGCGATCAGGAACTGATCCTCGAACACTTTGCCGGAAAAGCCTGCGCCGACCATCTGGCGCAGCGACGAGCGGGCGCCGTCGCAGGCGATGACGTACTGCGCCGACAGGCGATAGGGGCCGTCGGGAGTCTCGATCGTCAAGACGGCGCGATCATTGCGCTGTTCGAGCGCGGTCACCTTGTTGCGCCAGCGCAGCGAGATCTCCGGCAGCTCGTTGACGCGATCAACGAGATACGCCTCGGCGTAGAATTGCTGCAGATTGATAAAGGCCGGCCGCTTGTGTCCCGGCTCCGGCAGCAAATTGAACTGATAGAGCTCGGACGGCCCGTGGAAGATGCGACCGACGTTCCATACCACGCCCTTGTCGACCATGCGGTCGCCGACACCGAGCCGGTCCCAATAATCCAGCGAACGCTTGGAGAAACAGATCGCGCGCGAGCCTTCGCCGATCCGATCGGCATCGTCCAGCACAACGACCGCGTGACCACGCTGCGCGAGATCAATCGCGAAGGACAGGCCCACCGGGCCCGCGCCCACGACGACGACCGGATGTTCGGCCGGCGCGGCCCGATCCTGATCGCCGTGCCGGTGATAGCCGAACTGAACCTTCGCGTGGCTTGCGCCCTGCCCCGGATTGACCTGCACCATGGCTTGCTCGCCTTGTGGTTTCTTGAGCTGTCGAAGCGACGAATTTCGAAGCGCTGGCATTTCGTCGGGTGAAGCGCGACTGGGATCTTGCCAGATAGTCTCACCTGCAACTATTCTAAAGCCGACGGCCTCGGCCGCGTCAACACAAAAATCGGAGCGCGAGCGTGGCAAATCCCGCCGACACGGCGTCCAGGCGCCAGCCCAAGCCGGTTGAAGCCAGCCGAAATGCCGCAGCGCCACATGCGGAGGAGCGGCTCGATCTGTTCAAGTTCGCGCCATTTCGGCTGAACCGCCTGGCGGCGGAGGTCAGCGCCGCGCTCGCCAGCGAATATCGCGAGCGCTACGGCCTCGACATTCCCGAATGGCGCGTGCTGGCGACGCTCGGGTTTCGCCGCGAAGCCTGCAGCGCGCAATATGTCGCAGAGTGCACGCGCACGCATAAGTCAACGATCAGCCGCGCCGTGACCGCGCTGTTGGAGCGGCGCCTGATCGAACGCGTCGAGAATGCCGAGGATCGGCGCGAATTCCGCCTGCGCCTCACCCGCAAGGGCAAGACGCTGTACGAGGAACTGATTCCCCGGCTGCAGCAGCGCGAGCGCGAGATCATGGCGTGCCTGTCAGCCGACGAGCGCAGGGCATTCGACCGCCTCATCGGCAAGATCGAGGCGAGCCTCGACCTGATCCAGACCAGCGAGGAGGCGGACGCGAAGCAGGCCTATTAGGGGCATGATCCGCCACCGCGAAAACCGGTCGTCCGAAACGATCACGCTCAACAAAGAAAACGCAGCCGCAGGCGGCGCCCAGGTGATCACGAGGATGATCGCCGGCGCTCCGCAGGCACATCGACAGGCGCGGTGCTCTCCCCGCGCCAGCGCAGGATCTCCATCGCCAGCACCGGGTGATTGAAGCCCTTCAGATGCAGATCGTCGATCGGCCGCGCATCGACCGACTGGTCGACCACGCCATAGACCCGGCGCGACACGATCACCTGCCCCGCCTTCGCTTCATCGCACAACCGCGAGGCAAGGTTGGTGACGCTGCCGATCGCCGCATATTCCAACCTGTGCTCGAAACCGACCTGGCCGAGCGTGGCATAGCCGAGCGCGATGCCGACGCCGAAGCCCAGACTGTGGCCGCGGTTCTTCCAGCGCTCGGTCAGCTGGCCGATCTCGTCGCGCATTTCGAGCGCCATCTTCACCGCGCGCGTGGTGTGGTCGTCGAACGGGATCGGCGCATTGAACAGGATCATCACGCCATCGCCGGCATAGCGATCGAGCGTGCCTTCATATTTGAAGATCAGTTTGCCGAGCGCGGCGTGATATTCGCGCAGCACGTTCATCGCCTCTTCGGGCTCGGTCGTCTCGGTGAACGCGGTGAAGCCGCGCAGGTCGCAGAACACCACCGTGACCTCACGGCGGTGGCTTTCCAACAACGCATCATGACCGTCGGAGGATGCGATGATCTGCGCGACCTGCGGCGCCAGGAAGCGCTCGAGCCGGCGGATGCGCTCGATCTCGCCGAGCTGCTTCTCGACGCGCTCTTCCAGCGACTTGTTCCATTCGCGCAGCTGCTCGGTCTGTTCCCTGAGCTTTACCGCCTGCTGCTGCACGGTATCGTGCGCCAGCGCCAGCTCGCGGCCCTTCTGATCGACCTCGGTGAACAGCCGCGCGTTGCGCATCGCCAGCACGGCCTGATGGGCGAAGGTGCGCATCACACCGATCAGATTTGGCGAAAACGCGCCTGCGGATCGCCTGAGCACCACCAGCGCGCCGAGCACGCCCTGCTGATCGACCAGCGGCGTGAACAGAACTGCATGAAAGCCGGCGGCGATCGCGACGTCGCGCAGCGGATGATCCGGGGCGCTTTCGAGTTCCGCGATCGCGATCGGCTCACCGCTGCGGATCGAGTCGGCCAGCAGGCTCGTCGCGCCATCCAGCATCGTGTGCGCGCCATCCTGCGCCCGCTCGACGCCTTTGGCCTCGACCAGCCTGAACCGGCGTTCGGCAGCCTCGTAGGAGTAGATCAGCACGGCGTCGGCCTGGGTGATCTCAAGGGCGCGCGCCGCCACGGTCGGCAGCACGGCGTTGAGATCGAGCGAGGAGGCCACCGCCCGCCCGACCTCTTCCAGCACCTTCAGCTCGTTGATCGAACGCGCGAGATCTCTTGTGCGCTCCTCGACCTTGGCTTCGAGCACGGCGTAAGATTCGGCAAGCTGGCCGGCCATGCTGTTGAACTGATCGGCGAGTTCCTCCAGCTCATCATGCGTCTTCACTTCGATGCGCTGGGCGAAATCTCCGGCCCCGAGCTTCCGCGCGCCCATCCGCAAGGCGGTGATCGGTACAAGCATGCGGCGAGCCAGCAGCGAGCCGGCGAGCGTCGCGACGGCCAGTCCGAGCGCGATCAGCAGCGCGCCGCGCAAAAGCTGGTCGCGAATCGGGGCCAGCGCATGCGCCGTGGATTGCTCGAAGAACACGGCCCAGCCGAGCTTGGGCAGCACGGCGGCAGCCGACAGCACAGCGCGCCCATCACTGTCGGTCCCGGAATTCAGCGACTGGCCATCGGGCGTGAGCACCGCGACGACCTGCGGCAGCCTGGCAAGGTCCTGGCCGACAGCCGGTCCCTTCGCCGAACTCGCCAGCACCTGCCCGCGCGGATCGACCACATAAGCGATGCCGACTTTTCCGACCTGCGCCTCGGTCATGAAGTCTTCGAGAAAGTCGAGGTCGATATCGGCCACGGTGACGCCGGCATTGAAGCCGGAATGCGCGACCGAGATCGACATCATGGGCTGCGCGCCCTTGAAGGTCACAGCCGAGAAATTGCTGCCGTGAGTGACCGTGTCGGTGAAGCGCAGGTCGCGGGACAGATCGTTGCCGGAGGAGAACGCAATCGAGGTGCGCGAGACCCGAAGCTGCTCGCGCCCCTGGCCATCGAGCTGATAAAGCTGCCGCACGGCCGGAGCCTGGCTCAGCAGCTGCACATAGTCGGCGCGCCGCAGCTCCAGCGTATTGGCGCTCGCCCGCGTGACCCAGCTGATCTGTCGTTGCAGGTCCGAGAGCGCCTGGTCGATCCGCCGGGCGCTCGCATCGGCCTTTTCCGCCATCGCGGCGGTCAGGCTCGCCTTGGTGGATTGGTAGCTGATCCAGGTTTCCGTCGCACCATTCACGGCCAGCACGAAGACAACGAGGCCGACCAGCGACACAACATATTTGGCGAACAGACCCTGCCGCAGCGACCAGCCTCTCTCCTCGACCCCGCTCATCCGGACCCCTCGCGCGCAGCGACCGATCAAGCCTGCCGGACGAGCGCGTTCGTTGCCGTGTTGCGCGACAACGGCACTTCACAAACAGGACCGTTCCCACGCTGAGACGGTCCGCCGTGAACACCGTTTAGCACAGAATGACGCGGCAGAACCGGTCGTTTCGGACATCATTCGGTGCGGACCGCGGTGTAAGCCGCCGCGAACATCCTCGGCCATTGGGACGCGCACGTCATCCACCATTCGGATGATACCGCAAGGGTCTGCGGCGTCATATTACCTGTTGAAGATGCGCTTCAAGACATCGTTCATTGGCTGACTGTCCGGCGCGCCGTCCATCGCGGCATCCGGCGGGTTGCCCGACGCCGAGGCAGCGTCCTGGCCAGCCTCCGTCGCCGGGGGTTGCGCGGCCCGGGGAGACTGCAGCAGCGGTGCGGCGCTTTCCGACGGGTTCAGGGTACGGCCTCGGCTGCGGCCCTGCGGCGGCGCGCCTTGCTGCAGACCCTGCTGAATCAGATTGCCGATCGCCGCGCCGAGCTGCCCGCCCAGCACATCGGATTGCCCTGTCGTCGGCGCCTGCCCGTTCGGCGCCGCTGCCGAAGGCCCGCCATTCGCGCCAGCCGTACCGGTCGGGGCAGAGTTGCCGATCAAGCCGCCGAGGCCGTTAATCAGGTTGTTGAGTCCCGCATTGTCCTTGCCGAACAGGCCCTGACCCATCTGCTTGAGCTTGGCGTAGGCAGCGTCGGGATTGTCCAGGATGCCGGCCATGTCGGGGTAGAAGCGCGGCTGGCTCCAAGGGCCGTCGATCACCACGGGAATGCCGAGCCCGATCGGATCCGAGTTGCGGCCCTGCCCCTCGGTGGTCATCACCAGCTTCGGCTCGACGCGCATGGCCAGCGCGCGATTGCCGAGATCGATGGTGCCTGCGCCAGTGACCTTCACCAGCGGTCCGATCAGATTGAGATCGCCGGTCGCGGCCTGACCACGCTCGACCTGAAAGGAGGCCGACAATTGCGTGAGATCGGTCGTGAGTTCCTTCGAATCCTGCCAGCCGGACAGCGGGTTGGAGGTCAAGGAACGGATCATCTGCGCGACATTGATGCCGCGGATGGCGCCATCCTGGAACAGCAGGAACGCCGAGCCGCTCAGATTGCTCATGATGGCCTGCTGGCTGGCGCCGCTCGACCGCAGCGCCAACTTGCCCTGCAGGCGTGCGTCGAGCCTGTCGAAACCGGCGAGGTTCTGCAGCAACGGCAATGCTCGGATGCCGACCACGTCGCAATGCATGGCGTAGGCCGGATTGCCGGTGGAGGCATCGATCACGACCTCACCGCTGGCCTGTCCGTCATAGGCACCGAGATTGGCGACGGTCGCCTTCAGCACGCCGCCGGCCAGCGACGATTCGACCTCCAGCGGGCCGAGGCGAGCACCGGCGACTCCGACGTCGGTCGCCGACAGCTTCACGCGGGCATCGACGTAGTTGAGGCCGCGCAGGTCGATGGCCGCCGTGCTCCATCCCGAAGCGCCGGCGTTGCGTGGCGCGGCAGGACTGCCGAGGTCGAGCCGCCGCACATCCAGATCAAGTTTGACGAGTGGCTTGCTGGCGACATCGACCGAGGCCCAGCCGTTGAAATCACCGCCGCCGAGGGTGCCGCTGAGCCCGTTGATCATCACCAACGGTCCATTGAGGCGCAGGTCGGCGCGGCCGGCCAGAACACCGCGGAAGGCATCGGCCATCTCGAGCTTGAACTCGACCGGCAGGGTCTGCCGATCAATCGGCATCCCCGGGGCCGTCGAATTGACCTCGAAGCTGACGGGACGGTCGCTCGCCCGGGCCGTACCGGTGAGCTTGATCCTGCCGTCCCCGCCCAGCGATGCCGTCGCGCCAATGCCGTCGATGCGATTCTCCACGCGGTCGCGCGGATTGGACAGGATGACAGCCCCGTCTTTGATCGTGACCCGCTCGATCCGGATGGACGGCGCGGCGTCCGACTTTGCCGGAGCGCGGTTGCGCGGCGCATTGTCGCGCAGGCGTTCACGCAGCAGCGGCAAATACAGCGTAGGCTTGTCGACGATGACCTCGGCAATGTCGGGCCGGCCCGACCAGAGGCCAGACAGCGCCATATCTGCCTGCAGCATGGCGACGGTCAGCCGGTTGTTACCGTCTCGGTCCTTCGGATCGAGCAGCGTGATGTCGGTCAGCGTCGCATGCAGCGATGGCCACAGGCTGATGCTCGCGGAGCCGGCGATGCTCAAACGATATCCGGTGTCACGCTCGACGCGGTCCTGGATCGCCGCCGTCACAACACTCGCCGGAAGGCCAAAGGCAAGCGCCAGGACGAGCACGACGGCGACGGCGCCAACCAACCCGCCTGCGATCTTCAATGCTTTCATGTCGATGTCCCATTCGCGACGTGCGAGCGGTCTACACGGGTTAGCGTGCGGCAACGCCGACCCGGTTCAATCCGATATCTATCCCAGATGCCGCGGACTGCTCCAGGAGCGGCGAAAATAGTCGTAAGCACGTGCGTCATTATGTGACTTATGACACACTTCTGCCCGAGCGGTTTATGTAACTGGGGCTTTCAAACCATTGCTGAAGGTATAGTGATGAGCAAGCAGGCCGAATTTGCGGTCATTCTCAAGATGAACCCGATGTTCGCGGACCTCGGCGCCGACGAGTTGCAGCGCTTGTCGAACCTGTGCCATACCCAGCATCTGTCATCGGGCGAGGTGCTGTTCCAGAAGGGCGATCCCGGCAACGCCCTGTTCGGAGTCCGGCGCGGCCAGATCCGCATCGAGACCGGCGCGACGGACGGCAGCCGGCTCACCCTCAATTTCATGGGCCCTGGCGACCTGTTCGGAGAGGTCGCCGTGCTCGACGGACAGGAGCGCACCGCCGACGCCACGGCCGGAGAGACGACCGAGCTGTTCGTGCTCCGCCGCGAGGATTTCCTCAGCTTCCTCGAGCGCGAACCCAAGGTCGCGATCAAGATCATCCAGCTGTTGTGTCAGCGCATCCGCTGGCAGAGCGAGCGGATGGAGGAGTCGGTACTGCAGCCGCTGCCGATCCGACTCGCACGCCGGCTCTGTGCACTCGCGGAGGATTTCGGCTCCGAGGTGCATATCTCGCAGGAGCAGCTCGGCATCTTCGTCGGCGCGGCGCGCGAGAGCGTCAACCGCCAGCTTCAGGCGTGGCGCAAGGACAAGATCCTGGACCTGCAACGCGGCCGGATCCTGCTGCATGACCTGACCAAGCTCAACACCATCGCACGGAACGAGTAGACTCAGCCCAACCTCCACCGACGTCGCTGCGCCCTGATGATGCTTTGTCCGTCGGACTGCACGCCACGCTCGCGAGAACCATGTCCGCTCCGCGTCCACTCTGTGACCGGAACCGAGCGCTGTGCATCGCTCGGTGTCCGCAGCGGCCAAACATGATCGCAATTGGGCCACGGCACCTCACAATTTGCGACATGAACTCTTTTTAACAGTTCTAACAGGGGTCAATTCGGCAGCCATGAGCGCCATCCACCTGCGCGTCGAACGCGCGGGGCGGAGTTCGCGCGCCAGAACCTAGGGTGGAAGTGAGTTCATGAGTCTTGCGTGGCCGGCAATTGGGATCGAGACCAGCGGCTCGATCCCGCGCTGGCGCAGAGCCCTTGCGATCTGGATCGACGCCGTCGAGGACGGTTGGGCCGTGCCGGCACTGATCGCAGGCTTCGTCGCGATCTGGATGATCTATTTCTCGATCGCCTATGTCGGCGGCGACCTGCACCAGGACGTGATCGAGACATGGTCGCTCGGGCGCAGCTTCGCCTGGGGTTCGAGCAAGCACCCGCCTTTGATGGGCTGGGCCGCGCGCGCCTGGACGAGCGCGTTTCCGTTGACGAACTGGTCCTTCAACCTGCTGGCGCTGACCAACGCCGCGGCAGGCCTCTGGGCCGTGGACTTGATCACGCGGCGGTTCGCGCGCAACGACAAGCGTCTGATCGTGTTGCTGCTGCTGATGCTGCTTCCCGTCTATCAGCTGCACGCGCAGCGCTTCAACGCCAACGCGGTCCTGCTGTCGAGCTGGCCGCTGGCGACCTACTGCTTCCTGCGCTCGTTCGAGACCCGCAATGTGCGATGGGCCATCGCCGCTGGCCTCGCCGCGGCACTGGCGATGCTCGGGAAGTACTACTCCATCTTCCTGATCGCCAGCTTCGCGCTCGCGGCGCTGTGTCACCGCGAGCGACGCGCCTATTTCGCCTCGTCGGCGCCGTGGGTCGCCGCGCTGTCCGGCTTGGCCGCGCTGACGCCGCATCTGATCTGGCTCGGCATGACCGGGGCACAACCGTTCTCGCACGCCATCACACATCACGTCGGCAAGACGGGTGCGGCTGCCCTGATCGAGGGCGGAGGCTTCTTTCTGGCGATGGCCGGCATCGGCGGCATTCCCGGACTGATCTGGCTCGCGATGACACGCCCCCGTCCAGCCCGCGTGCTGAACGATGTCCTCAGTCTTGGCGCCGGGCTCCGCTTGCTGGCGATGATGAGCATCGGCACGGTCGCCCTGCCCGCCCTGACCTCGGTCGTGTTCGGCACCGACATGCCGCCATTATGGGGCCTGCAGGGCGTCTTCCTGTTTGTCATCGTGATCGTCTGCGGGGCGAGCTACCAGCCCTCCCGCGCCGCGACGATCAACCTCGCCGCGGCGACGATCGGCATCGCCGCATTCGCCGCGACCGTCGCAGCCCCCCTTCACGCGCTGTACCGCAACTATGTGCCGCTCAGCGAAGGCCGCAACTTCTACCAGCCGGCTGTGGCGGAGCTCGATCGCCTCTGGCAGTCGGTCTCGAGCCGTCCGCTTGCCGCCGTGGGCGGCGATGACGGGCTCGCCTTCGCGGCCGCATTCTACAGCCCGGATCATCCCCGCTATGAGATAAGCCTCGTGCATCCGTACGAGCTGCAAACTCCGGCCGCGGCGCTGACCGCGCAGGGCTGGTCCGCCTTGTGCTACGACACCGACATCTCCTGCATCTCGGGCATGAGCGCCGTCGCGGCGCGGGCGCGGCGGTCGGTGCGCGCCGAGATTTCGCTGCGCACCAAGCTGTTCGGCTGGCCCGGAGCGAGCCAGCGTTTCGTCGCCATCATCGTGCCGCCCGAGACCAGCCCACCAAGCGAGCCCGCGCCGAACGTCGCCGACGATGTGAGCGCGCAACGGCGTCAGCCGATCACGGCGAACTGAGCGCCCCCCGCCTGCGTTCTCACTCGGCAGCCGGCGACACCACCGAGGGCCGCGGCCGCGAGGCGTGTCCGCCCTCCGCGTCGTGGCCCGGCTCGTCCGTTCCGTCAGACACGATCAGCCGGCGGCCGAGCCGTCCGAACAGCGTGCTGAGATCGTCCATCACCAGGAACATCGCAGGCACAAACAGAAGCGACAGGACTGTCGAGAACACCAGCCCGCCGATCACGGCCAGCGCCATGGGCGAACGGAATTCGCCGCCCGCGCCGACCGCGAGCGCGCTCGGCATCATGCCCGCGACCATCGCGATCGTGGTCATGACGATCGGACGGGCCCGCTTCATGCCGGCATCGATGATCGCCTCGTCGCGTCTGGTGCCGGCATGGATCGCCTCGACGGCGAACTCGACCAGCATGATCGCGTTCTTGGTGACGATGCCCATCAGCATCATCATGCCGATATAGACCGGGATCGTGAGCTGCTTGCCGGTCAGCATCAAGGCGCCGATGGCGCCGCCGATCGACAGCGGCAACGAGAACAGGATCGTGATCGGCTGCAGGAAGGTGCCGAACAGCAGCACCAGCACCGCATAGACGATCATCAGCCCCGCCGTGATCGCCGTGATGAAGCCGGACGCCAGCTCGTTCAGGCTCTCGGCATCGTCCGACGGGATCAGCTTGACGCTCGCCGGCATGCTTTTCCGGACCGGCAGGTCGTCGATCTGCTTGGTCGCATCGCCGAGCGCCGCCAGCCCGACGAGATCAGCCGAGACCGTGGCCTGCCGGCCGCGATCGTAACGGCTGATGCTGGTCGGGCCCTGATCGAGCTTGATGTCGGCGACCACCGCCAGCGGCACGCCACCCTTCTCACCATACTGGCCGAGCGGCACGCGCAGCTGTTCGAGGATCTTCACATCGCCCCGCGCGGCATCCTCGAGCTGGACCCGGATCGGGACCAGGCGGCCGCCCGCATCATATTTCGCCAGCGCAGGCCCGACATCGCCGATCGTCGCGACGCGAATCGTCTGCGACAAACTCTCAGTCGACACGCCGAGGCGCGCGGCCAGATCGGCGCGCGGCTGCACCCGCAATTCCGGCCGGTCGAGCGACGTGTCGGACACCACGTTGGAGATGATCGGGATCCGCTTCATCTGCGACGCGAGTTCGCTGGCGACATTGTCGACCAGCTTGGGATCAGACCCCGTCAGCACCAGCTTGATCGGGCGCAGACCGTTCTCATCCGTGAACCAGAAGCGGATGTCGGGAATGGTCTCGAGATCCTTGGTGATCGCGAGTTCGAGCTCCTTCTGGGTGATCTTGCGCTCGGTCTTCGGGGTGTAGTTGACGATCATGCCGGCGCGGCGAACCTCCATCGCCCCCTGCAGCCTGCCGCCGTCGACAAAGACGCTGCGCACCTCGGGCCGCTTGCGCAGCCGCGCCACGATCTCCTCGGTGACCTTCTCGGTGTAGGCGAGTTGCGCGCCGGGCGGCAGCTCGATTGCGAGCAGCGATCGCGCCGCGTCCTGCGCCGGCAGGAACCCTTGCGACAGCAGGGTCGTGCTCCAGATCGAGGCAGCGAAGATGCCGATGCCGAGCAGCACCGTCACGAAGTAGTGTTGCACCGACCAGGTCACGATGCGCTGATAGGCGCGCAGGATGAAGCCCGGCGGCGGATCCTCGTGATCGTGATGCTTCATGAAGTAGGCCGCCAGCATCGGCGTGACGAACCGCGCGGCGAGCAGCGAGAAGAACACCTGCACCGAGACGGTAATGCCGAACTGCTTGAAGAACTGGCCGGCAATCCCCGACATGAAGCTTGCGGGCGCAAAGATCGCAATGATGGTGAGGCTGATCGCGATCACCGCGAGACCGATCTCGTCCGCGGCATCCAGCGCCGCGCGATAGGGCGACTTGCCCATCCGCATATGGCGCACGATGTTCTCGATCTCGACGATCGCGTCGTCGACCAGAATGCCGGTCGACAGCGTGATCGCCAGGAACGAGACCATGTTCAGCGAGAAGCCGAGGATATCCATCGCCCAGAAGGCCGGGAAGATCGACAGCGGCAGCGAGATCGCCGCGATGACCGTCGCCCTGAAGTCCCGCAGGAACAGCAGCACGATGATGACGGCAAGAATCGCGCCCTCGAACAGGGTCGAGATCGCAGCCTCGTAATTGCCCTTGGTGAATTCGACCGAGGTATCGATCAGCCTGAGATCGACGTCGGGATGCGCGGCCTTCACCTCGTCGATGCGCTTCTGCACGGCCGCAGCGACGACCACGTCGCTAGCGCCTTTGGCGCGCTTGATGCCCAGCGCCACCACCGGCTCGCCGTTGAAGCGCGCGAAGGTGCGGCGATCGGCGATCGTGTCGGTGACGGTGCCGAGATCGGCGAGCCGCACCTCGCCGCCGCCGAACAGCGGGATCATCGTGTTCGACAGCTCGTTCAGCGTCTTGGCCCCGGCAAGCGTGCGGATCGCCTGATCGTTCTTGCCGATCTCGGCCCGGCCGCCGGCGACGTCGACATTGGTGCCGCGCAGGCTCTGGCTGACATTCACCGCCGTGAGGCCCATGGCCTGCAGACGGTCGGGATCGAGCGAGACCAGGATTTCGCGTTCGACGCCGCCGATGCGCTCGACCTGGCTGACGCCGCGGACGCCCTGCAGCTCGCGCTTGACCACATCGTCGACGAAGAAGGACAGTTGCTCCGGCGTCTTGCCTGGCGAGATCGCCGCATAAGTCACGATCGGCAAACCGATCTTGTCGACGCGCGAGATCAACGGCTCGGTGACGTTCTGCGGCAGGTCGGAGCGCACCCGCGTCACGGCGTCCTTGACGTCGTTGATGGCGCGATCCGTGTTGGTCTCGAGCGCGAACGTAATCGTCGTGACCGAGAGGCCGTCGGTGATCAGGGACTGGATGTGGCGCGCGCCCTCGACGCCGGACACGCCGTCCTCGATGATCTTGGTGACCTGGGATTCAAGCTCCGACGGCGCCGCGCCGAACTGCGCCACCGCGACCGAGATCACCGGAATGTCGGCGTTCGGCAGCCGCGTCACCGCGAGCTTGCTGAAGCTCATCCAGCCAAGAATCAGGAGAATGAGCGAGAAGAGGATCGACGGCAGCGGGTTCCGGATCGACCATGCCGAGATATTCAGTGCCATCAGCGTACCCGCGTGCGATCGATGTCTTCGGCGAACATGGTCTTGATCTGGTCACCATCATGCAGCGAGCTGCCGGCGTCGGCGACCACGATCTCACCCTCCGCGAGACCTTCCAGGATCTCGGTCGATGTGTCGGACACCAGGCCGACCCGCACCCTGCGGGTCTCGATCGTGTTGCCCTTCACGACCTGGATGGTGAGATGATCGATCGCCGTATTGGGAACGGCGACGCCGCAGCTCCGCCTGGCGTCGATATTGGCGCGGGCGAACATCCCCGGCTTCAGCGTTGCGCTGCTGGTCAGCGTGATGCGGGCGTGGCCCAGCTGGGTCGAGCGATCGACCTGCGGCGCCACCACGCGGAGGCGGCCGATGATGTCGGGCAGATTATCGCGCGTGATGCGCGCGGGCAGGCCCGGGCTGAGCTTCAGGAGGTGAACGCTCGGGACTTCGGCGTCGAGTTCCAGCTCATTGTTCACGGCAATGCGGAACATCGGTCCGGCCTGGGGGGAGGCGGGCGCGCCGGCGATGGTACGGACCTCGGTGACGACGCCAGCCGCCGGCGCACGCAGCGACACCGGCCGGTTTGCGGCAGCAGCCGGCGCCCCCGGCTGCGGCGGGGGCGGCGTCAGGCGGGCCAGCTCCTGATTCTCCGTGACGGTGTCGCCTTCCTTGACGAGGACATCCGTCACCCGCGATCCCTCCTGGTCGGCGCCGACGACGGCTTCGCGGCGGGGAACGACAAACCCGGTGACCCGGACGAGATCGGAGAAGCAGGCCTTCACCGCCTTCGTCACCAGCACCTGCGCCTGCATCGGCGGCTCCTCGGCGGCCGGATGCGAGCGATGCTCGTAGGTGTAATAGCCGGCGAACAAAGCCACGAAGATGATCGCGCCGGCTACGGTTTTGAGGGATTTTGGCAGCTTCATCGAAGGCTCGATCCGGTCGGCGCGAAGTGCGGTTTCACGAGGAGGCGGCGCCGGCTGCAAACACAGCGCGGGAGGTCCCGACGAGACGATGCGCCCCGCAAGACTGCGGGACGCATCCGGTCAACTCGATCTCTGGCCACGCAACCCCCGTCGGCGCTATGCGGACGCCGAGCTACTTGGCGGCCGCCGTCTTGCTCTGCATATTGACCACCTGGACGCGGCGGTTCACCTCGGCGAGCGGCTGGCTCGGATCCTTGAGCTTGCTCTTGCCGTAGCCCACCGTCACCAGATCGGCGCCGGCAATGCCGAACTTCTCGACCAGATAGCGCTTGATCGAATCGGCGCGGCGCTCTGACAGATCCTGATTGTAGGCATCGCCACCCGCGGCATCGGTATGGCCGGCCACGACGAAGGTCGAGCCCTTGAGGTCGGGACTGGTCAGCGCGCGGCCGAGCGCCTGCACCGATGCGAGCGACTTCTGGCTGATATTGGCGGAATTGTAGTCGAAGGTGATCTCGAGATCGATGTTCGGCTTGGACTTGGCGACCGCCGCGATCTCCTCGCGTTCTGCCGTCGACAGCGAGCGCGTCGAACGGCCGCGGATGCTCTGCAGGAACTTGTCCTGTTCCGGCGCTGCGGCAGGCGCCGCTTCGGACGGCGGCGACAGCGACAGTCCGCGGGTCAGCGGCTTCTTGGGTCCGGCCAGCGCCCGGACGATCTGGTCTTCGGTGACATCCTCGGCAGCCTTGGCCGCGGTGACGCTCAGCGTGGCCGCGGCGCTCAGCGCCACGGCCACGAACAGGCCCGTCAGGCTGGCAGCGTAGGTCGACTTCGTCTGCGATACGGTCATTTGCCAATCCCTCCTCGCGCATGATCGGCGCGAACGCATGGTCCGGTCCCGTCGCGACACCACGTTCGCGACCCGGCTGTTCGCGGTTATGTCGGTCCGGCGCGCCGCATGGTTCGAGGCGGCCGACGCATGCGCGCAAAAATCAGCGCACGCCGTAGCTTTCGAACTCGCGGACGATATTGGGATCGATCGCCTTGGCGTTGGCGATGTCGAGCGCGCCCTCCTGCGCCGCGCCGTTGCGCTGCTTGGCTAGGCCTCGCCCATACAATGATGACGTCAGCCGCGGGTTGATCTTCAGCGCCGCGTCGAAATCGGCGATCGCGTTCTTGGTCGCGCCGCTCTTGAGGTTGACGAGCCCGCGGCTGTCGAGCGCATCGACGAAATTCGGCCGCAGCCGGAGCGCCTCGTTGCAGTCGCGCAACGCCGCCTGCAGCTCACCGACCACGGTGCGCGCCCAGCAGCGATTATTGAGGGCCTCGACATCCTTCGGATTGAGCCGGATCGTGTCGTCGAAATCGCGGATGGCCTGCGCATAGGCGCCCTTGCTGGCATAGACTTGGCCGCGCCGGTAGAGCGCGCCGGCGTCTTCCGGATTGGCAGCGATCTTGGCCGTCAGGCTCTTGATGGTCGGGTCCTCGGCGAAGGGATCCTGCACCGGCGGCGCGGCCGTTACGTTGGTGGCCGGCGCGGTGGTCGTCGGCACGGTGGTCGTCGGCGCGGTGGTCGCGATGACGGGCGACGGGGTCGGAACCGGCGGCGGCGGAACAACGGGCGGCGCCGGCGGCGCATCCGCCTTCTGGACCGGCGGGGGCGGAGGTGGAGGTGGCGGCGGGAGCGGCGGCGCCACCACGACCTGGGTCGGCGTGGGGGTCGGCGTCGGAGCCGCGACTGGCGCCGTGCTGCTCTCGACCGGCGGAGTGGGCCGCACGCCGCCTGCGCCCGGCACGAAGGAGAAGTCTTCGGCGAGCGAGGATGAGATCCACGGCACCTGCTCGCTGCGCGAGGCGCGGGTCACGCCGACCCGGGTGCGGTTCAGCGTCTCCTCCGCGGTCAGATCGGGAACGCGGATTTCCTTCAAGAGCTCCTGCACGAACAGGCTGCGGTCGCGGCCCGTATCGGACACGACCGCCGACAGCGCCGCCGAGTACATGACCAGGGTACCACTTGGCGCAATGACCGGCGCCAGTCCGGACGAGGCGGTGCGGAAGCGGCGCTCATAGGGATTGCGGCGGGACGCATCGAGCAGCGCGATCTTGACCCCGGCGCCGCGGCTGTTGATCTCCTGCAGCACCTGCTCAAGGCTGATGCCGTCGCGTCGGACATCGGCCTCCTGCCAGATCTGCGCATCAACCGGAATCATGTAGCTGGTGCGATTCGACTGAATGCCGAAGCCGGAGAAGAACACCAGCGCCACCGAGCCGGGCTTGATGCTGCCATAGAGCCGTTCGAGCCCGCGGCGCATCGCTTCGCCGGTGGCGTTCTCCAGCGTTTCGACCGTAAAGCCGTCGCGCTTCAACTCGTCGGTGAGGTCGCGCGCATCGTTGATCGGCTCTTTCAACGGCGCTTCGGCATCCGGGTATTTCGCATTGCCGATCACCAGCGCGATGCGATCGCCGGCCGCCAGCGCGGGACCAGAGAACGCCACGGCAAACATCAAACCGAGCAGCAACAGCAGGCGAGCAGTCATCACGATGGCGGTCCAGCGGTCCAGCAATCAGGCGCCGTCCAGCTTGCGCCGCGGCGACCTTAACCCACGCGTCAGGCATTATCAAATCGCCGTGACGACTCGTCAACCGCTTGGGCCGGTTGAAGAATCGCCACGGCAGGCGGATCTCGGCGGCGTCTTTCGATCGCCACAGTCGGAACATGCAACGAAGCAAGGCGAACGCCAGTGAGGCGCCTCACACTGTGTCGGGCCGCCGGTCGATCCGGTTCGCGCGCCGCAGCGATTGACGCCGCCTGCCCGCGGTGGCTCGATGCCCGCCAATGGCCATCAACGAGACGGGCATCATGGGGAACGCCGCCGAAATCTACGCGCTGCGCTATGCGACGATGTCGCCGCGCACGCCGAGCATGAACTTCCTGCAGCCGGATCCGCACGAGGCGGTCGCGCAGGACCTCGATTACTTCGTCTGGCTGATTCGCAGCGCAGGGCGCGACATCCTGGTCGACACCGGCTTCAACGCCGCCGAGGCCCAGGCGCGCAACCGCAAGCTGACCCGCAACCCGGTTGATGCGCTCGAACTGTTCGGCGTGAACGCCGCCGATATCCGCGACATCATCGTCACCCATCTGCATTACGACCACGCCGGCAATCTCGACCGTTTCCCGCATGCGCGGTTTCATCTGCAGGAGCGCGAGATGGCCTATGCGACGGGACGCTGCATGTGCAACGGCCTGCTGCGGCACCCGTTCTCGGTCGAGCACGTCACCACGATGGTGCGCCATGTCTATGGCGAGCGCGTCACGTTTCACAGCGGCGACGGCGAGATCGCCCCCGGCGTCACCGTGCACCGGGTCGGCGGTCATTCCGACGGGCTGCAGGTGGTGCGCGTCGACACCGCGCGCGGACCCGTCGTGCTCGCCTCCGACGCAGCACATTACTACGCCAATCTGCAGCGCCGCAGTCCGTTTCCGATTGTCTACAATGTCGGCGACATGGCGCTGGGCTGGGAGATCATCGAACGGCTCGCGGGACATCCGGACCGGTTCATCCCAGGGCACGATCCGCTGGTCACCGAGCTCTATCCGCGCGTCAACGAAGCTGCCGATGCCTACGCGCTCCATGTGGCGCCGTCGCGGTCGTTTGCGCGATAGCGGCGCGCCACAATCAGGTGAAGCATGAGCGTCGCGTCCACCGTCCCGACGCATGGCTGAGTTTGCCGTCGTCATCGCCCCGGCTCGACCGGGTGATGGCACCTGTATCGACCGCAGGAGCCGTCCAAACATGACATCGCGCCCTCGCGGCGCATGTCGCGTCCGAGCTGTGATCATTGCGACACCCTCTTCGAGACAAGGGCGCAGGGAGGACCAGGCCTCGGCTGAAGCCTGCGGTCCGCGTGCAGCAAAACAAGCACGCGGCAGAACCACAGGTACAGCCGAAACGACCCGGCCCTCCCTGCGCGGTGGCTTTACGGATTATACGCAAGCTCCCCGGTGACCGGGCTTGTTTGCCACCGTGGCGACAAAGCGCGCTTGGCGCCTTGCGCGGACCTCAGCGTCGGGAGGCCAGGACCCTGCGACTTCACCGTCCGCGACATGGCGTACGTCGGCGTGCCCCGCACGCTGCACCACATCGCGGCCATCGCATCCCACCCCAACGCATCGTGACGTTCGCGAAGCGCCCCTCGTCAAATGAGGCAGGACGGGCGGAACTCTCCACCCGATTTGCCCGACGTCGCAAGCGATTTCTTTTTTCCAGAACATCTGGACAGGCCAAATCAGCTTAAACTCACGAGACAAATTCGGCGATGAGGTGCTGCGGCGTGAACGCGCGCGATCTTGCCGCGGCACACCTCCGATCTGCTGTCTCGAAACGATTGGATGCCAAAGCGAGCAAAGGAAGAGACGATCGGCAAAGCAAATCGGCGGCCACCGCTGTGAGAGAAGGATCTGTCTGCATGGACGGCGCATCGAAGGTCGTCGGCATCGTCGGGTCACGGCACTTTCCGAGCCGGGCTCTGGTCGAATCCTTCGTGACCTCGCTGCCGTGCGACACCTGCGTGGTCTCCGGCGGCGCGCAGGGTGTCGACACGTGGGCGATCGAGGCGGCGCGGAGTCTGGGCTTGCCGACCTTGATCATTCAGGCCGATTGGAAACGGCATGGCCGGAAGGCTGGCCCTCTCCGTAATGCTGAATTGGTTCGGAGAGTCGACGAGATCGCTGCCTTCTGGGATGGTCGCAGCCGCGGCACGCTCAATACCGTGATGCTCGCGCTGCGGGCCGGGCTGCCGGTGCGAATCTTTGGTGAGAACGGCGAGATCCTGGCGACGGACTTCGTCGTCAAGGAAGCCGAGCGCCGCGGCGTCGTCGCGGCCATGAAAGCGCCAGGTGCCGGCGAGGGCGATCCGTAGCCTTGCGCGTTGCCGGGAGTTGCGCAGCCGCGAGGAAATTCGGGCTCGTTCAATCAACCACGACGCTGAACGTCGCGGCCGGCTGGCGCGACTATACGAGGACGCGGGGTCGGCTGGCCCGGCGGCGGCGCGTCTGCTATCCCGAACGCAGCCGTTCGAATGGATTGGGTTCGCGAGGATCGGTTTCGCATGAGACATGCCGCAATTGCCGCCACGTCCCGCCGGATGCCGATGCTCACGGCGCTCGGCCTCCTGGCATTGGGCGCGGCCGCGAGCCCGGCCATGGCGGCCGAGGACACCGCGCCCAGAGGCGCCGCGGTCAGCGTGCTCAAGGCGGCCAAGGCCTGCTTCGACAACACCGTCGAGGTGTCCGGCATGGTGCTCGCCCGCGACGAGACCGCGGTGCGGCCGGACCGTCCCGGACTGAAAGTCGCCGAGGTCCTGGTCGATGCCGGCGACACCGTCACCGCCGGGCAGAACCTGGCGCGGCTGACGCCGCCCGAGGGCGGCACGATCATGGTCCAGGCGCCGGTCGCCGGGACCATCCTGACATCCACCGCCACCATCGGCGCCTTCGCCTCCGGCCGCGGCGAGGCGCTGTTCTCGATCATTGCCCGCAACGAATATGACCTGGTGGGCTTGGTGCCGAGCGCGCAGATCAACCGGCTTGCGGTCAACCAGACGGCGCGGATCCGGATCGTCGGCGCCGGCGAGGTCGACGGCAAGATCCGCCGCATCGCGCCCACCGTGGAGCCCAACAGCCAGCTCGGCCAGGCGTTCATCGCCATCACCGGCAACGCCCGGCTGTTGGTGAATGCGTTCGGCCGCGCGGTCATCAAGACCGGCCAGAGCTGTGGCGTCGCGCTGCCGCTGACCGCGATCCTGTATGATCCCGACGGGACCGTCGTGCAGGTGGTCCGCAATCAGCGGGTCGAGACCAAGCGGGTCGAGATCGGCCTGATGGCCGGCGGCCAGGTCGAGATCCGCGACGGGCTCAACGAGGGCGAGGTGGTCGTCGCCCGCGCCGGCGCGCTGTTGCGGGAAGGCGACCCGGTGCGGCCGGTGCTCGCGAGCAACTGACGGGCGGCGACGTGGCAAGGCGCGCCGCTGGCCGCTCGGCGAAGGTCGGGAGCCGCTGCGGCGTGCGCGGTGGGCTCCCTCTCGCCGCGGGCGGCGGGGGCGGGGAGAGGCGCAGACCGAGCAAGTCGCACGGGTTTGCTGCCACTCGTGAATAGCGGCAGCCGGTACAAATCAGGAAGATCGTTGGAGAGCGGCCGAGGCTCAGCTGCCGGCGTTGGCGACATCGGCGCTGAGGCGGATGTCCTCGACCAGCGACGATGACACGGTCGGCACCTGCTCGCCGTCGGAGCTGCGCGCGATCGCATTGCGGGTCTTGTTGAACACCGTCTCGGCGCTCGGGCTCTTGCCGAGCTGATTGAGCAGCTCCGAGACGAGCACGCTGTTGGCCTGCTGCGGGTCGTCGAGCACCTTGCCGGGCGTCGCCGACGACATGATCAGCGCGTTGGCGGGCGCGTTGATCGGCGCGAGGCCATGCGAATAAGCGCGGAAGCGGCGCTCAAAGGGATTGCGGCGCGAGGCGTCGATCACGACGAGCTTGGCCCGGGCGCCCTTCTCGCTGACGGCGTCGAGCACCCTCTCGATGCTGGTGCCCTCGCGACGGACGTCCGCTTCCTTCCAGATCTTGGCATCGGTCGGGATCATGTAGCTGTCGCGGCCCGCCTGGATCGCGTAGCCCCCGAAGAACAGCATCACTACCGAATCCGGTTTGATTCTCGCGGTCAGGCGCTCGACCGCGCGGGCCAGATCGTCCTTGCTCGCGTCCTCGACCACGTCGACGTCGAAGCCGCCGCGGCGCAGCGCGCCGGTCAGCGCACGGGCATCATTGATCGGCTGGGCCAGCGGCGCGTTGGCGTCGGGGTAGTGACCATTGCCGATGACGAGCGCGAGCCGCGCGCCGTTGCCGGTCGATGCAACGCCCCGCTCGGCGGCGGCAGATTTTGGGGCTTCGAGCGAGCGCTTGTTCAGGGCAGCATTCGCGCCGATCGCGAGCGACACCGTGCAGAGCAACGCGGCGGCGATCACGGCCGAACGGCGGGAGAAGGAAGGCTGCCTTGCGGTCATCACGTCAATCCTGGTCCGAGCCTGTCCATGCGGCGCCAAAGGATCGCACCTTTGGGTCGCGCGGGCGCCTCTGAGGTTTGAGGGGTTGCGAGACGATGTGTCGTCGAATTGCGCGCAATTTGCGGCACCGCAACGAAGAAAGGCTTAACCCGAACCCGCAAGCAGGGCAACATCCAAACACCGTTGACTTTTCAAGCACTTGTAAATCAAGGAAAATTTAACCATGGCGCCGTTCTCCAAAGGGTCTCCGCGGGACCGCCCGAATGCCACATTGCGGCCAAATCGCCGGTCGGAGCCGTGATCCCGGTCACGTTGTCTTTGCCCGCGCCGCATGCCAGTTTGACGGGTGCATGCGTGTGACGAGCCGTTTGCCGGGCGTTTCGAGCAGCGCATGCCATTGATCCCGCCTCGACAACCCGCGAGTCCCATTTTGAGTTTCCAGTATTTTGCCGGCGCGGCCTGCCGCGCGCTGACGGCCCGCAAGGACGGTCCCTCACTCTACGAGGTCTGCGATCCCATCCTGCGCCAGCCCGGCCGCGGCGACCCGCATCTGGCCAAGTTCTACCGAACCGCGCTCGGCAATCCCGCACTGCGCGCTCTGTTGCGCCGGGCCGGCCTGCCGGAGTTGAAAGAGCCGGCGCGCCTCGCGGCGCTGCGCGAGGCGCTGGTGCTCGCCCGCGACAATCCGACGCCGGACTGGGAGGCGGTCGGCCGTCCGATCGCCGAACTGGTCGACAGCATCGCGCTGCGCCATCCGGCGCCGCCGCGCCGGACGACCGCCGTCACGATGCCGCCATCCAGCGAGATCGACCGCGTGATCCGGGCCTGCGGCGCCGACCTGCTCGGCTCCTACGCGCGCAACGGCTTCATTCCGACCTACGCCGCCTTCAACCTGATCGGCGATCCCGATCTCGGCGGCCGCGAGGTGCTGATGGCGCTCAAGGGCCTCGACGCCCGCGGCTACAAGAACTCGACCTTGCTGTTCAACCTGGCCCGCGTCTTCATCGCCCGTTCGCCGGCCGCGGCGGTGATTCATCCGCCGTGGCGCGGCATCGCCGAGCCGATGTGGGAGCCGGTGCAGATCCGCCACCGCTCGGCCTATTACGACGCCTTCTTTACCGAGGCGCTGCTGAGCTACGTCGAGACCGGCCTGGCCTCGCCCGATCAGACGCTGGCGGCGCGCGGCGCGATCGGCGACATGGTCGCGTTCTGCCTCGCCACGAGCCGCGAGGAGGTGCGCGGCGCGGACGGCAAGAGCTACAACGTCGTCACCGCGCTGGCGCCACCGCCGCATCCGCGCTTCTCGCGCTTCTTCACCCAGATCAAGCAGGATCTCGGCTTCGGCGTTTACGTGCCCGATTGCGACACGACGGCGTGCTCGTTTTCGGCGGCGACGCAGGCCGGCTCGGATGATCCGATCCTCGCGCAGCCGCTGGTCGACTTTTATGCCGGCTATCAGGTCCGCGCCGGCAGCAACGAGCCGCGGGTGACGGTGCCGATCAACGACAATATCGACTATGAAGGCGGCATCGCGACCTGGATCGACAGCCTGGCCGGCGAGCGGCCCTATGGCAACGACCTCGATCCGACCTTGAATCTCGACGTGCTCGAAGTCTCGTTCCGCAACCTGTCGCGCTGGCAGATCCTGGAGACCGAGGGCCGGCTCGACGTCGTCAGGCGGATCGTCGGTTTCCAGCAACGGCTGGTGATCAGCGGCGCCTTTGCCGATCCGCGGTCGCACATCTATTATCTGCCGGAGCTGTATTGCGCCTATTTCGGCCGCTGCTACCACGCCTTCATGGCGCTGCCGCCGGCCGCGCGGCAGGCGATCGATCCCGACGGCGCATTCGAGCTGATCCGGTTGCGCGTGCTCGCTTATGTCGAGGACGAGCTGATCGGCCGCGAGATGAACCCGTTCGACGCGGCGCTGGCGCTGATCGCGCTCGGCCATCTCGGCGGCGCCGCTGCGAGCTTCGCTCCGGCCGTGCATTGCATCGTTGCAGCGTTCGGCGAAGGCGGCCGGCGGCATCCGTACCGCGCCTATGAGTGGAACAAGATGAAGACCCCGACCCGCATCCTGGTGGGCGGCCCGGAGGTCACCTCGGCCTTCGTGCTGATGGGGCTGGCGTTGGCGCGGCGGGTTGTGGCGCGGTGAGGGAGCTCGCCGCCGTCGCGGCGACCGCGCGGGTCCAGCTCCCGGGAGGGCCGGCCTCTTAAAATTCCGCCACCATCGCGCGAAGTTGAGCGGCTCACGCGATCACGGCGCTGGAACCGCCAGGCGATCCGCCGCACAATCGTGTGCATTGTTCCAGCCGAGGATGAACACGCCCCCTTGATGCCGATGAAAACAGTTTCCCTCGCCCTGCTCCTGCTGCTGCCGTCGCTTGCTCACGCCGCGGAGATCACCGGCATTCCCAAGATCCGCGAGGCCGACGGGATCACGATCGGCACGACGCGGATCCGGCTTGGCGGCATTGACGCGCCGTCGGTCGATCAGCTGTGCCTGAACAAGGATGGCGAGCGCTGGACCTGCGGAGTGGCGGCGCGCGACGAACTGATCAAGCATGCCGACGGCAAGAGCTGGGTGTGCCATCCACGCGCGATCGACCGCCGCGGCCGCCAAGTGGCGCGCTGCGATGTCGATGGCGAGGACATCCAGAAATGGCTGGTGCGCAACGGCTGGGCGCTGGCCTATCGCACCGTCTCGCACGACTACGAGCCCGAGGAGGCAGAGGCCCGCACGGCCAAGGCCGGCATGTGGCAGGGCGCCTTCATCGCGCCATGGGACTGGCGGGTGCGCAACAAGAAGACCACGATCCTCGGCGCCACCAAGCCGCCGGAGAGTGCCCGCAACATCCTGCTCGCCTCGGCCTCGGGCCCGGTTGCGCCGTCACCCGACTGCACCATCAAGGGCAATGTCAATAGCGCCGGCGAGTGCATCTATCATACGCCGCAGAGCCGCTGGTACGCCCAGATCAAGATGCATGTGTCGAAGGGCACGCGCTGGTTCTGCTCGGTCGAGGAGGCCGAGGCCGCCGGTTGCCGCGAAACCCGGCGCTGAGGCTACGCTGCGCCGGCCGGCCGGGGCATGCCAGCCCCCCGGCTTCTCCGGCTTTTCAGACGCGGCCGCGCCACGTACAAACGGCTCGGGCCGAGCGCCTGCGACGGCCCGCCATCACCCCGACGCCAATCGCAAGACCACATCGCCAAGGACACCGACTATGACCGTTCGCGCGGGCCGGGAATTTCTGGCCATCCCGGGACCCACCACGATGCCCGACGAGGTGCTGCAGGCGATGCACCGCCCGGCGCTCGACATCTACTCCAAGCAGATGGTGGAGCTGACCGACGGCCTCATGGCCGATCTCGGCCGCCTGTTCGCCACCAAGGGCAAGACCTACATCTATATCGCCAACGGTCATGGCGCCTGGGAAGCCGTGCTGTCCAACGTGCTGTCGCGCGGCGACAAGCTGCTGGTGCTGGAGAGCGGCCGCTTCGCGATCGGCTGGGGCCAAGCGGCGCGCGCCATGGGCGCCGAGATCGAGGTCATCAGAGGCGACTGGCGCCGCGCGGTGCGGCCGGCCGAGGTCGAGGCGCGGCTGCGCGCCGACCGGGAGCACACCATCAAGGCGATCGTCGTGGCGCAGATCGACACCGCCTCCGGCGTCGTCAACGACGTCGAGGCGATCGGCCGCGCGATCAAGGCGAGTGGCCATCCCGCGCTCTACATGGTCGACACAGTGGCGTCGCTCGGCTGCATGCCGTTCGAGATGGATGCGTGGGGCATCGACGTCGCGATGTCCGGCTCGCAGAAGGGCCTGATGACACCGCCCGGACTCGGCTTCGTCGCGGCGAACGCGCGCGCGCTCGAGGCGCATAAGCGCGCCAATATGCGCACGCCCTATTGGGACTGGAGCGAGCGCGAAGGCGCCGAGCACTATCGCAAATATGGCGGCACCGCGCCGGTGCATCTGTTGTTCGCGCTGCGCCAGGCCATCGACATGCTGTTCGCGGAGGGGCTGCCGCACGCGTTCCGCCGGCACCAGTTGCTCGGCGAGGCCGTGCGCCGCGCGGTCGCGAAGTGGAGCGAGGGCCAAGTGATCGGCTTCAACATCGCCGATGCCGCCGAGCGCTCCAATACGGTCACCACCGTGCTGGTCGGCGGCGGCTATGATCCCGCCGTGCTGCAGAGCTACTGCAAGGAGCAGTGCGGCGTGGTGCTCGGCACCGGGATCGGCGATCTCAGCGGCAAGGCGTTCCGCATCGCCCATATGGGCCATGTCAACGCGCCGATGGTGCTGGGCACGCTCGGCGTGATCGAAATGGCGCTGGTGGCGTTGAAGATCCCGCATGGCCGCAGCGGCCTCGATGCCGCGATCCAATGGCTCGGCGAGAGCGTCAGCGCCTAGCCTTTTGCAATCGCTGCGGGTGGATCGTCGCTCAGAAGCCGTAGCAGCGCTTCAGTTCGTTCCACGCGTAATACGGGCTGTCGTCCTTGACCGGAAAGCAGCCCTGCTTGAAGGCGATCTCCTTCTCGTCATAGAGCATGCGGACGAGCAATCGACCGTCGGTGGTCCGAAAGGCATCCCATTGGATGTTGGCGCTGAACGACGCGACGTCCCGTCCGGTCCAGCCATTGTGGTCGTCGAACATCACGCCGAGGGGCTGCTGGGTGGCGCTGTGCGGCAACTTCAACAGCGCGGCGAACGGAATGACCGTCTCGGCGTGCGCGAACCGCAGCCGGGCGGCCTCATGCAGGTCGCCGGCGGCGATCCGGTCCATTGCGGCAACGAAGTCGTCGACAAGCGGCTTGGCCATTGCGAAGGTGATCGTGCGCCCGGCAAAACCAGGCCCCTTCTCGTAGAAGTCGTCGGTGTCGCTGACGCGCGCAAACTGGTCGGCCTCGTCGGGGGAGAGGAACGGAGTGAGGGTGATCGGCCCGGAGCCATCTGCATTCAGCGCCGGAGCCTGCTGAAACACACCGTAAACAGCAAGGGCGACGTCGACGCTGTTCGGTGTCGCCGGGCCGTCCTCGGCGTTCGGTTTCACCGTGACCATACCCGCGTCGAGCGCCGCGACGATTTGCACGCCGACGAGCGGGGTCAGCAGTTCGCGGGCCGCGGCTGCCGTCTTCAGAGCCAAGCGGACGGCTTTCTCGGCAGCCAGCAGGTCGGGGTCTCGTTTCTTGTAGGCCTGGTAGGCCGCGTTTTCCGGCTGCTTGAAGAAATACAGCGTGGTCGGATCGGAAACCGGCGCCTTGATGAGCTTCGCGGCCCAGGGAACGGACTGGCCGAGCGACAGTGCGAAGATCTCGCTGCTGTCGATAGCGCGGTCCTTGCCGGAGTTTATCACCGTGATCGTCCGGCCTTGGCGGGCTGCGTCGGCAAACAGTCCGGGCAGCCGTTGCGCGAGCCGCTCGGCGAGCTGCTTTTGCTCGCTGCGACCTCGGGTGCTCAACTGACCAAGGCCCACAGCGTCGTTAACCTTCTGTAGCGCGGCTGTGCGCCGCGCGAGTGTGGCACCCTTTTCGGTGAGTGTGCCGGCAGCCTTCGCCGCGTCGAGCACCTGGAGGACGACGGCGAAGTCGTCGTCGCTGGTCGCCGCGCGTGCGCCGTGCCGGGCAAGCAATTGAGTGAAGACCGGTATGGCCCCGGCGGGAGGTGGGGTGAGATCGTGCAGCCCGCCCCTCGGACCGTAAGGGGTCTTCGTCGCGAGGGCGTTCTTGTGGAAGTCACCGAAATCGTCCGGGTCCCAGGGGGCGACCCGCGGGATCGCACCGACCGGCGCGGGGGTCGTCGTGAGTGTTCCGGCGCCGCCGGGCGCAGCGGACGCGGTTGCTGTCGAGTTGCTCGCTGCCCGCGAGGCCGCCGTCCCTGCGCACGGAAGCACGGCGATCGCCGCGATGGCAACAGTCAGGCGGGCGAGCAACGCGCCCGCGCGGAATGGTATCATGATCATGCGTCAGCAGTCCCACCTTGGCGTCGCCAAAAAAAGGCGCTCGGCCGCAGCCTCCACCACGATTGCGTGAGCAACGCGGGCGCGCCCAGGGCTGGTCCGCATCCGCGGATTTTCACGGGATGTCGCCCCACCCGGCGCAGCGCCGATCGCTAACGCCTTTTTTCGCCGCGAGATGACCGTATGGCAATTCGCCATCTGCCGCCCATATCTCGGGAACCCATTTCAGCATCATCGAGGACCTGAGTGACACAGCCGATCAACGCCACGATCGCCGCGCCGGTGGCGCCGCGCCGCAGCCATTCCTTCACGCGCCACGGCATCACCGTCCACGACGACTATGCCTGGCTGAAGGATGCGCGCTGGCAGGAGGTGCTGCACGATCCCTCGCTGCTCGACGCCGACATCAGGGCATATCTCGAAGCTGAGAACGCCTATGCCGAAGGCGTGCTCGGCCACACCGCGCCGTTGCAGAAGAAGCTCGTGGCGGAGATGCGCGGCCGCATCAAGGAGGACGATTCCTCGGTGCCGTCGCCGGACGGGCCCTACGCCTATTTCCGGAAATATCGCGAAGGCGGGCAGCACGAGCTGTTCTGCCGCATGCCGCGCCATGGCGGAGCGGAGACGATCGGGCTCGACGGCGACGCGCTCGCCAAGGGTCATGACTATTTCAAGTTCGGCGGCAGCCGGCATTCGCATGATCACCGGCTGGTCGCCTGGAGCGCCGACACCAAGGGCTCGGAATATTTCACCATCCGCGTCCGTGACTGGGATAGCGGACACGACCTCGACGATCTCGTCGAGGAGAGCGATGGCGGCGTGGTGTGGTCGCGCGACTGCAAGAGCTTCTTCTACGTCAAGCTCGACGACAATCACCGCCCGATGCAGGTGTGGCGGCACAGGCTCGGTACCCAGCAGTCGGACGACGTGCTGGTGTATGAGGAGAAGGACACCGGCTGGTTCACGCATGTCCATGAATCGACCTCCGGCCGGTTCTGCGTCATCGCCGGCGGCGATCACGAGACCTCGGAGCAGCGGCTGATCGATCTCGATGCTCCCGAAGCGCCGCCGCGTCTGGTGGCCGCGCGGGAAGACGGGGTGCAATATGCGATCGCCGATCGCGGCGACGAGCTGTTCATCCTCACCAATGCCGACGGCGCCATCGACTTCAAGATCGTGACCGCGCCGCTGGCGACGCCGGAGCGCGCCAATTGGCGCGACCTCATTCCGCATCGCGCCGGCATCTATGTGCTCGACCACGATCTCTACGCCGGGCACCTGGTGCGGCTGGAACGCGCCAATGCGCTGCCGTCGATCGTGATCCGTGACCTCGCCTCGGGCGAGGAGCATGCGATCGCGTTCGACGAAGGCGCCTATTCACTCGACGCGATGGGATCCTACGAGTTCGACACGACGAATCTGCGGTTTTCCTATTCGTCGATGACGACGCCGTCGGAGGTCTATGACTACGACATGGTGACGCGCGCACGAACCCTGCGCAAGCGGCAGGAGATTCCGTCCGGGCACAATCCGGCCGACTACGTCACCACGCGCATCATGGCCAGAGCGGACGACGGCGCCGAGGTGCCGGTGTCGCTGTTGCACCGGCGCGACTTCAAGGCCGATGGGTCGGCGCCGCTGCTGCTCTACGGCTACGGCTCCTACGGCATGGCGATGCCGGCCTCGTTCTCCGCCAACCGGCTGTCGCTGGTCGACCGCGGCTTCGTCTATGCCATCGCGCATATCCGCGGCGGCACCGACAAGGGCTGGGGCTGGTATCTCGACGGCAAGCGCGAGAAGAAGACCAACAGCTTCGACGATTTCGCGGCCTGCGCCCGCGCTTTGATCGCGGCGAACTACACCAGCGCCAGGCGCATCGTCGGCCATGGCGGCAGCGCCGGCGGCATGCTGATGGGCGCCGTCGCCAACCGTTCGGGCGAGCTGTTCGCCGGCATCGTCGCCGAGGTGCCGTTCGTCGACGTGCTCAACACCATGCTCGACGACACCCTGCCGCTGACGCCGCCGGAATGGCCCGAATGGGGCAACCCGATCGCGAGCGAGAAGGACTTTCGCACCATCCTGTCCTACTCGCCCTATGACAATGTCGCGGCCAAGCCTTACCCCGCGATCCTCGCGATGGCCGGACTCACGGACCCGCGCGTCACCTATTGGGAGCCGGCGAAATGGATCGCGCGGCTGCGCGCGACCATGACCGGTGGCGGTCCCGTCCTCCTGCGCACCAACATGGGCGCCGGCCATGGCGGCGCCTCCGGCCGCTTCAACCGGCTCGACGAGGTCGCGATCGTCTACGCCTTCGCGCTATGGGCGGTCGGGCTGACGGAGAAGGCTGCGGCCTGACGCGTCGGTCGCGGTTCAAGCAGCGTTGCGGCCGCGGTTCACGCTTGCGTCGCGCAGGCGGGCAAAGAAGGCCTGCACTTCGGCGGCGAGCGCATCGGCGGCGCTCGACACGCTGCCGGAAGCGCCGAGCACGTGATCGGCGGAACGGTTGGTCTCGCGGATGGCATCGCCGACGGTGGTGATGTTGCTCGCGAGCTTCTGGGTACCTGCGGCCGCCATCTGGACGTTCTGCGAGATCTCGCGCGTGGCAGCGCCCTGTTGCTCGACTGCGGTCGCGATCGCCGAGGTCACCTCGTCGATCTCACGCATCGCCAAGCCAACCTCCTTGACGGACGCCACCGCATTGCCCGTGGACGTCTGGATGCCCTGAATATGCTGCGCGATCTCCTGCGTCGCCCGCGCGGTCTGCTCGGCCAGCGACTTCACCTCCTGCGCGACCACGGCAAAGCCGCGGCCGGCATCGCCGGCACGGGCCGCCTCGATGGTCGCATTGAGCGCGAGCAGGTTGGTCTGCGCAGCGATGGCCTGGATCAGATCGACCACCGAGGAGATGCTCTGCGCGGCCTGCGCCAGCCCTTCGATCTCGCTCTCCGAACGCGCCGTCACCGAGCCGGCTGCGCGCACCGTGGTGTTGGCGCGCTCGATCTGGCGGCCGATCTCCTGGATCGAGCTGGCGAGCTCCTCGGCGGCGGATGCGACGGTCTGCACGTTGGAGGCGGTCTGCTCTGACGCCTCGGCAGCGGCCGAGGCCTGCTCCGTGGCCTGGCCGGCCACGCCGGTCAGCGTCCTGGCGGTGTGCGTCATCTTGCCGGCATTGTCGCCGACGGTGCCGAGCAGTTGCTCCGAGGCGGCACGGAACTGCGCCACCGCCGCTTCCATGTTGCGGCTGGTCGCCTCGCGCAGCTCGGCGGCCTCGGCCACCTCCTTCGCGGTCTTCTGCTGCGCGATGACGTTGTCGCGGAAGCGGGCCACCGATTTGGCGACATCGCCGATCTCGTCGCCGCGCCTCGCGTCGAGAAATTCGACGCTGGTGTCGCCGCCGGACAGCCGATCAGCATCGCGGACCAGCGAGGTCAGCGGCGCGCTGATGCTGCGGGCGATCAGGATGGCGATCGCAATGCCGAGCAGGCCGGCAAGTACGGCCAGGGTCTGCTGCATCGCTGTCGCCGAGCTGATCCGCTCATGGGTCTCCTTCACCGTCGTGGAGAACGAAGCGCGGATGTCCTTCTCCGCACGGTCGATGACCTCGATCGCCGCAGCCGTGAGCGGCGCCACGTCCTTGTAGTAGACCTCATCGCCGCGCAGCATGCTGGCGGAGGTCTTGTCGAAGGCCTCCGCATAGCGGACGAGGCCCTGCTTGACCTCGTCCAGCAGCTTGGCCTGTGCCGGCGTGAGCTCACGCTTCTCGATCTCAGCGACCTGCGCCATCGCCTTGCCGAGATTGCTCTTGAAAGTGTCGCGGCCCTTGGGATCGCGGGTCGCCAGGAAGCGCCAATTGGCGACACGCACCAGCAGCACCCGGCTCTCCAGCGCCCGCGCCGCGTCCGCGAAGTCGCTGGCCTGCATCGCGTCCAGGAATTTCTGCACGTCGGCGCTCATCTTGTCGCCTTCGGAAAACAGCGCCGTGCGGCCGGTGGAATAGACCTTGACCGCCCCGCCGAGGGCCGTGCGGGCCTCCTGAATGGCCACGATGCTCTTCTGCAGCTGCCGCGCGCTGTCGCGTTGCATGTCGGAGCCGGCCTCCTTGGCGCTCTGCTCCAGCATCGTCGCGGTCGCACCGAGACGCCGCTCAGCCTCTGCGAAGGACGCCTCGTCATTGTCGAACTGATAGCGCAGCAGAGCCCGGCGAATGGCCTGGAGCTCGCTCGAGATCTTGACGACGCCGATCGCGTTCTCGGCCTGGGTGCTCAGCCGCTCGACGCGTTCGGAGGTCGCGCTGGATTGCCAAAGACCGAAGCCGGCCATCAGCAGTCCCAGAGCCACCAGCACACCGAAACCGCCATACAAACGCGTCTTGATCTTCATACCGCTCATGCCCGTGGACTGATTTTCTTGGGACCTGCGCGGAGGTACGGCTCGCACGCGGTTCTCGTTCTCCGCGCGCGACCATCACGACCACCAGATCGTCGGCCCGGACGATTCATCAATAGGTGAGCGCGTTTAAGGGAGCGTGAACTTGGAACCTGCGGCGCGGCGATTTGAGCGGAAAGCGTGCTCAGATTATCAGCACAATCACGCTTAGGTAGACCCGATCGGTATCGACGTAGTTGAGCGTGCTGCGCCGACGACGGGGCCGGCGCCTGATGCAGAGACCGAACGCGTCAGCGCCCGTTCCTGGCCCGCCAGGCCGCGAAGTCCTGCGGGGTCTGCGGATCGGTCGGCGGATAGAGGCCGAGGATGGACCGGCCTTGCGCGACCTGGTCAGCGACGAAGTCCTCGAACGCCGTCATCTCGAAGGTCTCGTCGGCGATCTCATCGGCGATGCCAGCTGGGATGACGATGACGCCATCGGAGTCGCCGAGAATCACATCGCCGGGAAACACCGGGGCATCGCCGCAGGCGATCGGGCCGTTGATCTCGATCGCATGATGCAAAGTGAGATTGGTCGGCGCGCTCGGGCGCTGGTGAAAGGCGGGAATGCCGAGCTTGGCGATCTCGGCGGAATCCCGGAAGCCACCGTCGGTGACGACACCGGCGACGCCGCGCTGCTGCAGGCGGCTGACCAGGATCGCCCCAGCCGACGCCGCCCGCGCGTCCTTGCGGCTGTCCATCACCAGGACAGCGCCGGGCGGACATTCCTCCACCGCCTTGCGCTGCGGATGGCCGCGATCCTTGAACACCTCGATCGTATTGAGGTCCTCGCGCGCCGGGATGTAGCGCAGCGTGAACGCCTCGCCGACCATCGTCGGCTGCTGCGGGCTGAGCGGATGAACGTTCTGGATGCACTGGATGCGCAGGCCGCGCTTGAACAGCGCGGTGGCGACGGTGGCCGTCGACACGGTCTTGAGCTTGTTGCGGGTGGCGGTGCTGAGTTTGGTCATGTCCTGCTCGCTGCGCTCCCCTCCCCGCTGCGAGGAGGGGCAACCGGACGCGGACGCGGCCGGCTTCGTTAGGAGACGCCGAAGCAGAGCGCTTCGGCTATGGGTGGGGTCCACATCGGCGGTGTCGTTTGGGGGTACCCCCCTCCCCAGCCCTCCCCCACAAGGGGGAGGGAGCGCACCGCGGTTGGGGCGAGAACACGGCCTCGCCACAGCACGAACTAATAGATCGCGGGCTCCCCGATGGTGGCGCCGAAACTGGTCTCGAGGAAATCGAAATCGCAGCCATCATTGGCCTGCTTGATGTGGCGGGCGAACATCCACCCATAGCCGCGCTCGAAGCGCGGCGCGGGCGGCTGCCATTCGGCGCGGCGACGCGCCAGTTCGTCTTCTGGCACGTCGAGATCAATCGTGCGCGCGGCGACGTCGAGCGTGATGAGGTCGCCATTGCGCACCAGCGCCAGCGGACCGCCGACATAGGCTTCCGGCGCGACGTGCAGGATGCAGGCGCCATAGGAGGTGCCGCTCATGCGCGCGTCCGACAGCCGCACCATGTCGCGCACGCCCTGTTTCACGAGCTTGGTCGGAATCGGGAGCATGCCCCATTCCGGCATGCCCGGTCCGCCTTGCGGGCCGGCATTGCGCAGGATCAGCACGTGATCGGCTGTCACGTCGAGATCGGGATCGTCGATCGCCTTCTTCATCGACGGATAGTCGTCGAACACCAGCGCCGGGCCGGTATGCTTGAGGAACCGCGGATCGCAGGCGGAGGGCTTGATGACGCAGCCGTCCGGGGCGAGATTGCCCTTGAGGACGGCGAGCGCGCCTTCGCGATAGATCGGGTTGGACTGCGGCCGGATCACATCGTCATTGTAGACGCCGGCGTCGGCGATATTGTCGCCGAGGGTGCGGCCATTGACGGTGAGGCAGCCGAGATGGAGATGCTCTTTCATCCGGCTCATCAGCCCCGGCAGCCCGCCGGCATAGTAGAAATCCTCCATCAGATAGGTGTCGCCGCTCGGTCGGACATTGGCGAGCACCGGCACCTTGCGGCTGGCGGCCTCGAAATCGTCGAGGCCGATATCGGCGCCGGCGCGGCGCGCCTGCGCAATCACATGGATGATCGCATTGGTCGAGCAGCCCATCGCCATGGCCACTGCGATGGCATTCTCGAACGCCTGACGGCTCTGGATCTTCGCGGGCGTCAGATCCTCCCACACCATCTCGACGATGCGGCGGCCGCATTCCGAGCTCATGCGGATGTGCTCGGCATCGGCAGCGGGAATCGAGGACGCGCCCGGCAGGGTCATGCCGATCGCTTCGGCGATCGCGGTCATGGTCGACGCCGTGCCCATGGTCATGCAGGTGCCATGGCTGCGGGCGATGCCGGCCTCCATCGCGCTCCAATCGGCGTCCGACAGTGTTCCGGCGCGGCGCTCGTCCCAGTATTTCCAGGCGTCGGAGCCGGAGCCGAGCGTCTTGCCCTTCCAATTGCCGCGCAGCATCGGCCCTGCGGGGAGATAGATCGCCGGCAGGTTCATGCTGGTGGCGCCGAGCAGGAGCGCCGGCGTGGTCTTGTCGCAGCCGCCCATCAGGACGACACCATCGACGGGATGGCTGCGCAGGAGCTCCTCGACATCCATCGCCAGCATGTTGCGATAGAGCATCGTGGTCGGCTTCAGGAGCGACTCCGACAGCGACAGCGCCGGGAACTCGATCGGGAAGCCGCCCGCCATCAGCACGCCGCGCTTGACGTCGTCGACCCGCTGCTTGAAGTGCATGTGGCAGGGCTGCGCATCGGACCAGGTGTTGACGATGGCGATGACCGGGCGGCCCTTCCACTCCTCCTGGGCATAGCCCATCTGCATCACGCGCGAGCGGTGACCAAAGGAGCGGAGGTCGTCGGGCGCGAACCAGCGCGCACTGCGCAGCTGATCGGGTTGCTTTTGCTTGTTCATGATTGGGTGCCCCAGGTCAGCACGGTCTTGCGCTCGATGGTCCGGAAGATCAGGTTCTCGACCACGAGACCGATCAGGATCACGGTGAGAAGTCCGGCGAACACGGCGGGAATTTCGAGCAGGTTGCGGTTCTCGAAGATGAACCAGCCGAGGCCGCCCTGCCCCGATGAGACACCGAACACCAATTCAGCCGCGATCAAGGTGCGCCAGGCGAAGGCCCAGCCAATCTTGAGGCCGGTGAGGATGGCGCCGAACCCTGCCGGAATCAGGATGCGGATCACGTAGGAGAAACCGGTCAGGCCGTAATTGCGGCCGACCATGCGCAGCGTGTTCGAGACGCTCTTGAAGCCCGAATGGGTGTTGAGCGCGACCGGCCACAGCACCGAATGGATCAGCACAAAGACGAGGCTGCCGCTGCCGAGCCCGAACCAGATCAAGGCCAGCGGCAGCAGCGCGATCGCCGGCAGCGGATTGAACATGGCGGTGACGGTTTCGAGGAAGTCGGTGCCGATGCGGGTCGAGATCGCCAGCACCGTCAGGATCGCCGCCAGGGCGATGCCGGCGGCATAGCCCATGAAAAGCACCTTCAGCGAGGTCCAGGCGCGCATCGGGATGGTGCCGTCGCGGACCTTCTCCCACAGTGCGGCGATGGTGTCGGAGAAGGTCGGGAACAGCAGGGGATTGTCGAGATAGCTGCCATAGGCCTGCCAGATCGCGGCGAGCACGACGATGATCAGGCTCTTGCGCACGAAGCCGTCGTTCCACAGCAGCTCGAACACGCTCAGCTTGCGCGCGACATCGGCAGCCGACGCCGCACTCGGCGTCGACGTATCGCGCAGGATGATCTTGGCGTCAGCCATTGGAGCGGCCCTCAATGTGCCGTTGCAGGTTCAGAAAACAGGAGATCATGGATCTGCTTCTCCAGGCGTGCCGCGCTGCCGTCCTCGGCCGAGACCTTGTCGACATCGATGACCTCGGCCTTGACGCGGCCCGGATGCGGCGACAGCAGCAGGATGCGGTTGCCGATCTTGATCGCTTCCGCAATCGAATGGGTCACGAACAGCACCGTGAATTTGGTCTCGCTCCACAGTTGAAGCAGCTCATCCTGGCAGGTCCGCCGCGTCAGCGCATCGAGCGCGGCGAACGGCTCGTCCATCAGCAGGATGTCCGGCTCCATCGCCATGCCCCGGGCAATCGCCACGCGCTGCTTCATGCCGCCCGACAGCGTGTGCGGATAGGCATCGACCACGCGCGTGAGCCCGACCTTCTCAATGTACGCGCGGGCGCGGCTCTCGGCCTCCTTGCGCGGCATGCGCCGGGCCGTCAACAGCGGGAACATGACGTTGGCGAGCACGGTCTTCCACGGCAGCAGTTGGTCGAACTCCTGGAAGATCATCATGCGATCGGCGCCGGGACCGGTAATCTCGCGGCCGTTGATTTTCATCCGGCCCTCGCTTGGCTTGATGTAGCCGCCGACGGCCTTCAGCAGCGTCGACTTGCCGCAGCCCGACGGACCGAGCAGCACGAAGCGGTCGGAGCGGTCGACGGAGAAGCCGACGCCCTCGGTCGCCGTGATCACGGCACTGGAGGTCTTATAGCGCAGCGTGACGCCATCGACATCGAGGAGCGCGGACATCAGTTGCCCTTCAGGTCGTGTGCCACCGGCAGATAATAGTCGGTCCAGGCCTTGGGCTGAGTCTTGATGGTGCCGATCTTGGCGAGATGGGTCGCGAACTTCATCGTACCCTGCGGCTCGAGGTTCCACTCCATCATGCCGGGTTCCTTGAGCCAGGCCAGCAGGTCCTCCGTCGACGTCTTGTCGCCGGTGATCTCCTTGTAGATCTCGACCGCTGCTTTCGTGTCGCTGCGGATCAGATCCTGCGCCTCCTTGGTGGCGTCGCGCACCGCCTGGATGATCTTCGGATTGGCGTCGGCGAACTTCGTGGTGGTGAAGAACTGCGCCTGGCTGAGCGGCCCGCCCATCACATCGGGCGAGTTCAGCACGACATGCGCCCCCGGCACGTTCTTCATTTCGAGGAACGTATAGGGCGGGATCGAAAAGTGATTGTGCACCTCGTGCTGCGGATTGGACAGCGCCGTATAGGCGTCGGGATGACCGAGCTGCACCGTATTGGCGTCGAGCTTATTCCACTGGTCGGCGCCGAACGCCTCGGCGGCGGCGATCTGCAGCACGATGGCCTGGGTCGAGACCTTCACAGTCGGCACCGCGATCTTGTCGGTCGGGCCGAAATCCTTGATCGACTTGATATGGGGATCACGGCTGATCAACGTCATCGGCTGCGCCGAGGTGGCGACGATGCCCTTCACGCCGCCACGGGTGCGGTCCCACAGCAGCAGCAGATTGCCGGTGCCGGTGTTGAGGATATCGACGCTGCCGGAGAGCAGCGCATCGGTCTGCGCACCACCGCCGGAGAAGGTCAGCCATTTGGTCGTCACGCCGGCAAGACCGAGCGCGGCGGCATGCTTCTCGATCAGCTTCTGCTTCTCGATGATGTGGCTCGGCATGTAGAAGATGCCGGGCTGGCGTGACAGCGAGACTTCGGTCTTCTGCTGCGCCGCAGCCGCAACACTCCACGTCGTCGCAGCCAAGGCGGCCAGCAGACCTGCGGCTCGTGTGGCCGAGCGCCCGAAACTCATCAACATATGGGACATCCCTCCTCGCACGCCGGCTCCTTCTTGACGGCCGGTCGAGAGATGCACTAATGCATTAGTGCATCTCTGACAAGCTCTCTTTGCTCGGCAGCGACATCAACGTCCACGATTGAGCTCCATGGCTTCCCTGCCCGCGCCGCATTCTGCCTCCGGCTTCCAGGACCGGCTCGATCCGAGCCGGCGCGCGGCGCCGCAAGTGTTCGAACGGCTGCGCGACCAGATCATCGCGCTGGTGCTGCCGCCGGGCGCTCCGCTGTCACGGGTCACGCTGCAGGCCGAATTCGGCCTCAGCTCGACACCGATCCGCGACGCCCTGATGCGGCTCGCCGAAGAGGGCCTGGTGGAGGTGTTTCCGCAGCATGCGACACTGGTCAGCCGGATCGACGTCGGGCGGGCGCAGCAGGCGCAGTTCCTGCGCCAGGCGCTGGAGCTTGAGATCGTGCGGCTCCTCGCGTTACAGCCGGCCATCGCACCGGTCGATGAGCTCAACGGGCTGATTGCCCAGCAGCGGCGGTTTGCGAAGGATGGCGATTTCGCGTCCTTCACTGTCGTCGACAACGCCTTCCACGAGCGGCTCTACACCGCCGCCGACAAGCAGGAGCTATGGCTGCTGGTGCGCAGCCGCAGCGGCCATATCGACCGGCTGCGGCGGCTGCATCTGCCGTCGCCCGGCAAGGCGCAGACGATCCTGCGGCACCACAAGCAGATCGTCGACGCGATCGCGGCCGGCCAGCCGGACGCCGCGCAAGCGCATCTGCGCGAGCACCTGACGGGCACGTTGAGCGATCTCGCGACCATCCGCGGACGCTGGCCGGACTATCTCAGCGGATAGCTTCGTCCTCGAACGCGCCCGCTATCACGCCGCCTGCCCACGCCTGCGGCCGGCGCCCGAATTGGCGCGGCGCTCGGGGCCCTGATAGTTCGGATCGTCATCGACACGGCGGTCGAGCGGACCGCTGCGCAGCCGGATGAAAAAGTCCTGGACCTCGGCTGCAAGGTCCTCGGCCACCCGCGACACGTTGTTCGAGGCATCGCGGACGCTCGCGGCGGACTGGCTGGTCTCCTCGATCGCGCCGCTGACGGTCGAAATGTTCGAGGCGAGCATCTTGCTGCCCGAGGCCGCCATCTGAACGTTCTCCGTGATCTCCCGTGTCGCCGCGCCCTGCTGCTCGACCGCGCTGGCGATGGCGGTCGTGACGTCGGCCATCTGGCGCATCGCCGTGGAGACCTCCTTGACCGAGGCGACGGCGTTGCTGGTCGAGTTCTGGATGCCCTGCACGTGCTGGCCGATCTCCTGGGTCGCCTTGGCGGTCTGCTCCGCGAGGGACTTCACCTCCTGCGCGACGACGGCAAAGCCGCGGCCGGCCTCACCGGCACGGGCCGCCTCGATGGTCGCATTCAGCGCCAGAAGATTGGTCTGAGCCGCGATCGCCTGGATCAGATCGACGACGGTCGAGATGCTCTGGGCCGCCTGGGCGAGACTTTCGATCTCGGCTTCCGACCGCGCCGTGGTCGCATTGGCATTGCGCACCGTGGTGTTGGAGAGCTCGATCTGGCGGCCGATCTCGACAATGGAGCTCGCAAGCTGTTCAGCCGCCGCCGCGACGGTCTGCACGTTGACTGCGGTCTTCTCCGAGGCGCCGGCTGCGGAAGCGGCCTGCTCGGTGGCGTGACCTGCGATCCCCGTCAGCGATTCCGCGGTGCTCCTCATCACGCCGACATTGTCGTCCACCTCGGACAGCAGCTCCGTCGATTTGGCGCGGAAGGCCTCCACGGCCTCTTCCATGTTGCGGTTCATCGCTTCGCGCGCCTCGGCTTCACGAACATAGTTTGACGACGCCTGCTGCTGCGCAATCGCAGTGTCGCGGAAGATCGCCACCGCCTTTGACACATCGCCAACCTCGTCGGCCAGCTCCGCGGTCCTGAACTCCACCGTCGTATCGCCCTCCGACAGGAGAACGGCGTCGGCGACCAGTTCCTGGATCGGCCGCGTAATCGAGCGCGCGACCAGGATCGCGATGCCCAGTCCCAGCAGCAGCCCAACCCCGAGCAGCGTCCACTCGATGAACAGCAGCTGGTCGATCAGCGCCGCGACGTCCGTCGACTCCTTGACCAGCAGATCCTGCTGGTTGGTCTTGAGCCCGCCACCGAACGTACCGTCGGGCCGCTTCTTGCCGTCCAGCAGGTCGAGCAGCTTGTTGGCCCGCGGCGTCGCCTCGGTCGCGAGCAGGTACACCGCCGCATTCCATTGCGGCGACTGGCGGATGGCGAAGATCCTGTCCGGCAGCGGCGCGAGCGCCTCGCTCGCCTTGCTCACCTTGTCGAAGGCGGCCTTCTGCGTCGACGTCAACAGATCCGCCTGGGACCTGATGGCCGCCACCGCGTTCTTGTAGTTGGTATAGGGAGCGGCGAATTTGTCGCGATCCGATACGTCGCCCGATGCCACGTACAGCCTCAGCTGCGAGCCGGCTGCGGCGAGATTGCCGCGGAGATCGGCCATCGTCTTCAACAGGCGCTTCCGTTCCGGGGTCGCCTCCAGTGAATTCTCCTCATCGATCATCCGGGTGACCTCGGCGAACATCGTCGCGATCAGCGGCGACGCCTCCGCGCCAAGCAGCTTCGTCGCCGGATAGGCGTCGGCGGTAAAGGCAACGCTTTCGGCCTTGTCCTGGGCGGTCCTGAACTCCGCGACCAGCGGCTTGACTTCGGCCCACAACGCCCGGTTCTCAGGAAGCGCGAACTTGTCAGCAAGGCGGTCGAACTGCTGGACCGATGTGTCGAACTCGGCCCACAGCGCCGCCCGGCGCTGCTTCATCTCGGGATCTCCCGTCAGCAGATATCCGCGCAGGGCTGAAAGCGTCGCATGGAGATCGGCGACCAATTGGGTGCTGGTGATGGCGACGGGCGATCTCAGCGTGACGACCTTGCTGAATTTCGCCGACAGGTCGGAGACGGCATAGGCCGAATAACCCACGGAACAAGCGAGCAACACGCAAAGCAGACCGAAGCCGGCGAGCAGCCGGCTCTGAATCCTCAATTTCGAAATGTAGCCAAACATTGAACTCCCCCAACAATTCAACTCAGCCCGTCCTGCACCACCGGGCAGTCCGACTCACGCTGCGCTTTTTCGCCGTCCGGACAAGGAGGCGATGTAGTTCTGCCGACGCTCCGGTCCCCTGTAGGCCGCATCATCCTCCTTGCGACGATCCAATGGACCGGTACGAAGCTTGACGAAGAAGCTGCGGACCTCCTCCGCCAGACGCTCGGCCGCCTCAGAGACCTGACCGGAGGAATCGGACACCTGATCGGCGGAGCGATTGGTCTTGCGGATCGCTTCGCTGACCGTGGCGATGTTCGACGCCAAAGTGTGCGAGCCGGACGCAGCCATCTGCACGTTCTGCGAGATCTCGCGCGTCGCGGCACCCTGCTGCTCGACCGCACTGGCGATCGCGCCCGTGACTTCGTCGATCTCGCGCATCGCAACACCGACCTGCTTCACGGACGCGACGGCATTCCCGGTCGAGGTCTGGATGCCCTGAACGTGTTGCGCGATCTCCTGCGTCGCCTTGGCGGTCTGCTCCGCCAGCGATTTCACCTCCTGCGCGACCACCGCGAAGCCGCGGCCGGCTTCTCCGGCGCGCGCGGCCTCGATCGTCGCATTGAGCGCCAGCAGGTTGGTTTGCGCTGCGATCGCCTGGATCAGGTCGACCACCGAGGAGATGCTCTGGGCCGCCTGCGCCAGGCCCTCGATCTCGCTTTCCGAACGTGCCGTCGTGGTGTTGGCCGAACGCACCGTGGAATTCGAGCGGTCGATCTGACGTGCGATCTCCTGAATCGAGCCTGCCAGCTCCTCGGCGGCCGCGGCCACGGTCTGGACATTCGCGGCCGTCCGCTCCGACGCGTCAGCCGCTGCGTCGGCCTGCTGCGTCGCATGGGTTGCAATCTCGGTGAGCGCGCCGGCGGTCTGCTTCATCCTGCCGGCATTCTCGCCGACCCTTCCGAGCAGCCCTTCGGCCGCTTGCCTGAACTCCTCGACGGCCTGCTCCATATTGCGGTTGACAGCGTCACGCTGCTCTGCGGCAGCACTGACCTCCTTGGCAGCCTGTTGCTGCGCCAGAACGTTGTCGCGAAACTTGGCCACGGCGCCCGCCAATTGGCCGATCTCGTCGCCACGCCGCGCGCCCAGAAATTCGACCGATGTATCGCCCGCTGACAGCCGCCCGGCCTCATCCGCGAGCACGCGGACCGGACCGACAATGCTGCGGGTGATCAACACCGCGCAGAGGGCGCCGACCAAGGCCGCGATGAGCGCCGTCGTCAGTTGCACCTGTGACGAGGTCGCGATCAACCCGCTGGTCTCCTCGATCGTCGCGCTATAGGCCGAACGGATGCCGCTCTCGACCTTTTCGATGCGGTCGATCGCGCTCTTGGTGAGCGGCCCGATCTCGCCGACCAGGATCTCATGGCCCCGCAGCAGGCCGCTGGAGGCCGTCTCGAAGCTGCCGGCATATTTGTTCAGATCGGCTTTGACCGTCGCAACCAGCGGAGCCAACGCGGGTGCGAGGTCCCGCTTCTCCAACTCGGCAAACTGCGCGCGCGACCGCGTCAGCTCGGCCTGGAATGCCTCGCGCGGCTTGACATCGGATGTGGCAAGATGCCGCCAGACCGCGATGCGCGCCGCAACAATGCTCGTCTCCAACGCTGCAATCGCCGCAGCTTCACGCGACGCCTGGGCGGCCTCCACCAGCTTGCGCAGATCGGCTGCCAATCGGTCGCCGTCCTCGAACAATGCATCGCGACCGGCGAAATAGGCCTGCAGAACGCGGCCCAGCGCCAGACGCTTTTCATTCAAGGACGCGATTTCCGGCTGCAGCACGCGATAGGCTGCAAGGCGCTCCTGCGACACCGTCCGACGAATCGTCGCCTCAAGAGTGGTGGCGGCGCTTGCCAGCCGCGTTTCCGCCTCGCCATAGGAGGCCTGGTCACGATCCATCTGATAGCGGAGCAGCGCCCGCGATGCGGCATGGAGTTCGCCGGCAATCCTGACCACGCCGATCGCGTTCTGTGACTGATCGGCCATGCGCACGACCTTCGCCAAGATGAAGTCGAGCTCCCGATACGCAAAGGCAGCCGTCGCCAGCCCAACGGCAACCAGCACACCGAAGCCGAGCGACAAGCGAGCTCCGATCTTGATCTTGCCGAACATCATCTCACCTCGTCCAAGATAGCAGGTCGTTGAAAATGTACCCAAAGGTTGCGCAATCAATCCGGCCACGCCGATACAAGCATGACGGGAACCATGGTAACTCTTCTATTGATCCGATTAAGCGAATGTGAAGCGTTCCGCCCGTACAACTACGGCGCGAGTGCCTCAAAGGGAGGCAAGGCTGGAGGTTTGAGCAAGGGGGCTGCGCTGGAGCGTCGCGCCGGCCGAAAACGCCCCAATTTTCCGGTGATCATTGCTCCGGCCTGGTCGGAACGGGTGACAGGCGCGGGGAAGCGCTTGCGGCGCGACGCGAATTGGGCAAAACCTTTACAACTGACCGTTGGTCTTGCCGCCAGCATTCGGGAGACACGGACCGTGGCGAAGATACTGGTCGTAGACGACGATCCGGTCATGCAGATGACGATCCAGCGGCTGCTGCAGCAGGCCGGCCACGCCGTGACGGTGGCGGACGACGGTCAGAAGGCCATCGCCAGATTTCAGGGCGAGAGCTTCGACCTCGTTGTCATGGACATCTTCATGCCGGGCATGGACGGCTTGGAAGCCATGCGCCTGATCCTCAAGCACGCTCCGAGCACGCCGATCCTGATGACCTCGGGGCGTCCGAACACCCCGAACTCGATCTCGGAGCCTGACTATCTTACCATGGCCACCAAGCTGGGGGCGGTATCGGCGCTGCCGAAGCCGTTCAAGCCGGCAGCTCTCTTGGCGATGGTCTCCGATTGCCTGGAGCGCGGAGGGACGAACGCGGCTCCATCCCGGCCAGGCCCCGATGCTGTTCCGAACGCCTGACAGCAGAATGGGCCAGCAGCCTGGCCGGGCCGGGTCGCCTGACGGCCGCGAGGCGCTCGGCCTGGGCCGGCGCCTGACGCTCACGACGCGGCTCGCCATTGCGATGATCCTGCTGGTCGCGATGGCCGTGTTCGCTGTCGGCTGGCTTGGCTACCGCAGCCTCGAAAGCGCGCTGCTGCCGCGTGCCCTGGACCGCATCGAAGCGCATTCGCGCCTGATGGCCACCGAGCTCGAGAACTATGTCGGCGGCGCCCGCAACGATCTCAACGGCTATCGCGCCTCGCCCAATCTCGCCACGCTCATTCGCACGCTGAAAACGGGAGGCCCCGATCCGCGCGAGGGTCTGTCGGCGCAGTCGTGGCGCGAGCGGGTCGCCATGCGCTATTTTGCCGAGCTGCAGGCCAAGACGACCTACGCGATGGTCCGCCTGGTCGGGATCGAAAACAATTATCGCGAGCTGATCCGGGTCGACCGGCTAGGACCCGGCGGCACGGTTCGCATCGTTCCCGAGAATGAGCTGATCACGCGCGGCGAGCGCAAATATATCACGGAGACGCTGCAGCTCGCGCCCGGCGGAATCCGCGTGTCGCCGATCATTCTCGACGGCAACACGACGGACCCGAAGACCGGCGTCCCGATGCTCTGCGTGGGCACGCCCGTGTTCTCGCCGGACGGCAAGCCATTTGCCATTTTGATGCTCGATCTGGACATGCGGCCGATCTTCGCACATCTGCGTTCGGCGGCGCGCCCGGGCGCTCAGCTCTACGTCGTGAACGCTCGCGGCGACTATCTCTTCCATCCCGAGTCGGACCGCGAGTTCGCCTCGAAGCGCGGCGGATCGACGCGGTGGCAGGACGATTTTCCGAGCCTGGCCAGCGCGACCGGCTCGACCCAGGGCTTCGCACGGATTCTTCACGACGACGCGAAGCGTCCGGGCGGCGTGGCCTTCGCTCCGGCGATGCTCGCCGGGCAGGAATGGGTCGCAGTGATCGAGACGATCCCGAACACCGCCTTCATGGCGCCGGCGCTCGCCATTCGGAAGACGGCGATCGAGGTCGGATTGATCGCGATGCTGTGCGCGGCCGCCCTCGCTTTCGTCGTGGCGCGGTCGCTGACACGTCCCATCAATCAACTGACCCAAGCCGTCGAAAGCGTGGGGCGCGGCGAGTCGGTGAAAATTCCGCTGGAGGCCGTCGGCGAGACCGGGGTCCTGGCGCGGGCGTTCGCGCGGGTCCTGGAGGAGGTCCGCGCCAAGACCGCGGAGCTCGAACGCGAGGTCCAGGAACATTACCTGACGGAGGCGGCACGCGATCATTTCGCGGCGCGCGAGCGGCTGTACAGCGCCGCGGTCGAATCCTCCAATGATGCCATCGTGACCCTCGCGCTCGACGGCACCATCACGGCCTGGAATCCGGCCGCCGAGACCATGCTCGGCTACGCCGCCGAAGAGGCCGTCGGCCGCCAGGCAGATTTCGTCGTGCCCGCCGGCCGAATGGCCGAAGCCCAGGACATCCTGCTGCGCGTCGCACGAGGCGAGCGGATCCAGCATTTCGAGACGGTGCGTATTCGCAAGGATGGCGAGCACATTCTTGTCTCGCTCAGCGTCTCCCCGATCAAGTCACCCACCGGACAGATCATCGGCGCATCCAAGATCGCGCGCGACATCACCGAGAGTCGCAAGACCGAGCAGGCCCTGCGTCAGCAGACGGAGGAACGCCGGCGGATCTTCGAGACATCGCAGGATCTGATCCTGATCACCGACCGCAGCGGCATCTTGGTGCAGGTCTCGCCGAGCGTCGAGGCCATTCTCGGCTATACGCCTGCCGAGATGATTGGCCGCAACGGCGCTGACTTCATCCATCCGGACGATCTGCAGAAGGCCCGCGACGAACTACGCGCGTCCCGCCATGGGCTGAGCCCGCGCAACTCCGACGGTCGCTACGTCCATAAAGACGGCCGGGTCGTCACCCTATCCTGGACCTCGAACTGGTCGGAACCGGTGCAGCGGCATTTCTTCATCGGGCGCGACATGACCGAAAGCCGGCTGGCGCAGGAGACCCTGCGCGAGAGCGAGCAGCTCGCCCGCAACATCATTGAAACGGCACTCGACGCGTTCGTTCAGGTCGACGCAAAGGGCGCCATCCTCAACTGGAACTCCCAGGCCGAGAAGATCTTCGGTTGGCCGCGCGCCGAAATCCTCGGCAAGGACGTGTTCGATCTGATCACGATCGACGACGAAGGCGAGGAACTGCGTTCCGCGCTCGGTCGCATCGTGCTGACCGGAGAGGCCAGCGCGCTTGGGATCGGCCGTCGGCGCGAGGTCATCGTGAGGCGCCGCGACGGCCGCGAATTCAAGGCGGAAGTGAGCGTCACCGCGCTCAAGACCCGCAACGGCTTTGTCTTCAACGGTTTCTTCCGGGACCTGACCGACAAGATCGCCGCCGAGGAGCGCATTCGGCAGTCAGAGAAGATGGAGGCGATCGGCCAACTCACCGGCGGCATCGCCCACGACTTCAACAATATCCTCACCGTGATCACCGGCACCATCGAGATTCTCGCTGCCGCTGTCGCCAAGGAGCCGCAGCTCGCGGCCATCACCAGGATGATCGACGAGGCCGCCGCCCGCGGCGCCGACCTCACCCAGCATTTGCTCGCCTTCGCGCGCCGGCAGCCGCTGCAGCCGCGCGAGGTCGACGTCAACATGCTGGTCATCGACACGGCGAAGCTGCTGCGACCGACGCTCGGCGAGCAGATCGAGATCGAGTCGGTCTTCCAGGACGAGACCTGCGCGGCCCATGTCGACCCCAACCAGCTTGCCACTGCGATCATCAACCTCGCGCTGAATGCCCGCGACGCGATGCCGAGCGGCGGCAAGCTGATCTTGGAGACCGGCTGGGCCGACCTCGACGAGAACTATGCGAGTCTCTACGATGACGTCAGGCCCGGGCGCTATGCCATGATCGCGGTCAGCGACAGCGGCAGCGGCATTCCGGCAGCCATCATCGACAAGGTCTTCAATCCGTTCTTCACGTCGAAGGGCCCAGGCAAGGGAACGGGGCTCGGACTGTCGATGGTATACGGCTTCGTGAAGCAGTCCTCCGGCCATGTCCGGATCTACAGCGAAGAGGGACACGGCACCACGATTCGCATGTATCTTCCCCCGGGTCGGGAGGGCGTGGCGATACCGGCCGCGAGCGCCGCCCCGGCGATCGAGGGCGGGCACGAGACGATCCTGGTGGTCGAGGACGACCGGCTGGTGCGAGGTTACGTGCTTGCCCAGCTGCATGCGCTGGGCTACGCGACCCTTGAGGCCGCGAATGCCGCCGAAGCCCTCGCGATCGCCAATGGCGGCGAGCGCTTCGATCTGTTGTTCACTGACATCATCATGCCGGGCACGATGAATGGACGGCAGTTGGCCTCAGAAATCCAGCGGCTTCGCCCCGGACAGCGCGTGCTCTTCACGTCCGGATACACGGAGAACGCCATCGTCCATCATGGACGGCTCGACGAGGGACTGCTGCTGCTGCCGAAACCGTACCGCAAATCCGAGCTGGCCAAAATGATTCGGACTGCGCTCACATCGGACTAGGCCGGTCAGCCGCCCACCCAGAGAACGGAAGCGAATGAGCCCGCCGGGGCCCCGGTTCCGAGCCAGCAGCAGGCACCCCACCGGCCAGACGCCTGTTCCGGCGTGCATTCCCAGGATAGGAACGCAGCCCTCATTTGTTAATTGGTACGCGACGCCGTCATCACGATGCGGATCAGATCGGCGGCATTCCGCGCTCCAAGCTTCTTCATGATGTTGGCGCGGTGGTCCTCAATGGTACGCGGGCTGATGCCAAGCGTGCGACCCGCCTCCTTGTTCGAAGCACCTGCCGTGAACTGTTCCAGCACCTCGCGCTCGCGCCGCGTGAGCGGTTCGCGTCCGGGGAAATGCAGCGACCCGATCTTGGGCGAAGCATTCTCCTTCTGTCGGCGTGCGAAGGCGCCGATCGCTTCGTTCAGGCGGGCCACGATCTCGCTGCCGCGGAACGGCTTCTCGATGAAGTCGAGGGCGCCGTATTTGATGGCGTTCACAGCCATCGGAATATCTCCTTGCCCGGAAATCATGAAAATGGGCGCGGGATAATCCTCGCCGTGAAGTTCCCGGAGAATGTCGAGGCCCGACTTTCCGGGGATATGCACGTCGAGCAGGATGCAGGCGGGCGTCCGGCTTCGCGCAACGGCCAGCAGCGCCGCGCCATCCGCGAAGCAGATCACTTCGTAGCCACCGGCCGACAAAACCATCGAGAGTGTGTCGCGTACGGCCGGATCGTCGTCGACGACAAAAATCTCACCGCGGGAATTTGCTTGTTCAGCCATGGGCGATTGCTCTTGCAAAGGAGAAGAAACAATGAAAACGCGTCTTATGATACCACACTCAGCAGGCGTTTTGAGCACCCGTATTTGTACGGTTTGTGATCCTAACCCACAAGTAGTAGCGGCGGATCACTCTCCGAGATCACGAGAACACGAACTCGCCGCGATCTCAAGACGCTCTTTGAGCGCCTCGTGCTGCCGTGCAAAACACATTGGCGCCGCGCAAATCATGATCAAGGTCAAATTTCCAAGTCGCGTTCCCAAGTCCCGTTCCCAAGTCCCGTCCCCAGGTCGCGGCCGCGCTCCAGGTCAAAACGCATGATCGCTGCACCCGGACCACATCGATGAGGGGCTGAGACGGTCCGTACTCTGCACAGCATCCGACACAACAGGCCGACGTCTCGTCGGACTGCCATTGTTTTCATCAAATGCGGACGAAACTGGGAAGATGCATCTCATCGAGGCGGCTCGAAACAGCGGCACGCACCTCTGTCATGAGTTCAGGATCGATGTTTCGCGGCAACACTCTCGGCGGCCACGCCGCCCCAGGTGTGTACAACTGGCAAACCCAACGCTGTCTTGCCGAGATTGGCCAGGAAGATTCGAAGTGCGGCCAAATCGACCGGCTTGGGCAGGCTCTGCAGGTCAATGCCAAGCGAGCGCGCATAGAGCCGGGCCGCGATTCGCCGCGCCGCATCCATCCCGCTGATGACGATGACCGAACCCGCGAACCGGCTATCCGCAATGGCCTTGAGGACCTCGGTCCCGTCTCCGTCTTCCAGCATCAGATCGAGGGTCACGCAATCGAAGCGCTTGTGGCCGATCTCGCGGATCGCCTCAGCGCAGCTTGCGACCACCGTGACCGCGTGGCCAGCCTGCTTCGCTGCCAGTGAAATCAAGGTTCGTTGGGACGCATCGTCGTCGACGACCAAGAGCTGCAGCGCACGCCGGTCGCCCTCCTCCGCGGCGTCCGGGCGGCGACTAGCAAGTTCCGAACTCATGACCGACATGGGCCGTTCCTGGAAAGATTGACTGACCGTTTCGTCATACACATCGGACCCTGCGCTGGCGTAAATCAGTTCCGGAAAAACGGACACAGACCTTAGCAATTGCGCAGGAAACCAGCCCGGTGGACCAGTTCCACGAGAAAACGACGCCAACCTGGCTGAAGCCCGCGCAGGCTGCCGGGCCACACGCGTAGGCTTAGCTCACTGTGGCTTCCTGGCCTGACGAAGCACCGCTGCGCTTCTTCTTGTTCTTGCCCTTGATGAATTGGATGTCCATCTCGGCGCCGTTGACCCGGACCAGTTCGCAACGGCGATAAGCGAGCCCCGTCGAGGAGAGCAGCAGAAAGAACTCCTTCAGATTGAGGCCCTGGATCGATCCTTCGACGGTCAAGACCGCGTCATTGTCCGAAATGGCGTTGAGCTGGCAATCGCGTCGCCATGTCCCGTCGATGCCCATGATGCAGACATCGTAGCCTCGGCTGAAGGTGACGCGCTCCGTACCCTTGTTCTCATCAGACATCTTTGTGTCCTGTCAGTCTGCATTAAAGGCGGCTTAGTTTCCTGCGGCCGCGACCCGAGGCATTCCCGGCGCCGGTGGCTTGGCGGAGGAAGCGGCACCGCTTGGACGATACAGGCCGCGCCGATCAGCCAGCGGCTTGAAGACGTCGGTGAGGCCGACCACGGTTTCCGCCGCACCCAGCACCAGGAACCCGTCCGGCTCCATCTGCTTGGCGAGCCGGTTGAAGATATTGATCTTCGTGTCCTGGTCGAAATAGATCAGCACGTTGCGGCAGAAGACGACGTCGAAGGTCCCCAGCTGCGAAAAATCGTGCAGCAGGTTGAGCTGACGATGCTGCACCATGCCGCGAACGTCGGAATTGATCTGCCAGAGCTCACCGGCCTGCTTGAAGTACTTGACCAGAAGCTGGATCGGCAGACCGCGCTGTACCTCGAACTGGCTGTAGAGTCCGGCCTTCGATTTCTCGAGCACTTCCTGCGAGAGATCGGTCGCGAGAATCTCGACGCGCCATCCATTGAGCGCGGCGCTCATCTCCTTGAGCGACATCGCCAGGGAATAGGGCTCCTGCCCCGTCGAGCATGCGGCGCACCAGATCCGGATCGACTTGCGACCGGCGCGCGCCTTCAGCAGCTCCGGCATGATCACGTCGCGGAAATGATCGAACGGGACCTTGTCACGGAAGAAGAACGTCTCGTTGGTCGTCATGGCCTCGACGACCTGGCTGATCAAGGCGCTCGACCCGTCCTTCAGCTTCTGGACGAGATCGCTGATGCTGGCGAGGCCGGCCTTGCGCGCAAGAGGAAGCAGGCGGCTCTCGATCAGATATTGCTTATCGGCTGACAGGTCGAGACCGGACTTGTCTCGGAGCAGCTTGCGCAGGAACTCATAATCTGGCTGGTTCACGGACGGCCTCTTCTGGGCAGAGGAAGGGATCAGGCGGACTCGGCTGACATTGCCTGGATGAGACCAACTTCCTGGAACTTAGCGGCGACGATTTCCTTGTCGAACGGCTTCATGATGTACTCGTTGGCGCCGGCATTCAGCGCGCGCGAGATATGATCGATGTCATTCTCCGTGGTGCAGAACACCACCTTCGGGCCCTCGCCTCCGGGCAGCCGGCGCAAACGACCGAGGAAATCATAGCCGTCCATGACCGGCATGTTCCAGTCGAGCAGAATCGCCTCGGGCAGGCTCTTGGTGCAGAGCTCCAGCGCCTGCTCACCATCTTCCGCCTCGACGACCGAGAAGCCCAGCTCCTCAAGGATACGGCGCGCGATCTTGCGGACCACGCTGGAGTCATCCACGACCAGACAGCTTTTCATTTTGATCTCCCCTATGGGATGGTTGAGAGGCTAGGCGGCGATAGCTGCCTTGGGCAGAAGCTCGAGGACGCGATCGACATCGAGGACGACCATCAGCTGGCCATCGAGGCGGTGGACACCACCGGCGAATTTGGCCATGCGCGGATCGAGGTTGACGGGATTTTCCTCCCGGCTCGCCTCTGGCAGCCGCAGCACCTCGCCGATCTGGTCGATCAGCAGGCCATAGGACTCGCCGCGCAGGTCGACGCCGACCGCCATCGGCGGCTTGCCGTCGTCGGCCCTGGCAAGGCCGAGCCGCGCCCGCATGTCGATCACGGTGACGATGCGGCCGCGCAGATTCAGCACGCCGGCGATCTCGGCCGACGACAGCGGCACCCGCGTGACACGCTCCGGCATGAACACGTCCTGCACCCGCGAGATCGGCAGGCCGAACAGCTGACCGCCGATGACGGCAGTCACGAATTCGGAGGCCGCGCCGTCAGTGGCTTCGATCTTACTGCTCATCGCACGCTACTCCTGCCGGTTGCTGTTACGCGGCGCGCCGGTTGGCTTCGGCCCGCNCACGCTACTCCTGCCGGTTGCTGTTACGCGGCGCGCCGGTTGGCTTCGGCCCGCGCCCGTTCCTCGATCTGTTCCTTCAGCGCCGCGATCAGACCAGGCCGGTCGAACTTGGCGATGTAGTCGTAGAGCCCGGCCTGGCGGCCGCGCTCGATCGCCGCCGGCGACACCAGCGACGATACCGCGATGACCGGCAGCTGGTTCAGGTTCTGGTCCGAGCGGATCGCCTCGGCGAATTCGAAGCCGTTCATCTCCGGCA
>NZ_JABFDP010000038.1:0-72870 GCF_013179005.1 Bradyrhizobium denitrificans | reverse complement strand
CGAACGAACTCAGATCTGGATAAAACTTGGGGGCAAGGTCAGAAGCGCTTCGCGCGCTCATTCGGGACCGACGCAAAGCAGCAGGATTGACGCAGGCCCAACTCGCAAAGCGGCTTGGCCGTTATCAATCCTACGTCGCAATGATCGAAGGAGGAGAATTAAGAGTTGATCTTTTGGAATTTTTGGAGATCGCCAAAGCAACTGGCTTTGACCCCGCATTGGCGATCCGAGAATTGACCAAAACTAGCGAAACCTAGGTTGCCGGCCTATTTAGCCCGTTGAGGTTGCTGCACGCCAACGCTAACAATTTTTGCGTCCACAACTCGTCCTCGCAACATCCGCGCCGACATTTCTACGAATAGCGGCTTTTTATTCCACTCAGCATCCTGAAGAATTCTTCTGTGCTCCGACGAGATAACCGCGTCAAACAATGAAGCGGTCACAAGCTGACCAGTCTTGATGTCTTCTAGAGTTACGCGGAAACCGTCCGTGACGGTCGTATCGACCTTCGCCACGCGATATTGTCCGGCAAGGCGAGCCTCAGAGCTTTGTGCTCTGCTCACGGAGCTGATCTCGGTCGCCACTTCGTGGGGCACGGCGATGCCTTGAATTTCGCCGCCATGTTCCTCTGCGACCGCTTTCAAGATTTCGTCCCGCGCCTCAGCGGCCGAATCTTCGATTTGCTTGAGAATTGGGCGCTGATCTAACGCCTTCGTTAACAGCTCGAAACGTTTACTATCGTGTTCGAGCTGCGCTCTATAATTGGCGAGCAGTTCACGAGTCTTGTCGTCGTCTGATGCCAATCGACGCTGATCGGTTTTTGCCTTGAGAAATTCGCTTACGACGAGCTTTCCGGCATAGATCAACGCCAGACCCAGGACCATGATGAGCAGTTCGGTGCCGGTCATTTTTGCGATTATGTCGTTGCCATACTTGCTGATGATATCGCTCAGGTTGATCGATAGATCACTGCTTCCCTTATCGACCTTAACGCGGATTTCGAACCGCTCGCGCTCAATTTGGCTCAAGGTTCGAAGATTATCACTGCCCGTCGAGAGTAATGCGTGCGTTCTGTAAATCGATTTCTGCAGCTGGAGAATAGCACCCATCATTGACGACGAGATGGAGCCGTCCTCAGGAACATCCGGAAGATAAATTCGGATGCGCGGCCAACCCTCCCAGTTGATCTTCAGTTGTTGTGGAGCAACTTCGATTTTTTTCTCAAGAGCGGCTTGGAAAATGTCCCAAGCGTCGTCTTCGTTCCTTATCCGGAACAACGCTTCATCGCCCATTCACTCCCCCAATATAAGCAACCGATTGATACAACCAACACGGTCGGGGAGCAAAGTAACGAAAGTCGCTTTCAACCAATCGTTGCGGCTAACAAGCCGCTACCAATAGATCTTCAAAAACAGATTTTTGTGAGCTTTATTAAGTAGTTACATGAATCGTTGGTAGCGGGGGAGGGACTCGAACCCCCGACCCCAGGATTATGATTCCCGTGCTCTAACCAGCTGAGCTACCCCGCCACGGTGTCCGATCAAGGCGAGTGGGGGTCGACGCGTGCGACCGGCCTTGTGAACGGGCCGCTTATAAGGAGCCGTTCCGGCCCCTGTCAAGCAAAGCCCGCCGCCGCGCGCCGATTTCGTTCTGTGCGTTTTTTGTCCGCCTGCTCAAGGCCTTGCCATCGCATTCCCGGTGATGGCCGAGCTGGAAGCCGGCGCCCAGGGCGCAGCGCACGGCCGCGGTCGAATCCGCGCATTCCCCGAGGATCATTTCGGCTGCACGTTGGGATTGCCTCCGGGGCTGCCGGGCGGCGGAATCACTGGCGTGGTGCCGCCTTCAGGCGTCGGCGCATACATCTCGGGATCGACGCCGCTCGGCGGGCACAACACACCATTGGTCTTGGCGAGCTTCTCGCCGAGCGGTTCGCCGGCGCGGCCGGTGGTGATGCCGTCGGGCGTCGGCGTAGCCCGCGCATTCGGCGCACATGCCGCGTTCTGCCTGGGGGCCGGCGCGGTCGCCTGCGGCGGCGTTGCCGGTGTCGGCGGTGCCTGGGCGTGGGCGGCAGACGCGGCCGACGCCAGCACGAAAGAGAGGAACAAGGATTGCCTGATGCTCATGGCGGAGCAACGCCGAGCCCGCGCCAGCGTTCCCGCGTGACGACGGGTCGATCAACCGAACTGCGCGCCCTGGCGATCAGCCCTTGCGATAACGAATCAGCGAGAAATGCCCGAGTGGCGGCATCGGCCGGCGCTCCGCGAGCGTCACACCGCCATGCTTCGCAGCCCAGTTCGCCAGCCGCGCCCAGGGGAACTCCGGCCGCCAGCCGAGCCGCCGCGCGATTGGCGCGAAGGCGAGCTCGAAAATTCGGCGCGGACCGCTCTCGGCACCGATGTGATTGACCAGGATCAGCTCGCCCCCCGGCTTCAGCACGCGGATGAAATCATCGAGCGTCGCTTCCGGATCCGGAACTGCGGTGATGACATATTGCGCCACAACCGCATCGAAGAAATTGTCCGGAAAAGCGAGATGCTTCGCGTCCATGACCGCGAGCGTCTCGACGTTGAAGAGCTTCAGCTCGCGCACCCGCGCCTGCGCGCGCCGAAGCATCGGCTCGGAAATGTCGACACCGCAGATCCGGGTGGTGCGCGCATAGTCCGACAGCGACAGGCCGGTGCCGACGCCCACGTCGAGGATGCGGCCGCCGATACGGTCGGCTTCCGCGATGGTCGATTGGCGTCCCTGATCGAAGACCTTGCCGAACACCAGATCGTAGATCGGCGCCCAGCGCTCATAGGCCTTTTCGACCCCCGCGCGGTCGATGTCCCCCATGCCCCTGCCCTGAATGATTGATCAGCCGCGGACCGGCTCGGCCACGCGCTGCGGCCTGACGAGACCGGCGGTGGTGCGACTCTCGGCAACGGCGCTCTGAATGAAGCCGCCGCCAAGAACACGCGCACGACCAGAGGCGGCGTCATAGAACACGCAGGCCTGCCCCGGCGAGACGCCCTCCTCGCCGGCGACGAGCTCGACCTCGTATTGTCCATCGGCGCCGCGGAGCCAGGCCGGCTGCGGCGGCCGCGTGGAGCGCACTCGCACGAACAGCTCGAGGCCGTCGCGCACGGCGGCATCCAGCACGCCGTCGCCGATCCAGTTGACCTCGCGCAGCGTGATGCGGTGCGTGCGCAGCGCCTCGCGCGGGCCGACGACGACCCGGCGGGTCGCGACGTCCAGCTTCACGACATAAAGCGGTGCGCCGGCGGCGATGCCGAGCCCCTTGCGCTGGCCGATCGTGTAGTTGGCGATGCCCTGATGCGCCCCGAGCACCCGGCCATTGAGGTCGACGATCTCGCCGGGCTCCATCGCGTTCGGCCGCAGCTTGCCGATGATGTCGGTGTAGCGGCCGGTCGGCACGAAGCAGATGTCCTGGCTGTCGTGCTTGTCGGCGACCTCCAGGCCGAAGCGGCGCGCCAGTTCGCGCACCTCCGGCTTGGTCATGTCACCGAGCGGAAAGCGCAGATAGTCGAGCTGCTCACGTGTGGTCGCAAACAGGAAATAGCTCTGGTCGCGATCGGCATCGGCCGCGCACACGAGAGCGCGCGATCCATCCGCCAGCCGGCGCGAGGCGACATAATGGCCGGTGGCGAGCACCGAGGCACCGAGCTCGCGCGCGGTCTTCAGCAGGTCGCCGAACTTGATCGCGCGATTGCACTCGATGCACGGCACAGGGGTCTCGCCAGAGGCATAGCTGGCGGCAAAATTGTCGATCACCGACTCCCGGAAGCGGTCCTCATAGTCCAGCACATAGTGCGGGATGCCGAGCCGCTCGGCGACGTTGCGCGCGTCGTGAATGTCCTGGCCGGCGCAGCAGGCGCCCTTGCGGTGGGTCGCCGCGCCATGATCATAGAGCTGCAAGGTGATGCCGACGACGTCGTAGCCTTCCGACTTCAACAGCGCAGCCGTGACCGACGAGTCCACGCCGCCGGACATGGCGACGACGACCCTGGTGTCTTCGGGACGGCCTTCGAGATCGAGACTGTTGAGCATGGTCAGGTCACTGCGATCGCGGCGTCAGGCGACGTGTTCCCGGCGCGGGAACGCCTCGCATGCGCCGTCTTTGCGGATGGCTGGCTCCCGGCGATCTCCGAACGAGGTAGGCTGATCGGACACGGCGCGGGAGCCATGGTCTTTTAATATAGGGGCGCTTCCTGCGAAGCAATCGCGCTGGCTCCAAGTATCGGCGGCAAATCTTGCCGGCCGGGCAGAAATGACGGGGCCCCGGCTGCCGCCTGCCCTGCCGAGCGCCGCAGCAAGCCATTGTATATATTGTATTTTTTGAACCCTCTCGGTTTGGCCCACTCCTTGCTGAACTGGCTTGTCGAGTTTCATTGCGAGAGGTTCCAAGGTGTTCAGCGTTCCGTCAGACATCCCGGCCAGTACGACCGTCAGGACCGCCGTTGCCAAGACGTCCCGCTCGGACGCCTCGCACCCGTCCGACAGCTTCGCCGCGCTGGTCGAGGCCGCGGCCGCGCCGGACACGTCCACATCTCCCCTGCCCGGCGGGTCGTCGTCTCCAGCGCCGCGCAGCAGCGCGTCCAGCCCGAGCCGCGAGTCTGCACGCACCGACTCCGACCGCGCGGCCCAGGCGAAGTCCCCTGACAAGAGCGACGGCAGCTCGTCGCGTCCCGACCGCAGCGACAAATCGTCATCCGATCAGACATCCGACCCCGTCAGCGACAAGAGCGCCACAACTGGCACGGCTGACGCCACCGACGGCAAAGCCACCGACAAAGCCGACAAGAAGGACGGCGACCCGGCTACGGCGGATACGACCAAGGCGGCCGACGCAACCGCCAGCGCTCAGGCGACTGCAGCGCCGACTCCGGTCGCCGTTGCGCTTCCGTCCGAGATCATCTTGACTAACGTCGTCAGCGGCGCGGCTGCGACGAACAATGACGGGTCTTCCACCACGCCGGCGGCCTCTGTGCCGGCTGGTCCGAGCGGCGTCGGTCCGCAGGGTGCGGTCGATGCCACCGCCGGACTCGCAGCCGCCGCAGCCAAGTCGGCCGGTGCGACCAAGACGTCCGAGGACACCACCGCGGCGACCGCGGGCTCCGGCACGGCCACGACGCCCTCCGGCGACGCGGCGGCCTCCGCGGACCAGAGCTTCACCGCCGCCCTCGATGCATCGGCGGCCGGCGACGCCAAGACAACCGGCAAGCCGGCTGCGCAAACCAAGACCGGCCTCGTGAACGGCGACGCCGGGAAGGTCACCGAGCAAGGCAACGGCCCTGTCCAGGGGGCTCAGCAACCGACTCACGGCCTGACGCAACAGCCCGCGGTCGGAGCGAAGCCGGAAACGGTCCCATCAGACGACACCGGCAAGGCCAGCGGCAATACCCAGCCGCCGTCCGGACACGATCGGAATGGTGCGCAAGCGGCCAATCAGGCGAACGCCCCGGCTTCCGATCCGACGGCGCAGCTGGCGACCGCGTTGCAGCCGCAGCTCACGACTCCGACCTCACAGTCTGGCCAGATCACGTCAGCCAATCTGACCGCGACGGCCGCCACGGCTACAGCCGTGCCGCTGCATGGGCTCGCGGTCGAGATCGCCGCGTCCGCGCTGAATGGCAAGAGCCGCTTCGAGATCCGACTGGACCCCGCCGAACTCGGACGCATTGATGTGCGCATCGACGTCGATCGTAACGGTCAGGTCACCTCGCATCTGCGGGTCGAGAAGCCGGAGACGCTCGCGATGCTGCAGCAGACCGCGCCGCAACTGCAGCAGGCGCTGCAGGACGCCGGCCTCAAGAGCAACAATAGCGGGCTGCAATTCTCGCTCCGCGACCAGAATTCGTCCGGCCAGAACGGCGGCGACAACCAGCAGAACGGCAACGCGCAACGCCTGATCGTGACCGAGGACGAAACGGTTCCAGCCCAGCTGGCCGGACGGTCCTATGGACGCGTGTTCAGCGCGCAGGGCGGCGTCGATATCCGCGTTTAACAGGAGGCTTCCATGGCAATCGGTGACGCAATCACGTCAAGCCCGCCAGTTTCGGGGACGACCACCTCGTCCACATCGAACGGCAGCAGCCTGAGCTCGAAGGCTGGCTCGACCATCGCGGGCAACTTCCAGACCTTCCTGACGCTGCTGACGACGCAGTTGCAGAACCAGAACCCGCTTGATCCGCTGGACACCAACCAGTTCACGCAGCAGCTCGTTCAGTTCGCGGGCGTGGAGCAGCAGCTCAAGACCAACGACCAGCTGGGCTCTTTGATCTCCATGCAGCAGACGACCCAGGCCACCCAGGCGCTGGCCTTCGTCGGCAAGACGGCGGTCGTCAAGGGTTCGACGGCCAACCTGGCGAGCGGCAAGGCCAGCTGGGACCTCAGCATCCCCAAGGACTGCACCATGACCGCGACGATCACCAACAGCGTCGGTCAGACCGTCTTCAGTGGCACCTACAACGCAAAGGCGGGCGATAACCAGGCCTACAACTGGAACGGCCAGGGCAGCGACGGCACCCAATGGCCGGATGGAAAATACAAGCTCACCGTGACCGCCAAGGACAGCTCCGGCAATCCGGTGGCGGTGTCGACCCAAATCGAGGGGACCGTCTCGTCGGTCGACCTGACGCAACAACCGCCCTTGCTCTCGATCGGCGGCCAGACCTACACCGTGAGCCAGATCCAGCGGATCGTTAACTGACCGTTGGCGCCCCGCCCCCCGCTCTAAAGACAGCGGATACGGTTGCAGCTGAGCTTCAACCTCAAGCTCAGCCACGGCGGCAATATATCGGCGTAACCGCCGGAAATTCTTAACCAATCATTTACCCTATTCCCGCTCCCGGAGCCGTCAGGCGCCGGGAGCGCCGGCATTTGCGGCCAGGGCCGTATTCACGCCCTTTGCTTAGGCAAATTTTAAGCGAGGCGGCGTAGGGTCTTACCGTGAGTTCAGTGGTTAAGAGTTTGTGAGTACGCCATGACAGAACCCCATCGCCCGAGGGTGAAATACGTCATCGGGCCTGACGGCAGCCCGCTCACCATCGCGGATTTGCCTGCCCCAGGCACCAAGAGGTGGGTCATTCGCCGCAAGGCTGAAGTCGTCGCCGCCGTTCGCGGCGGATTGCTGTCCCTCGAAGAAGCGTGCAGCCGCTACACCCTGACCGTCGACGAATTCCTGTCGTGGCAGTTCTCGATCGACCAGCACGGTCTCGCCGGCTTGCGCACCACCCGAATTCAGCAATATCGCCAATAAAGCGTTTCAAACGCGGCGCGATGTCTTCGAAAATCGGCTTGGTCCCGCCAAGCCGATTTTTGCCATGTCTACACTTTGTTAGGACCCTTTAACCACCGTTAACCATATCGAAACCTTCCCATAGGCAATAATTGCCCAGTGGTTCGATTCAACCTCCGCGACCTGTCCGTACGGGGCCGCGGCTGAATCGGATCGCCACCTGGAATGCGGGTGTCGGCGAAGGTTACGGGTTGAATTTCGCGAATTCTGCAACCGGCCTTAAAGGCCTGCGAAGCTCAAATCACCTTCCTGCTGCCACCCGTCGAATGCCGAATTATGGGGCAGTTGCTTGCAAGGTCTCTTGGACTTCCTGAAGGGTTTGGGCGCCGCGCGGCTCACCGCCATGATCGCGGTCACTGCCGCTTTGATTGGCTTCTTCGGCTTCGTCATCATGCGGGTGACGGCGCCGCAGATGACGACCCTGTTCACCGACCTCGGCATGGACGACTCCTCCAGCATCATCAAGGATCTGGAGCGGCAGGGCATTCCGTTCGAGATCCGCAATGAAGGCAGCGTGATCCTGGTCCCGAAGGACAAGGTGACGCGGCTGCGGATGAAGCTCGCCGAAGGCGGCCTGCCCAAGGGCGGCGGCGTCGGTTACGAGATCTTCGACAAATCGGACGCGCTGGGCACCACGAGCTTCGTCCAGAACATCAACCATCTGCGCGCGCTGGAAGGCGAGCTCGCCCGCACCATCCGCGCCATCGACCGCATCCAGGCGGCCCGCGTCCATCTCGTTCTGCCCGAGCGGCCGCTGTTCTCGCGCGAGACGCCGGAGCCGTCGGCCTCGATCGTGGTCCGCGTGCGCGGCGCCCTCGATGCCGCTCAGATCCGCGCCATTCGCCACCTCGTCGCCTCAGCGGTCAACGGCCTGAAGCCGCAGCGTGTCTCGATCGTCGACGAAGCCGGACAATTGCTCGCCGACGGCACCCAGACCGACATCGACCAGCAGGTCGGCGACGAGCGCCGCAACACGTTCGAAAAGCGGATGCGCAAGCAGGTCGAGGACATCGTCTCCTCGGTGGTCGGCGCCGGCCGTGCCCGCGTCCAGCTCTCCGCCGATTTCGACTTCAACCGCATCACTCAGACCTCCGATCGCTACGATCCGGAAGGCCGCGTGCTCCGGTCGAGCCAGACCCGTGAAGAGCAGTCGGCCAGTTCGGAAAGCAACGGCCAGGTCACGGTCAACAACGAGCTGCCGGGCAACCAGCAGAACCAGCAGCAGCAACAGCCGCCGCGCGATCAGAGCAAGAAGACCGAAGAGACCAACAATTACGAGATTTCCCGGACCACCAAGACCGAAGTGACCGAAGCCGGCCGTGTGAACCGCATCTCGGTCGCGGTCCTGGTCGACGGCGCCTACTCCAAGAACGAGAAGGGCGAGCTGGTCTACAAGGAGCGCAGCAAGGAGGAGCTCGATCGCATTGCGGCTCTGGTCCGCTCCGCCATCGGCTTCGACCAGAAGCGCGGCGATCAGGTCGAGGTGGTCAACCTGAAATTCGCCGATGCGCCGACGGTCCCGCAGATCAACGAGCCCAGCGGCTTCCTCGGAATGCTCCAATTCACCAAGGATGACGTCATGTACGTCATCGAGCTCGCCGTGATGATGCTGCTCGGCATTGTCGTGGTGTTCATGGTGGTCCGGCCGCTGGTGAAGAAGATCATCGCCTCCGACGAGGTCGCGGCGGCCCTGAAGAGCGCAGTCCCCGCCCTCACCGACGAGACCGCTCAGGCGCAGGCCCACGCCCAGCAGACCGCAACCCTGATCGACGTCGCTCAGGTCCAAGGACAGGTCCACGCCCAGTCGGTGCACCGGGTGGGCGAGCTGGCCGACCGCAATCCGGGCGAAGCCGCCGCCATCATCCGCCAGTGGCTCGCCGAGCCGCAGCAGCAATGACCCGCTTTTGTTTGATCCGCAGCAACTGAACCGAACGTAGATTGTCATGTCGCTCCCGCAAACGCAGAACGCAAACGCCAACGACATCTCCACCGTCATCGCGACGCTTGCGAGCCGCCAGGCGCAACGCGAGAAGACCGAACCCTTGAGCGGACCGCGGCGCGCCGCCGTGATGATGCTCGCGCTCGGCGAGCAGTATGGCGGCAAGATCTGGCAGCAGCTCGACGACGACGAGGTGCGCGAATTGTCGCTCGCGATGTCGACCCTCGGCACCGTCGAGGCCGACGTGGTCGAAGACCTGATGCTCGAATTCGTGTCGCGGATGTCGGCATCGGGCGCGCTGATGGGCAATTTCGACGCCACCGAGCGGCTGCTGCAGCAATATCTGCCGCCGGAGCGCGTCAACGGCATCATGGACGAGATCCGCGGCCCCGCCGGACGCAACATGTGGGAGAAGCTCTCCAACGTCCAGGAAGAGGTTCTCGCCAACTACCTCAAGAACGAATACCCGCAGACCATCGCCGTGGTGTTGTCGAAGCTCAAGCCCGAGCATGCCGCCCGTGTGCTCGCAATCCTCCCCGAGGACATGGCGCTCGACGTCATCGGCCGCATGTTGCGCATGGAGGCGGTGCAGAAGGAGGTCATCGAGCGGGTCGAGCAGACGCTGCGGGTCGAGTTCATGTCGAACCTGTCGCAGACCCGCCGTCGCGACGCCCATGAGGTCATGGCCGAGATCTTCAACAATTTCGACCGCCAGACCGAGACCCGCTTCATCACCTCGCTGGAAGAAGAGAACCGCGAATCGGCCGAGCGCATCAAGGCGCTGATGTTCACCTTCGACGACCTGATCAAGCTCGATTCCGCCTCGGCCCAGACGCTGCTGCGCAACGTCGACAAGGACAAGCTGGGCGTGGCGCTGAAGAGCGCCAATGAGGAGGTGCGCAACTTCTTCTTCGGCAACATGTCGTCGCGTGCAGCCAAGATGCTGCAGGACGACATGGCCGCGATGGGCCTGGTGCGGCTGCGTGATGTCGACGAAGCCCAGGCCCTGCTCGTCAATCTCGCCAAGGACCTCGCCGCCAAGGGCGAGATCATGCTCAGCAAGAACCGCGCCGACGACGAACTGGTGTATTGATGGCCCAACCCGCGAAGTTCCTGTTCGACACCGACTTCTCCGCGCCCGAGAAGACGCGCGAGCGGGCGACGACGGCCGCGGAGATCGCGCAGAAGGTGGCCGCCGCCGAAGCCGCCGCCTATCGCAACGGCTACGAGGCGGCCCAACGCGAGGCCAAGGTGGAGGCCGACCGCCGGGTCGCCGCCGCACTGGAGCAGATCAATATCCATCTGCAGGGCATCGCCGCGCGCTATGCCGGCATCGAAACGCGCATGGAGACCGAGGCCGTGGATGTCGCGGTCGCCGTCGCCCGCAAACTATGCGCGGCGCTGGTCGCGGCCGAGCCGCTCGGCGAAATCACGGGCCTCGTTCGCGACTGTTTCGCGCATCTGGTGTCCACGCCGCATCTGGTGCTGCGCATCAACGACTCGCTGTACGAGGCTGCGCACGACAAGATCGAAAAGCTGGCCAAGCAGAGCGGCTTCGAGGGGCGTCTCGTCATCCTCGCCGAGCCGGAGATCGAGACTGGCGATTGCCGCATCGAATGGGCCGATGGCGGCGTCGTGCTGGAGCGCGCGGCGATCGACGCCAAGATCAACGAACTGGTCGGACGCTATATGGCGTCCAAGAAGAACTAGGCCATGGCAGTGGCCGAGGGAGTTTAAGTCATGAGCGACAACGAGATCCCGCTTCCCGACCTCAATTCGGCAGATGCGCCGCCTTTGAGCGACGACGTCGGTTACAACGAGGAAGAGCATGCCTCGCGCATCGCCGCCGACCTCGAGGCGGTGTTCGACGTGCCGGTGCAGGTCTCGGCCGTGCTCGGCCGCTCCAAGATGGATGTCGGCGAGTTGCTGAAGCTCGGACCCGGCACCGTCCTGGAACTCGACCGCAAGGTCGGCGAAGCCATCGACATCTATGTCAACAACCGTCTCGTGGCACGCGGCGAGGTGGTGCTGGTCGAAGACAAGCTCGGCGTGACGATGACGGAAATCATCAAATCCGACCGGAACTGACAGGAAACCCACGCGCGCCCGTCGAGAGCAGCGCGGTCGAATAGGAGATCAACATGCGGCTTCTGATCGTCGGAACGCTGAAAGGCCAGCTCACTGCGGCCACCAAGATCGCCATGGAGAACGGCGCCACCGTCACCCATGCCGAGGACAATGAACAGGCGATGCGGGTGCTGCGCGGCGGCAAGGGCGCGGATCTCCTGCTGGTCGACGTTGCGCTCGACATTCGCGACTTGGTGATGCGGCTCGACGCCGAGCACATTCATGTGCCGATCGTGGCCTGCGGCATCACCAGCGACGCCCGCGCCGCGGTCGCCGCCATCCATGCCGGCGCCAAGGAATACATTCCGCTGCCGCCGGATCCCGAGCTGATCGCGGCCGTGCTGGCCGCCGTGGCCAACGACTCCCGCGACCTCGTCTACCGCGACGAGGCCATGGCCAAGGTCATCAAGCTGGCGCAACAGATTGCCGGCTCCGACGCCTCGGTGATGATCACCGGTGAATCCGGCACCGGCAAGGAGGTGCTGGCGCGCTATGTCCACAGCCGTTCGCTGCGCGCCAAACGCCCGTTCATCTCGATCAATTGCGCTGCGATCCCCGAGCATCTCCTGGAATCCGAGCTGTTCGGCCACGAGAAAGGCGCCTTCACCGGCGCGGTTGCGCGCCGCGTCGGCAAGTTCGAGGAGGCCAATGGCGGCACCCTGCTGCTCGACGAAATCTCGGAAATGGATGTGCGGCTGCAATCCAAGCTGCTGCGCGCGATCCAGGAGCGCGTGATCGACCGCGTCGGCGGCACCCGCCCGGTGCCGGTCGACATTCGCATCATCGCCACCTCCAACCGCAACCTTGCGGACGCCGTGCGCGAAGGCACGTTCCGCGAGGATCTGCTGTTCCGGCTCAACGTCGTGAACCTGAAGATCCCGCCCTTGCGTGAGCGTCCCGCCGACATCCTCGAACTGGCGCAGCACTTTGCCCGCAAATATTCGGAGGCCAATGCCGTGCCGCTGCGGCCGATCTCGGCGGAAGCCAAGCGCGTCCTCACCACCAACCGCTGGCCGGGCAATGTGCGCGAGCTGGAGAACACGCTGCACCGCGCGGTGCTGATGGCGCAGGGCGACGAGATCGGGCCGGACGCGATCCTGACGCCCGACGGCGCCCGCTTGGACATCGGCAAGACGCAGCCCGCCGTCGCCCATGCTACGATGGCCGCCGAGCAGGTCACGCGCGCGCTCGTCGGTCGCACAGTCGCCGACGTCGAGCGCGACCTGATCCTGGAAACCTTGAAGCACTGCCTGGGCAACCGGACACATGCGGCCAACATTCTGGGCATCTCGATCCGCACGTTGCGCAACAAGCTCAACGAATATGCCGATGGCGGCGTGCCGATTCCGGCGCCGGGCACCGGCGATACGCCGCGCATGCCGAGCCCGGCATAAGCTCGCGCGGATTTATGACCTCGTTCTCGGCGGCGCGCTCATGCTGGGCGCGCCGTCTGCGTTTTCGACAGCCGATGCCGCCTCCCGCGACGTGCTCATGGGATGCTGGGAGCAGGCCTCCCATGCGCCTCTGGTCAAGCCGCAACAAGGCGAGGAATGGGGCTCGCGCAGCTGGTGCTTCCGCACGCGTGGCCGGATGGCCTCGTTCAATTTCGCCTGCGGCCGCGACGGGTGTGACGGCTGGGACGGCGCGTGGCGTTATCGCTGGCGGCCGCCGATCCTGTCGCTGTCCGACGTCGAGACCTCGGCGGATGGCAAGGGGCAGAGCAAGGTGTGGCGGCGTTGCCGCGTGCAGTTTCTGACGAAGGACTGGATGCAGCTCCAGGACTGTGAGCAATCCTCCGAGCCCTGGATTCGCAAGCCGTCCCGGTGACGCACCCAGCGATACAATCCGACATTACGAATAGTTCGGCGCCTCGGGATTGCGGAAGATGTGGATCGGATCGCCGGGCGTGAACTCACGCTGCGTGAGCACCGCATAGGCATAGAGCGCGAGATAGAGGATCGCGACCGTGCCGACCAGGTAGAGCGCCCAGGTTCCGATCCGTTTCATCCGTTCCGCCGTCCACAACGCCGCAGGCCCGGGCGGTTCTACGGGGTCGGAGGTCCAGATGCCACCCTGTCGGCGTTGATCTCACCGTTTGGGCGGGAGCCTTGGATCGGGCACGCTCAGCGCCGCCAACCTGGCCAAGTCGTCCTCACGGTCCACCGGCACATAGCCGCCATGCCAATATGCCAGGGCAGCCGCTTGCGGCGCGACCTCGACATGCACCACCCGGCCGATCACGATACCGTGGGAATGCCGCTCGATGATCTCCTCCACCTCGCAATCGAGCGCGGCGAGTGCGCCAGCCAGCAGCGGAACGCCCGTCACATGCCTGCGCCATTCGGCGCCGGCAAAGCGCTCGGCCCCCTTCAGCCCGCCTTTTCCAGCAAACCGCTCGGCCACGTCGATCTGGTCCGCGGCCAACAGATTGGCGCCGAAAACGCGCTCGCGCTGCAGGATCGGCCAGGACGACGCATTGCGATTAAGGCTGACGATCACGGAAGGAGGATCGACCGACAATGAGGACAGCGAGCTCACGGTCATGCCGGTGATCTCGTCGCCGCGACCAACGGTAATGACGCTCACGCCCCCGACGAGCTGGCGCATCGCAGAACGGAAGTCGGGCTGAAGCGCCGTGGCGTCGGGCATGAGGCGGACGATGGAGTTCATTGCGTTGATCTTTCCTACCCTGCCCCGCCCGGTCCAAGCAACTGGCCCAGAATCGAGCCTTCCAGAGCGGCAAGCTCGGCAGAGCCGCGCTGGCGCGGCCGCGCCAGATCGACCGTGATGTCCTCGGCAATCCGGCCTTCCTCGATCACCAGCACGCGATCTGCCAGGGCGACGGCTTCGGAGACGTCATGGGTGACCAGGATTGCGGTAAAGGTTTGGTCGGCCCAGACCCGCTCCAGCAGCCGCTGCATCGCGATGCGTGTCAGTGCATCGAGCGCGCCGAGCGGCTCGTCGAAGGCCAGCAAGCGCGGTCCGCTGACCAGCGCGCGTGCCAGCGCGACGCGCTGCTTCTGGCCGCCCGACAGCACCGCCGGCCATTGCTCGCGCTTGTCGGCAAGGCCGACTTCCTCCAGCGCCTGGCGCGCACGGTCATGCGCGCCCTCGGCCTTGCGGTCGCGGCCGAGACCGACCTCGACATTGGCGAGCACCCGCGCCCAAGGCAACAGCCGCGGCTCCTGGAACATGACCCGCACGTCCTCGGGACGCGCAGCCGCGTCGCCAAAGCTGATCGTGCCCGACGTCGGCTTGTCGAGTCCCGCGATCAGCCGCAGCAGCGTGCTTTTGCCGCAGCCACTTTGGCCGACGATGGCGACGAATTGCCCGGCCGGGATCTCCAGATCGATGCCGCGCAGCACCTCATTGTCGCCAAACGATTTGCGGAGGTCGCGGATCACCAGCGGCAGGCCGCGAGTCTCGGATTTGGCGGGCTGCGGGGTCACGCTGGACTTCTTCGCGGGGCGGAATGTCCCAGCATGCGCGAGCGCATCGCTGCTGTCGATCGCCTCGACGCCGGACACGGGGATTCGGAGCGCTTGCTGCATTTACAGACCTCAATGCTTGCTGAAGGCCGGATGCCAGGACAGCGTCAGCCGCTCCAGCGCGCGCGAGGCGCTGTCAGCGACCTTGCCCAGCAGGGCGTAGATCAGGATGGAGAGCACGACGACGTCGATCTGCATGAACTCGCGCGCCTGCATCGCCATGTAGCCGAGCCCCGAGGACGCCGCGATCGTCTCGGCGACAATCAAGGTGAGCCACATGATGCCGAGCGCGAAGCGCAGGCCGACAAAGATCGACGGCAGCGCGCCGGGGAAGATGACGCGGCGGAACAGCTCGCTGTCGGTCATGCCGTAGACCCGGCCCATTTCAATGAGTTGCGGATCGACGGTGCGAATCCCGTGCAGCGTGTTGAGATAGACCGGGAAGAACACGCCGAGCGCCACGAGAAACAATTTCGCGCTCTCGTCGATGCCGAACCAGAGAATGACCAGCGGGATCAGCGCCAGATGCGGTACGTTACGCACCATCTGCAAGGTGGTGTCGGTGAGCTTCGCCGAGAGCTGCGACAGGCCGTTGGCGAGTCCAAAGGCGAAACCGATGCCGCCGCCGATCAGGAAGCCGATCGAGGCGCGCCAGAAACTGACCCAGATATTGCGGCCGAGCTCGCCCGACCACAACAGCTTCCAGCCGGCGCGGGCGACGTCGCTCGGCGCCGGCAGCACGCGCGGCGAGACGAGGCCGGCGACCGAGGCCGCCTGCCAGATCAGGATGATCGCGAGCGGCACCAGCCAAGGCAGTAATCCATCCGCCTTGGGCACCGTGAGCTGACGGACCTTGTTGCCGACCTTGGGAAGGCTTTCGATCAGGCTCATGATTGCGACGCCCGCTGCAGAGGACGATGCTCGTTGGCGATGGTCTCGCCGAACGGCCCGGTATTGGCCCGGAGCTTGGTCACGTTGCCGCCCTGCTCCGTCACGTTCAGCCCGAGCTTCGGGAATACCAGCTCGGCGAAGCGATAGGCTTCTTCGAGATGCGGGTAGCCGGAGAGGATGAAGGTGTCGATGCCGAGATCCTGATATTCGCGGATGCGCGCCGCCACCGTGTCGGGATCGCCGACCAGCGCCGTGCCGGCGCCGCCGCGCACGAGGCCGACACCGGCCCACAGATTCGGGCTGATCTCGAGCTTGTCGCGCCGGCCACCATGCAGCTGCGACATGCGCTGCTGGCCGACCGAGTCCATGCGCGCGAAGATCTTCTGCGCCGAGGCGATGGTCTCGTCGGTGACGTGCTTGATGAGGTCGTCAGCCGCAGCCCAAGCCTCTTCGTTGGTCTCACGCACGATCACGTGCAGGCGGATGCCGAAGGACAGCTTGCGGCCACGCTTGTCGGCGACGGCCCTGACCTTGGCGATCTTGGCGGCGACATCGGCCGGCGGCTCGCCCCAGGTGAGATACTTCTCCACGGTGTCGACGGCGACATCGATGCCGGCGTCCGACGAGCCGCCGAAGAACAGCGGCGGCCGCGGCGACTGCACCGGCGGAAACAGCAGCCGGCCGTCCTCGACCTTGATGTGCTTGCCGGAGAAATTGACCGCCTCGCCCTCGAGCAGCGCGTTGTAGACGGTGAGGAATTCGCGGGTGACCTCGTAGCGCTCCTCATGCGACAGGAAAATGCCGTCGCCCTTGTTCTCGACCGGGTCGCCGCCGGTGACGACGTTGACGAGCAGGCGCCCGTTGCTAACGCGGTCGAGCGTCGCGGTCATCCGCGCCGCCACGCCCGGCGACTGCAGGCCCGGCCGCACCGCCACGAGATAGCGCAGCTTCTCGGTGAACGGCGCCACCGCCGAGGCGACGATCCAGGAATCCTCGCAGCTGCGCCCCGTCGGGATCAGCACGCCGTAATAGCCGAGCTGGTCGGCGGCCTGCGCGATCTGGCGCAGATAGTTGAAATTGACCTCGCGGCCGCCTTCTGAGGTGCCGAGATAGCGGCCGTCCCCATGGGTCGGCAGGAACCACAGCACATTCGGCTTCGAAGCGTTACTCATGCCATTCTCTTTCGATGGAGGCCGCGATCAGGCGTCAGGTGGACGGCGTCCACTTCCAGACGATGTCGGCGACGTTGACTTGCTTGGGAATGAGGCCGACGCGGGCGAAACGATCGGCGACCGCCTGCTGGCTCTTGATGATGTCGTCGTCGAGCGGCACGACGCTGTAGATCGAGCGGTCGACGAAGCGGCGCACGGCCTCGATGTCGACGCCGGTCGCTTCCGCCTGCGCCTTCGCCACGTCCTCGTGATGGCTGTTGGCCCACACGCCCTCGGCGGCGAAGGCCGCGTTGAGCCTGGCGACGATGGCGGGATATTTTTCGACGAAGTCGCTGCCGACGATGTAGAACGAGTTCGGCTTATGCACGTCCTTGTCGAACACGATGGCGCGCGCATTCTCCTTCAGCTCGGCCAGCGCCAGATACGGATCCCAGATCGACCAGGCGTCGACCGAGCCCTTGACGAAGGCCGCAGTGGCATCCGCCGGCGCCAGCGGCGCGGGGATGATGTCGCTCCAGGCAAGCCCCGCCTTCTCGAGCGCGGCCACCAGCAGATTGTGCGCACTGGAGCCCTTGCCGAAGGCGACACGCTTGCCCTTGAGATCGGCCAGCGTCTTGATCGGCGAATCCTTGGGCACGATGATCGCCTGGCTGCTGCCGTTCTGCTTGACGGCCGCGGCATAGCGGATCTTGGCATTGGCGGCCTGGGCGAAGATCGGCGGCGCATCGCCGACATAGCCGAAATCGACGCTGCCGACATTGATGGCTTCGAGCAGCGGCGGCCCGAACTGGAAGTCGACCCAGACGACGTTGATGCCGTCAGCCTTGAAGGCATTCTCGATGGTGCCGCGCGCCCGCACCGCCGGGAAGAAGCCGCCCTTCTGGGTGCCGATGCGGATCTCCTTCGGCCTGTCCTCGGCGCGCAGCGGCGTCGCGCCAGCGATCACCGCGGTCGATGCCAACGACAGTTTCAGAAAATCACGACGCTTCATTGACCTCTCCGACCATGACTGCGCATCCACGTTGATGCAGCGCGAGAAACAATGATGGTGGCGGGCAAAACTGGTGTCGAGCACCCCGGAAAAATAGCGATGCCGGTCCTATGCGCGCGCGGTCGGAAGCAGGGTTTGTTTCAAATAGCCCGCGAAAAGCAGCGAGAATTTCTCAGGGGGCTGCGACGCAATCACGCATCTTCACGCGCCATCAACCAAGATCGAAGGGAGCGATCGGAGAATCCGATGTGGCGGTAGGACAGGCAGGTCCGGAGTTCCATGCCTTGATCCACGTCAACGCAAGTTCCCCAGGGTTCCGCTAGCGTGCAAACAGGCGCGGCCCGGATGCCGCAAACTCCCCATCCCCTAGCAGAGAATTCTCTCATGTCGCTCGTTGGCAGCGATGCGAACGCGCGTGCGCGTCGCAGACGCATGGAAATTTTTGCCTTCCTCTTCCTCACCGCCGTGCTGATGCCCGCGCTTGCGGTCGCCACCGTCGGCTCCTACGGGCTGACGGTGTGGGTGTACCAGATGATGGCAGGTCCTCCCGGACCGCCGGCAGCGCATTGAACGCAAGGACGGCTCTCATGCTCTCACACCGCACTCCCCTCGACCGTCGCGCGCTGATCACCGGCCGCGTGCTCACCGCCGAGCCCGTGGTCGCGCCGCCCTCGGGCGAGATCGCCTCGATCATCGTGCAGACCCGCCCCGACCAGCTCGACCGCGTCGCCGCCGGAATCCTCGCGCTCGCCGGCTGCGAGATCCACGGCCGCGACGCGCGCGGCAAGCTGATCGTCGTCGTCGATGCCCCGAACGCCGCTGCGCTCGGCGCCACCATGACCACGATCTCCGCAATTCCCTGCGTGCATTCCGCCTGCCTCGTCTTTCACGCCATCGACGCCGGCTAATCAACCGAGACCACCATGACCGACATGAAGATCGATCGTCGCCAGATGCTGAAGCTGGAGGCCGCCGCCATCGCGGCAGCCGCCGCCGGCATGCCCAGCACCTCGCTCGCGGCCAACCTCGTTACCGAGCGGGAGGCCAGCGAACTCAAATGGGACAAGGCCGCCTGCCGCTTCTGCGGCACCGGCTGCAGCGTGATGGTCGCGACCAAGGACAACCGCGTGGTCGCCACCCATGGCGACATCAAGGCCGAGGTCAATCGCGGCCTCAACTGCGTAAAGGGCTACTTCCTGTCCAAGATCATGTACGGGCATGATCGCCTGACTCATCCGATGCTGCGCAAGACCAACGGCAAGTACGACAAGAATGGCGAGTTCACGCCCGTCTCCTGGGACGAGGCGTTCGACATCATGGCGCTGAAGTTCAAGGATGCGCTCAAGAAGCGCGGCCCCTCCGGCGTCGGCATGTTCGGCTCGGGACAATGGACGATCTGGGAGGGCTATGCGGCCTCGAAGCTGTTCAAGGCCGGCTTCCGCACCAACAACATCGACCCCAATGCGCGGCACTGCATGGCCTCGGCCGTGGCCGGCATGATGCGCACCTTCGGTATCGATGAGCCGGCCGGCTGCTACGACGACATCGAGGCCGCCGATGCGTTCGTGCTGTGGGGCTCCAACATGGCTGAGATGCATCCGATCCTGTGGACCCGCGTCACCGACCGCCGGCTGTCGGCGCCGCATGTCAAGGTCGCCGTGCTCTCGACCTTCGAGCACCGTTCGTTCGACCTCGCCGATATCGGCATGGTGTTCAAGCCGCAGACCGATCTCTATTTGCTCAACGCGATCGCCAACCACATCATCAAGACCGGCCGCGTCAACAAGGACTTCGTCCAGGCGCATACCGTGTTCAAGAAGGGCCAGACCGACATCGGCTACGGCCTGCGGCCCGAGCACCCGCTGCAGAAGAAGGCGACGGGTGCCGCCAAGGCCAACGACGCCACCGACATCAGCTTCGACGAATACGCCAAGTTTGTCTCGGACTACACGCTGGAGAAGGCCGCCGAGATGTCCGGCGTGCCGTTGAACCGGCTCGAGGCGCTGGCCGAGCTCTATGCTGATCCCAAGACCAAGGTGGTCTCGTTCTGGACCATGGGCTTCAACCAGCACACCCGCGGCGTCTGGTGCAACAACCTCGTCTACAACATCCATCTCCTGACCGGAAAGATCGCCGAGGCCGGCAACAGCCCGTTCTCGCTGACCGGCCAGCCCTCGGCCTGCGGCACCGCGCGCGAGGTCGGCACCTTCTCGCACCGCCTGCCCGCCGACATGGTCGTCACCAACAAGGAGCACCGTACCAAGGCGGAGCACATCTGGCAGCTGCCGGAGGGCACGATCCCGGACAAGCCCGGCTATCACGCGGTGCTGCAGAGCCGGATGCTGAAGGACGGCCTGCTCAACGCCTATTGGGTGCAGGTCAACAACAATCTCCAGGCCGGCCCCAACGCCAACGAGGAGACCTATCCCGGCTTCCGCAACCCCGACAATTTCATCGTCGTTTCCGACGCCTATCCCTCCGTCACCGCGCTCGCCGCCGATCTGATCCTGCCGACCGCGATGTGGGTCGAGAAGGAAGGCGCCTATGGCAATGCCGAGCGGCGCACGCAGTTCTGGCACCAGCTGGTGTCGGCGCCGGGCGAGGCGCGCTCGGATCTCTGGCAGCTGATGGAGTTCTCGAAGCGCTTCAAGATCGAGGAGGTCTGGCCCGAGGAGCTGATCGCGAAGAAGCCGGATGTCCGCGGCAAGACGCTGTTCGACGTGCTCTACAAGAATGGCCAGGTCGACAAATTCCCGCTCGACCAGATCGAGGCGGGCTATGCCAACGACGAGTCCAAGGCGTTCGGCTTCTACGTCCACAAGGGCCTGTTCGAGGAATACGCCGCGTTCGGCCGCGGCCATGGCCACGACCTCGCGCCGTTCGAGGCCTATCACAAGGAGCGCGGCCTGCGCTGGCCGGTCGTCGACGGCAAGGAAACGCGCTGGCGCTTCCGCGAGGGTTCGGACCCTTACGTCAAGGCCGGCACCGGCGTGCAGTTCTACGGCTTCCCCGACGGCAAGGCGCGCATCTTCGCCCTGCCCTACGAGCCGCCGGCGGAATCGCCCGACAAGGATTATCCGTTCTGGCTGTCCACGGGACGCGTGGTCGAGCACTGGCATTCCGGCACGATGACCCGCCGCGTGCCCGAGCTCTACAAGGCGTTCCCCGAAGCCGTCTGCTTCATGCATCCGGACGACGCGCAGGAAGCAAACTTAAGGCGTGGCGACGAGGTCAAGGTCGCCTCGCGGCGCGGCTTCATCCGCGCCCGCGTCGAGACACGCGGCCGCGACAAGCCGCCGCGCGGCCTCGTCTTCGTGCCGTGGTTCGACGAGTCGAAGCTGATCAACAAGGTGACGCTCGACGCCACCGATCCGATCTCGCTGCAGACCGACTACAAGAAATGCGCGGTGCGCATCGAGCGGGTGTGACGACCATGATCAAGAAACTTGCAATGATGCTGCTCGCGGCCAGCCTCGCGGCCGGCTCGAGCGCCCTGCTCGCCCAGAGCGTCTCCTCCTCCCTGCGCGGCCCTGCTGCGCTCAATGACGAGGGCCCGGCGCCGCCGATGCAGCCGATGAAAAACACCGCCGAGAAGGAGGTGCGCAATTATCCCGAGCAGCCGCCGGTGATCCCGCATTCGATCGACGGCTACCAGGTCGACATGCAGGGCAACAAATGCCTGTCCTGCCATGCCCGCGCCCGTACGGCAGAGTCCAAGGCGCCGATGCTCTCGATCACCCATTTCATGGATCGTGACGGACAGTTCCTGGCCTCGGTGTCGCCGCGCCGCTACTTCTGCACCCAATGCCACGTGCCGCAGAGTATGGCCAATCCGCCCGTCAGCAACGACTTCGTCGACATCGACACGGTGCTGTCGCACGACAAGCCGGGTGGCAAACGATGAGCAGCGCCGACATCCCGCAGGGGACGGGAGCGCCGGCCCCCGAAAAACGGCTCGGCCTCGTCCGTCGCGCCTGGCAGTTCGTGCTCGACCTGATCGACGTGCTGCTCAAGCCGAGTTCGATCTTCGGTCTCGGCGTGCTGGTACTCGCCGGCTTCGTCGCCGGCGTGATCTTCTGGGGCGGCTTCAACACCGCGCTGGAGATCACCAACACCGAGAAGTTCTGCACCGGCTGCCACGAGATGAAGGACAACGTGTTCGCCGAGCTGAAGACGACCGTGCACTTCTCGAACCGCTCCGGCGTGCGCGCATCGTGCCCGGACTGCCACGTGCCGCACAACTGGACCGACAAGATCGCGCGCAAGATGCAGGCGTCCAAGGAGGTCTGGGGCCATCTGTTCGGCTCGATCGACACCCGCGAGAAGTTCACCGACCGCCGGCTCGAGCTGGCGCTGCACGAATGGGCGCGCTTCAAGGCCAATGATTCCCTGGAGTGCCGCAACTGCCACAGCGCGCAGTCGATGGACATCACCAAGCAGTCGCCGCGCGCCGTCGAAGCCCACCAGCGCTTCCTCTTCACCGGTGAAAAGACCTGCATCGACTGCCACAAGGGCATCGCGCATCATCTGCCGGACATGAGGGGCGTGCCGGGCTGGCAGTAGGCTCACCTTCCTTCTGAATCGAGCCGTAGCAATCGCCGCGAGCCCCCTGCGCCCCCTCCCCCGCCTGCGGGGGAGGGCTGGGGTGGGGGCGCCACACGGGCAGTCCCGCCGGAGCATTCCCCCCACCCGCAGCGCATCTTTCGATGCGATGCGGCCTCCCCCGCACGCGGGGAGGCTCGGACCCATGCGCATCGAGCGCTTGATCTCCCGCCCGCAGCCCTTAGGTTCACAGAATGTCCCGAGTCGCCCTGCGGCTCCTTCCCCGTGAGCCATGACCACCTTCTCCCCCCACCAGGATTCCGCCCTCAAAGCCGTTTCGGACTGGCTGAAGGCGAAGCCCGGCCAGAACGGCACGCCGCAGGTGTTTCGGCTGTTCGGCTATGCCGGAACCGGCAAGACCACGCTCGCCCGCCACATCGCCGAGGGCGTCGATGGCGAGGTCAAGTTCGCGGCCTTCACCGGCAAGGCGGCGCTGGTGATGCGCAACAAGGGCTGCGACGACGCCTCCACCATCCACTCACTGATCTATCGCGCCCGCGAGAGCGGCGAGGAGCAGCCGAACTTCGAATTGTGGGACGACGCGCCGGCGTCCAAGGCCAAGCTGATCATCATCGACGAATGCTCGATGGTCGACGCCGATCTCGGCCGCGACCTGTTGTCGTTCGACTGTCCGCTATTGGTGCTCGGCGATCCCGCGCAGCTGCCGCCGGTGCAGGGCGGCGGCTTCTTCACCGAGAGCGAGCCGGACGTGATGCTGACCGAGGTGCATCGCCAGGCCAAGGACGATCCGATCGTGCGGATGTCGATGGACGTGCGCGAAGGCAACACGCTCGACATCGGTCGTTATGGCGAGAGCGAGGTGGTCGAGCGTCGTGAACTCGATCCGTCCCGCGTCATGGAGGCCGACCAGGTGCTGGTCGGCCGCAACGCCACGCGCCGCGCCTACAACAACCGGTTCCGGCAGCGCCTCGACATCGAGGACGCGCTCCCCGTGGCCGGCGACAAGCTGGTCTGCCTGCGCAACAACCGCAAGAAGGGCCTGTTCAATGGCGGCCTGTGGCGGGTGAAGTCGCGCGCCACCTCCAAGTCCAAGATCGTCACGATGCGCGTCGCGCCCGATGAAGATCTCGGACGCACGGTGACCAAGGTCTCGGTGCGCGGCGAATGCTTCGCTGGCGGTATCGAGGACATCCCATGGGACCAGCGCAAGCCCTATGATGAGTTCGACTACGGTTACGTGCTGACCGTGCACAAGTCGCAGGGCTCGCAATGGGACGACGTCGTGCTGTTCGACGAGAGCTTCGCCTTCCAGGAAGCCCGCGCGCGCTGGCTCTACACCGGCATCACCCGCGCCGCGAAGCGCCTATCCATCGTTGTTTAACCTTCGCATCGAGAGATGGCGGTATCGCACTGCCTCGCACAGCCTCAAGCTGCGACCAGTTGATCCAGGTCAACCTGCCGCAGCACGCTTGGCAGATAAAAATCGATTCACATCTCTGCACGACAACAGCAGGCGGGGCGCAATCGCATGGCAAGGAAGACCACGAAAGACACGGCCTCGAATGGGTCACGCACCAGGCGCGCGAGCGCGAAGGCCAACGTCGCGCGACGGCAATCCGCAGCTCCGCTCGATCCGATCGCCCAGTCGCTGATCGATGAATCGATGCAGGCGGCGCAGATCACCGAGCTGTCGGCCTTCGAGAGCGTGCTGAATGGACCGCCGAGGCTCGACGCGAACAGCGCTCCGGTGAGGGCCATGCTCGACGGCGCCGCGCCCGATGATGCCAAGCTGATGAAGGCGCTGATCGACGGCCGGGAGACAAAACGCGACAAGCGCCACACCTCCGACGAACTCGCCGACAATTGGCGACAGGGCGGCTACCCTTACAAATACCGCATGTATCGCAAGGACTATGAGGAGCAGAAATTCATCCTGCAGACCGAGCTGCTCAAGCTGCAGAACTGGATGAAGGACGCGCGGCAGCGCCTGGTACTCTTGTTCGAGGGCCGCGACGCCGCGGGCAAGGGCGGCACCATCAAGCGCTTCATGGAACACCTCAACCCGCGCGGCGCCCGCGTCGTGGCGCTGGACAAGCCGAGCGACGTCGAGCGTGGCCAATGGTACTTTCAACGCTATGTCGAACACCTGCCGACAGCGGGCGAGATCGTGCTGTTCGATCGCTCCTGGTACAACCGCGCCGGCGTCGAGCGCGTGATGGGCTTCTGCTCTCAGGCCGAATATGACGAATTTCTCCGCCAGGTGCCGGAGTTCGAGCGTAACCTCGTGCGCAGCGGCATGCACCTGATCAAGTTCTGGTTCTCGGTCAGCCGCGAGGAGCAGCGCCGCCGCTTCAAGGAGCGCGAGGCGCACCCCTTGAAGCAGTGGAAGCTGTCACCGATCGACACCGCCTCGCTCGACAAATGGGACGACTATACCCGCGCCAAGGAGGCGATGTTCTTCTCGACCGACACCGCCGACTGTCCGTGGACCGTGATCAAGTCGGACGACAAGAAGCGCGCGCGGCTGAACGCGATGCGCTGCGTGCTGCACTCTCTGCCCTATGCCGGCAAGGACGTGTCGCGCATCGGCCATGTCGATGACCTCATCGTCGGCCGCGCCAGCGTCATCCACGAGCGCGAGGAGCACGCGAACTGAGGCGAGCTTCCCCGCACGAGCGCGCGTCGCGCATCGTGCGGTTCGCCACTCTTCCTCGCATCAGCGCCGATGCGCAGGGCCGGCCGGACCGAAGCGTCCCGGCGCGGGAGCGGGTTGCGGATGGGCTGGCGCAGCGCCATGGGTCCGCACCAGCCCCATGCGTCCGGCCGGCGTCAGCGCGCCGCCATTGAGCACGTCGCGATTGGGATACATCGCCTGAAAGGCCGCGGGCTCTTGTTGTCCCCAGAACCAGCCCTGCGCCGATGCCGGGGCAGCCGCCATCGTCGGCAGCAGCAGCGCTGCCGTCAGCGTTTTCCAAGATGTCATGATGGGTCTCCGATCTCTGGCGGTGGGAGATCGCGGATTCACTCGGCCGGTTCTCTTGAAGGATCGTTTCCGTCAGAGGCGCGATCGCCTCATCGCTGTTGGCCCGGATATGGTGAGCATCGGATCGGTCGTCCACGCCGATCGTCCACCGGACGCATCACGACCGCGCGACAATTATTCGATCGATAGCGAAGTGTACCATGACTTGAACGCCACGGTTTGCGCGTCGCTTTGCTTTGCCGCCAGCGGGTCGGCATGACGTCCGCGCAGGAGCGGCAGGGCCGATCGGAACATAGTCGCGGCGGATCTCGGACGGAACCGGCAGGAACATCAATGGTCGAAGAACGTCGTACCTCGGGCGAGGCCGGCCTCGCCAGCCGCATGCTCCGCGGTCGGCGAGGCGGACCGGCAGGCCCCTGGCGGCTTGTTCACGCAGTCGTGTGGCCGCCGCTGTAACGCCCAGAGACCGCCGACGTATCTTGCGACAGAGGCCGGGACGGGCCAGTGTTCCGGCCGGCGACATGAAACAAGTCACCCAGACGAGGATCCAAGATGCGCCTCACCCGCTCCCTTTTCATCAAGACCGCCCTGCTCGGCGCCATCGCAGCGGCCGGACTCCTGGCGTGGCAGCCGCTGCACGCCGCTGAGGAGGCGGTGGTGATCCCGCCGCCGGCACAGGACCAACCGGCCGGCGACGGGCTGGAGACCGCCGTGGTCGCCGGCGGCTGTTTCTGGGGTGTCCAGGGCGTCTATCAGCACACCGCGGGCGTGGTCAGCGCGGTGTCTGGCTATGCCGGCGGCACCAAGGCCACAGCCGACTATCGAACGGTCTCGAGCGGCACCACGGGCCATGCGGAATCGGTGCAGATCAAGTTCGACCCGAAGACGATCAGCTACGGGAAGATCCTGCAGATCTTCTTCTCCGTCGTGCACGATCCGACCCAGCTCAACCGCCAGGGCCCTGACTCCGGCCCGCAATATCGCTCGGCGATCTTCACCACGTCGGACGCGCAGAAGAAGGTGGCCGAGGCCTATATCGCCCAGCTCGACAAGGCCAAGGTGTTCGGCAAGCCGATCGTGACCAAGGTGGGCAAGCTCGAGGCGTTCTACCCGGCTGAAGCCTATCATCAGGACTATCTGACGCTGCACCCGAGCCAGCCTTATATCGCCTATAACGACCTGCCGAAGATCGAGAACCTGAAGAAGATCTTCGCGGAGAACTATATCGAGAAGCCGACGCTGGTCAGCGACGCGAAAGCGACGAACTGAGCGTGACCGGAGCCGATGAAGAGCCGAGCGATCGCTTGAGGCGACGCTGCCGGCCGAGATGTCATCGAAAGGAGCGGACTGGGCTGGTCCGCCGAAGGAGCTGAGATGAGCGACACCAAGACGAGCGACAAGGTCGTCAAAACCGAGGCCGAGTGGCGCAAGGAACTGACGCCGATGCAGTACGCCGTGCTGCGCGAGAAGGCGACCGAACGTCCGTTCTCGGGCGAGTACGAGCATGAGCACCGCGCCGGGAGCTATGTCTGCGCCGGCTGCGGCCAGACCCTGTTCGAATCCGACGCCAAGTTCGACTCCGGCTGCGGCTGGCCGAGCTTCACCCAGCCGGCGGTCGAAAACCATATCGACGAGGAGACCGACTATACCCACGGCATGGTCCGCACCGAGGTGCTGTGCTCAAAATGCTCGGGCCATCTCGGCCACGTGTTCCCCGACGGTCCGGGGCCGACCGGCCTGCGCTATTGCATCAACTCGGCGGCACTGAAGCTGAAGCCGCGGTGACGACGATGGCATGCTCCCGGCGCCGCTTCCACGGCGGTATCGGGAGCCGGCGCGGCGAATTTCCCGGTCCGGAGCGGCCAAAATCCGCCGCGCGGCGCGAGATTTTCGCTGTGCGGATCGGCCTCCCCTGCATTCACAAGTTGCAGATCGACTAAATCATTGAAAAGATAAAATATTTTCATCAGGCCCGCAGCAGGCTGGATTTACGATGTGACCGGGCAGGATTCGCATTTCTGTCAAATCGGCCTATATTAGGGGTCGTAACTGACATGCAGGGCTGGGCCGCCTGGAGCGGCATATACCGCCCTCCACTCCCGCAATCGCTGGCGTCATTGCCAAGCTTGATCGTTCGAAAGCTCGCGTCAGCGCTCTTAGCCGACAAGAAGAGGTCTCAGACCATGCGTCCAATGCGTCCGTTCAACTTCAACACTTCTGCCGAACTGTTCCCCGCCGCCATTCGCAAGAAGAAGCGGGCGGGCTTCGCCTATCGGCGGTTCGGCACTGCGGCTGAAGCAGTCCGCTTCGCCATGGAAGAGTTGCCGGCGGACTCGCTGAATGGCGCCTATCTGCAGGTCGAGGAGGCCCGTTTCGACCAGAACGGCATCCGCACCCTGTATGAGAGCGAGGCGTTCCCGCTGCCGCGCCGTGCGGTTGAGAAGGCTCCGGACGCCGACGCGGCGTAACCCGACTAGGCCTTCAGACGAAACCCTGCCCCGCCTCGAGCGGGGCAGTTTTTTTGTGGCCTGCGTGTGCTGCTTCGCCGCGCCTCACCGCGGCTGGGTGTCCAGCCAGCGCCGCAGGATCCTGGCGTTGCGCATATTGGCGCGGAACAGCACGTCGAAGGCGTCGCCGGCGACCGGCACCATGCCGATCACGCCCTCGACCGCGACATTGCCGAGCATGCGCGTGATCACGTGCCAGGGCGCGCCGAGCGCGCGGGCCTCGCGCACCAGCCACAGCGACAGCGCGGTCGCGATGAGGTCACCGACAACCGGGATCAGGCCGATGATCCCGTCGATGCCGTAGCGAATATTGGTGCCGGGCAGCACGAAGGCGACGTCGAGAAGCTTGGCCACCGCCTCGAGCCGCGCAACGCGCTGCTCACGGGTCAGATTGCCGAACGGGTTGGTGGTCTGAAAGTCGAAGCGGAGGCCGCCGGGCCCGTCGAAGGCGCCGCCGGACGGACCCTGAAACGGTCCTTGCGGGATCTCCCGCCCGTCCTGGTCGATGATCGGCCCACGCGCCTCATGCGCGTTGAAGCGCGCCTGCGAGGCACGTCCGGTTGGACGGCGAGATGTCGTCGAGACCTGGTCTTGCATGCCCATCACATAGAAACGCGGCGGCGCCGCGCAAGTTGCGTCACGCCGTCACGCGCTGTGCTCGCGGGGCTGACCGGGCGCGGCGCCGGGGAGCGGCTCGTCGACATAGCGATGAACCAGCCAGGACGACACCGTCGCCGGAATGAAGCCGACCATCCCATAGAGGATCCATTGCAGGGCCCCCGAATCGGAACCATGCGAGGCATAGTTGAAGCCGGCCAGCAGGAAGCCGACGCTGCCGACCAGCAGCATGCGCAGCCCCGGCGGAATGCGCCGGACATGGAACAGGATGTCGTCGATCGCGCACATCATGAGGGCGGGCAGGAAGCCGAACAGATAGCTGAACTGCAGCGAGGTGACGAACACCTTGAACAGTTTGGCCACCTCGCCCGCGTCGGTGTTGGTCCAATAGCCGGACATATAGGTGGTGACCAGGAGCAGCACGAAGCCGCCCAGCGCCGGCCCGACGGCAACGAAGATCAGATACCGCTTCATGCCAAACCTCCTGCCTCGCTCAATGGCCGAACCCGCGAAGCCCGTGCCGTCCGGTCAGTCACCCCACAGCGTGAACGCGTCGTTGAAGGCCCGCTCCCCCGGTGCGCCCTTTTCGATCGCGATGATCGCCCGCCGCTGATTGGTGTAGACCAGAGGCACGTCGAACCAGGAGCGCTCCTTCAGCAGCTGAACGTTGCGGGTCCGGTCGGCGTCCACATTGGACAGGCCGACCAGGAAGAAGCCATCGGTGACCTTGACCGCAAGGCCGGCCAGTGGCGTTCCGCGCGACTGCTCGTTGGATTTCATCAGGATGCCGGGCACGTTACCGACACCACCGCCGGAGAAATCCTGCGGCAGGATGAAGGTCAGCTCGGCGGTGTGGCTCGCGGGCAGCGACGTGTCGGTGTTGCGGCGGAACGACATCGTCATCTTGAACTTGCGATCAGGAATCTCGATGTCCGCCCGAACGGCGATATCCGCCTTCTGCGTCCCCGTCGCCTTGATCTGCTCGGTGCGCCAGACCACCGATCCGATATATTGCTTGCCCTTGGGATCGCCGGGATCCTCGTCATAGAGCACGACCCGCTGCGCGACCGGCGCGATCTGGTCCGAGGACGGCGCCTGGCCGACCCGGTCGGTGATCTTCGGCTTCGTCAGCGGCGCGCCATTGTCCTTCGGTACCTCGACGGTCGAGGACGATTTGAACAGGTTGGTGACGGCGCTGACCAGCGGCCGGCCCCACAGAATGCCGGCGCCGATCAGGATCAGCACGATGCCGGCACCGATGGCGGCCTTGAACGGGAAGGTTGAGCCGCTCCGCTCCGACTTCTTCTTGCCCTCGCGCTCCGCCCCGGCGCGCTGACGGGCGGACGTGGCCGGCAGAGCGTAACGTTCCGCCTCCTGGACCGACTCGTCATAGGAATAAGGCGGCTCGGGCAGTGGCGGCCGGTCGTCATCGCCGTCGAGACGATCGAGCTCGGTCGCGGGAACATTGGCGTAGGTCTTCCGCGCGGCGCGATTGGCCTGGGCGGTCGCCTTGCCGAGGTCGTCGACATCGGCCGTGATGTCGCGGAAGCCGCGCATCGCCGGCGTTGCAGCGGGGCCGCTGCTGTCCGGACCGCGGCGCGGAGCGGCGGTTCGTTCGCGCACCGGCGGAGGCGGTGCGTCCTGAGCTGCCGCTTGCGGCGGCTGGGGACGCAGCGGAGCCGTCGGCGCGGCAGCGGCGGGTGGCAGATCAGGCCGCGGGGCACGGGCAGGCCTTGCGTCCGGCGGCTCGGAGCCGAGCGGCGGACGATCATCGCGGGACATCGGCGGCACTGCCGCGGGCCGAGGCCGAGGGGCGGGAGATGGCGCCTGGTCCGGTCCGGGCCCGGGCTGGGCCACCGGCGCCGCCGGCCCATCCGGATTGCGCGCTCCGGCCCGCCGCAAGGCATCGCCTGGACGCGCGGCGCCGCTGGACGCCCGCTGCGCCTCGCGGGCGCGCTGGGCTGCCTCCGCTTCCACCTTGCGGACGGCCTCCTCCAGCGACAACCGCTCACGCGTGATCTCGGACTCGCTGAGTGGCGGCTGGACGCTCCGCAGCTGGGCGATCAGCGCCGCCCGAGCCCGCTCATAGAGCGCGCGCCGGCTCTCGCCGGGAGCATTGGGGTCCAATCCGGCAATGGCACGGGCTATCAGCGGGTAGTAGTCGGCCATATCAACTCAATTCGCGGGCTGCGCTGTCGGGTCCCGTCATGCCTCAAAGGGATTCTGGACCAGAATAGTATCCTCGCGTTCGGGGCTCGTGGAAAGCAGCGCGATCGGACAACCCACCAGTTCCTCGATCCGCCGGACGTATTTGATAGCCTGTGCCGGCAGATCGGCCCAGGAGCGCGCATTCGCGGTCGGCTGCTTCCAGCCTTCGATGGTCTCATAGATCGGTTCGACCCGGGCCTGTGCGCCCTCGCCTGCCGGGAAATGATCGATCTCCTTACCGTCCAGCCGATAGCCGGTGCAGACATCGATCGTGTCAAAACCATCGAGAATGTCCAGCTTGGTCAGCGCAAGACCGTTAATGCCGCACGTCCGCACCGCCTGGCGAACCAGAACGGCATCGAACCAGCCGCAACGACGCGGCCGGCCGGTGTTTGTTCCGAATTCACGGCCACGCTCGCCGATCTTGCGACCCGTCTCGTTGTCTTGCTCGGTCGGGAACGGCCCCTGCCCGACCCGCGTCGTGTAGGCCTTGCACAGGCCGAGCACGTAGCCGATCGCGCCCGGCCCAAGGCCGGCGCCGGTCGCGGCCTGCGCCGCCACGGTGTTGGACGAGGTCACGTAGGGATAGGTGCCGTGATCGACGTCGAGCAGTGCGCCCTGTGCGCCCTCGAACAGCATCCGCTTGCCCTCGCGGCGCTTGATGTCGAGCAGCCGCCAGACCGTTTCGGCATAAGGCAGCAGCTTCGGTGCGAATGCCGTCAGCTCGCGCAGGATGTCCTTGCCGTCGATCTGCTCCAGGCCGAGACCACGGCGCAGCGCGTTGTGATGGGCGAGCAGGCGATCGATCTTATGCGGCAGCGTGTCGAGATCGGCCAGATCCATCAGCCGGATCGCGCGCCGGCCGACCTTGTCCTCATAGGCCGGGCCGATGCCGCGGCGCGTGGTGCCGATCGCGGTCGCGGCGCTGGCGGATTCCCTGAGCGCGTCGAGCTCGCGGTGGAGCGGCAGGATCAGCGTGACATTCTCGGCGACGCGCAGATTGTCCGGGCTGATAGCAACGCCCTGCGACTGCAGCTTGCTGACCTCGTCCAGGAAAGCCTGGGGGTCGAACACCACGCCATTGCCGATCACCGACAGCTTCCCGGTCCGCAGCACGCCGGACGGCAGCAGCGCGAGCTTGTAGGTCGCGCCGTTGATGACGAGGGTGTGGCCGGCGTTGTGACCGCCCTGGAAGCGCACGACGATGTCGGCCTGCTCCGACAGCCAATCGACGATCTTGCCCTTCCCCTCGTCACCCCACTGGGCGCCGACGACCACGACGTTAGCCATGCGCAGCTCTTTCCTGTGCCAAGATCCAAAACAGCACGATCGGCTCGGGCGATATCGCTTCCGATGAGGGGCCAGCCTGGCCAACCATGCGCCCAGCCCTAATCGCGGCCGGGACCGCTCGCTTGCGAGGCGACCCACCGGATAAAGGAAGCCGCCGGGCTAGGCAAGCAAGAACGGGCCCCAGGAGCACAGAGAGCGCCACCAAGCCTTTGATAAGCCCCAAAATTTCAAGCCGCCCCGGCTGCGGATCGGGCGACCCGGCCCTTGCGCTTCTGGCGGCGCAATGATCCAGGTCCCGCATTGAACACCCGAACGGCGGCGATTCTACGATCGAAGCGGCGCGCCGTCAGGCTGGATCCGTCCATCGACAACCTCGATGATGCGATCACAGCGCCGTGCCAGGTCGAGGTTGTGGGTGACCAGCAGAAAGCTGGTGCCGACCGCGCGATTGACCTCCCGCATCAGCCCGAACACCGCTTCTGCGGATTTGGTGTCGAGATTGCCGGTGGGCTCGTCCGCCAGAACCAGATCGGGATTCATGGCCAGCGCCCTGGCCACCGCGACCCGCTGCTGCTGACCACCCGACATGTTGCTCGCGAGATGGTTGGCGAATTTGGCGAGGCCGACCTGGTCCAGCAGGCGCGAGGCCTGGGCCTCGATCTCGGGACTGGGGAAGCCGCGATCGACCAGGAGGGGCATCATCACATTCTCCTTGGCCGTGAAGGCCGAGATCAGGAGATGAGATTGGAAGATGAAGCCGATGGTGTGCCCCCGCAGATGAGTGAGTTCGGTATCGCCGAGCACCGCCGTATCCTGACCCTTGATCGTCAGCCGGCCGGAGGTCGGCCGGTCGAGCAGGCCGACGATATTGAGAAGGGTGCTCTTGCCGGAGCCGGACGGACCAATCAGCGCGACGAACTCGCCGCGATCGACCTCGAGGTCGATGTCATGCAGCACCTCGGTCTCGGTCGGCTGGCCGACGTTATAGGCCTTGCACACCTTCTCCAGGCGCAGGATGTCCTCAGCCACGGATCGCCACCACCGGATCGAGCCTGGCAGCGCGCAACGCCGGCGCCATCGCGGCGAGCAATCCCGTCACGGTGGCGAGCACCGCCGTGATCAGGAACAGGCGCCGCTCCAGGATCAGCGGAAACAGCTCCGAACCGTCGGCCTGGCGCTGTACCGCGTGCCAATAGATCAACGCACCGGCGCCCATCGCGGCGCCGAACAGCGACCCGATGAAACCGAGCAGGCCGCCCTGCAGGAGAAACAGGCGCATGATCTGGCCGCGCGAGGTCCCCATCGCGCGCAAGATGCCGATCTCCTTGGAGCGCTGGATCACTGAAACGATCAGCACCGCGGCAATGCCGAACGCGACCGACAACCCGACGAAGACCCGGATCAGCGTGTTGGAGGTCTCCTGGGCGCGCACGGCGGTGAAGAACTGCGCATTGGTCTTGATCCAGCTGTCGGCCTTCACCAGATTGGCCGCCTGGATGCGCTGCGCGATGTCCTCGGCGGCATAGATGTCCTGCACGGTGATGTCGATCGTGGTGACGCCGCCGACCATGCCGAGCAGCGACTGCGCCGTGCGCAGCGCGACATAGGCCGCCCGCTGATTGACGCCCTTGTTGCCGAGATCGACGAGGCCGGTAACTGTCAGCACGCGGTTGGCGCCGGATGCCGCCTGGACGTTGAGCTTGTCGCCGACGACCGCGCCGAGATCCTTGGCCAGTTCGATCCCGATGATGATGTCGTCGCTGGTCAGCCGCGGCTCGCCGGCCGCGATGTAGTCCGGTACGCGCACGATCGTGAAATAGCTCTCCGGCTCGATCCCCGAGAGCGTGACGGCGCGACTGGCGTCGCCACGAATGGCGAGAGCGGAGCCCGAGATGGTCGGCGACACCGCCGTGATCTCCGGCATCGCCTGCATCTGATTGCGGATCTTGGGCCATTGATCGATCGAGATCACGCGCTGGCTCGGGCGCTGCACGATAGCGTCCTCGATTACACCGTGGTCATTGCGCAAGGGACGTGCGACCTGATCGGGCGTCAGCAATTGGATCTGCGGCTGCGAGGTCAGCACGCGCTTGATGAAATTGGCCTCGAGCCCCGCCAGCATCGCCGACATGAAGACGATCACGCCCACCCCGATCGCGATGCCGCCGATGATGAACAAGGTCTGGAGCCGCCCTTCACGCAGGAAGCGCACGGCCGCGATCCACTCGAACGGCAGCCAGCGGTTCACGGCAGCACCGCACGGAAACGCTGGCCGGTCACGACGCCGGAACTCTGGGGAACCGCGACATCCCCGGCGCTCAAGCCAGCGACGATCTCGACATGGCTGTTGCCGCGGATGCCGACGCGAACCGGAATCTTGGCCGCGCGACCGTCCTTGACGCCGAGCACCCAGGGCTGGCCCGAGGTGAGGTCATGAACCGAACGCACCGGCAGCTCCAGAGTATCCCGACGAGCCGCAACCTCGATGTCGACAGACACCGTCATGTCCTGGCGCAGATAATCCGGCGGATCCTTGACGGTCAGCTTGACCTGCACGGAGGCGCGGGAGATATCGACGCCGGGATTGATGTAGCTGACGACCGCAGCGAAGCGCCGGTCGGGATAGGCGTCGGCCGAGGCCAGCGCGGTCTGGCCCAGCGCCAGCTTGCCGAGATTGCGCTCGTCGATCTGCAGCACGAGTTGGACGTCTCCGGCCGGCGCCAGCACCAGCAGCGCTTTGCCGGGCTGCGCCACGGCGCCCTTCTCGACGTTGCGCGTGATCAATACGCCGTCGCGCGGGGCCAGAATGGTGGCGTAGCCGAGACGGGATTGCGCCGTGTCGAGATTGGCGCGCGCCTGGTTGAGCTGGGTCTCGGCCATCACGGAGTCGCTGCCGCCGGGACTCGCCGTGAACACCTGAAACTCGGCCGCGCGCTTCTGCGCCAGGGCCACATCGAGCGTCTTCTGCGCCTCGTCGAGCGCAGCCCGGGTGGCGTAGCCATTGCTGGCCAGTTGCGATGTACGGTCGTAGGTTTGCTGGGCATTGAGCAGGGTCGCCTGCGCCTGACGCAGCGCTTCCTTGGCCGACGGCAAGGTCAGCTCGGCGAGTTGGCGCATGCGCGCCTCCGCCTGCGCGACGGCGCCCTGCGCCTGCAGCACGGCGGCCTTCAGTTCGCGCGCCTCGAGCGAGATCAGAGGCTGGCCCTTGGTGACACGCTGCCCTTCCTGCACCAGTACGTCGTCAACGGTTCCGGTGATCTGGCTGCCGATCTCGACGCGAAAGGGCGTCTCGACATGGCCGCTGGCGACCACAGTCTCGACCAGATCACCACGCCGGACCAGATCAACCACCACCGCTGGACCAAGGACCGCACGCACGCTCTGCCAGCCGCCGAAGCCAAGCAACAGCATAACGGCAAGGACGAACCAGCGGTGCGCCCAGACGGCGGACCCGAGGGCGGACAGCGAGCTGGCTTTCTGACGTGGGAGGGCTGCAGTTTGATCGACCATCTCTGTCAATACGTAAGCGCCCAAAGAAACGGGCGGAGTTTCGTCCGCGCATGCCTGACCATGCGGCGCGCCAGCCCCACGGCCCGCACCGGTAAAGTAGGTCATCGCAGCATCAGCATCTTGCGCTAGGTCAACCGCGATGCGGCGCATCGTGCAAATCAGGACCAATGGCCATGAACATTCGTCCACAAACATCAACGGGGCCACGTGAGCAGCAACACCACCTCGAGCCTCAACCGCTTCTGGCACCTTCCGCAGGCGACGATCTGCGGCAGCTTGGGCTGCGGCCTGAATGGCCTCAGCCAGACCGACGCTGAACAGCGCCTCCAGCGCTACGGCCGCAACGCCGACATGCCGTCGCACGTGGTCGGCCCTCTGCGCGCCGTGCTGCGCCGGCTGCTCGAGCCGCTGTCGCTCATTCTGCTGGTGGCTGGCATCATCTCGATGGGCACCGGCGACGTGATCGGTGGCGCGATCATCGTCATGATCCTGGCGCTCTCGATCGGACTCGATACGGTTCAGGAGGGACACGCCGTCAGGGCCGCCGAGGAGCTCCGCCGCTCGGTCGCCTTGAAGGCCGAGGTGCTGCGCGACGGCACCTATCGCGAGATCGATGTCGAGGAGGTCGTGCCCGGCGACATCATGCGCGTGCGCGCCGGCGACATCATTCCTGCGGACGCGCTGGTCATCGAATCCAAGGCCTTCACCGCGGGCGAGGCCGCGCTGACCGGCGAGCCCTATCCCGTCACCAAGCAGACCGGCGTTCCGACGGATGAGAGCGACACGTCGACCGCGCTGTTCCGCGGCTCGGTGGCGCAGACCGGCGAGGCCGTCGCGCTGGTCGTCAACACCGGACCGAATACAATGTTCGGTGCCGCCGCCTCGGCGCTGGCCGAGGTGCAGGGCCGCACGGCGTTCGAGCGCGACCTGCATGAATTCGGCCTCGTCATCGCCCGGCTCACGCTGGCGCTCGTGCTCATCGTGCTCGCGGTCCGGGTCGTGTTCGGCCGCGACGTCCTCGATTCGCTCCTGTTCTCCGTCGCGCTGGCGGTGGGGCTGACACCCGAATTGCTGCCGATGATCACCACCGTGACCTTGTCGCGCGGCGCGCTGCGCATGGCCAAGCGCAACGTCATCGTGAAGCGGCTCGCTGCGATCCACGATCTCGGCGCGATGTCGGTGCTGTGCACCGACAAGACGGGGACACTGACATCCGCGGAGATTACGCTTGCCCGCAGCGTCGGGCCCGACGGCAGCGAGGCTCCGCGCGCCGCCGAGCTCGGCGCCATCGCCGCCGCGCTCGGCGGCGACCGCGGCTCACTCGACGCCGCGCTGATCGCGGGCGCCGATCATGCCGCGTCAGGATGGAGCCTGGGAGGCCAGCAGGCCTTCGACTTCTCGCGCCGCCTCGGCTCGGTGCTGGCGATGCGCGGGCAGGACCAGATCCTGATCGTGAAGGGCGCGCCCGAAGCGGTGATCCCGCTCTGCACGCAGCAGCGGCAGGGCGGGACGGTCGCACCAATCGATGACGAGGGCGGCGCCGCCATCAGCGCGCGGGTTCATGCATTGGCGCAGGAGGGCCTGCGCACCGTGGCGATCGCCTCGCGGCCCTGGAGCGGCGCACCACGCGAGATTGAAACGGATGACGAGCAGGAGCTGATCTTCGAGGGATTATGCGCCTTCGCTGATCCGCCGAAGCCGACCGCCGCGGCCGCGATCGCGCAGCTCGCCCGCGCCGGCATTACGCTCAAGATTCTGTCCGGCGACGATCCGGTGGTGGTCAAGCGGCTGGCCGGCCTGGTCGGGCTGAAAGCGGATCGTGTGCTGTCCGGCAGCGACATTGCCGAGCTCAGCGACGATGCGCTCGCGGTGCAAGTGCGGTCCACCGACGCCTTCGGCCGGCTCGCGCCGGATCAGAAATCACGGATCGTCAAGGCGCTGCAGGCTTCGGGCGAGGTCGTCGGCTTCCTCGGTGACGGCATCAATGATGCACCGGCCCTGAAGGTCGCAGACATCGGCCTGTCCGTCGACGGAGCCACCGGCGTGGCGCAATCGGCGGCTGACATGATCCTGCTCGCCTCCGATCTGGAGGTCGTCGCCGACGGCGTCGAGGAAGGCCGGCGCACCTTCGCCAACATCCTCAAATACGTCCGGATGGGCGCGAGCTCGAATTTCGGTAACATGCTCTCGATGGCGGTCGCATCGATCATGCTGCCGTTCCTGCCCATGCTGCCGACGCAGATCCTGCTCAACAACCTGCTCTATGACCTGTCGGAACTCGGCATCCCCTTCGACCGCGTCAGTCCGCAGGCCACGGCACGTCCGCAGCGCTGGGACATGAAGCGTCTGCTCCGCTTTGCAGCCATCATGGGACCGCTCTCGTCGGTGTTCGATTTCCTGACCTTCGGCGCGCTGCTCTATCTGTTCCAGGCGACGCCCGACGAATTTCGCACCGCCTGGTTTCTCGAATCCATGGCCACCCAGATTCTCGTCATCTTCATCATCCGGACCAATGGCCGGCCATGGAGCAATCGCGCCGATCCGATGTTGACGGCCTCCTCGTTGATCGCGCTCGTCGTTGCGCTGGTCGTGCCGTTCACACCCGCCGGCGCCTGGTTCGGCTTTGTAACACCGCCGGTCCCCCTGCTCATGGCCATCATGGCCCTTGTCGCCGCCTATCTGCTCTGCGCGGAATGGCTGAAGTCCTTCGCGATACAAGCCGGCCCCGGGCGATCGCGCCGGCCGCATCCCGCTCACCACCGAGCTGCGTGACCGCCCTGGCTGCATAGTCGCGATGCATCTGCCCTCTTGATAGGCAGCCGGGATTGGTGTCTCTCGCAAGAGCCGGGGAGGAACGCCGGCCGGGTCCCGCCGGCCGAATGCCGCGGCCTACCGAACCGGGGCCAACACCGACCCATGTCCGCCGCCGATCCCACCGCATCCGCCGCGCCCAAACGCGCCTGGATCGCGAACCAACCCTATGTGCTGCTCAGCATCACGGCGCTGTGCTGGGCCGGCAATGCGATCGTCGGCCGGCTCGCTGCCGGCCATATCCCGCCGGTGACGCTGTCGTTCCTGCGCTGGTCGCTCGCCTTCCTGCTGATCCTGCCGCTCGCCTGGAAACAGCTCCGTCAGGACTGGCCGGCAATCCGGTCGCGGCTCGGCATCATGATCGCGCTCTCCCTGACCGGCATCGGCGCCTTCAACACCTTGCAATATTGGTCACTGGAATACACCCAGGCGCTCAACACGCTGTTGCTGCAATCCTCCGGCCCGCTGATCGTGGCGGTGTGGTCGCTGCTGCTGCTGCGCGTGCATCTGACCGCGGCGCAGGCGATCGGCATCGTGTTGTCGCTCGCTGGCGTGCTGCTGATTCTGACGCGGGGCCATCCGACGGCGCTCGCCAGCATCACCTTCAACCGCGGCGACCTGATCTTCCTGCTGGCCATGGCCATCTTCGGTTTCTACTCGGTGCTATCGCTGAAGCGCCCGCAGATTCACGGCCTGTCGATGGTGGCGTTCACGTTCGGCTGCGGCGCCGCGAGTTTGATCCCCCTGCTGGTCTGGGAACTTCACGCCCGCCCGGTGATGGTCCTGGATGCCAAGAACCTGCTCTCTTTGCTCTATGTCGCGATCTTTCCGTCGACCATCGCCTATCTCTGCTTCAATCGCGGCGTCCTCTTGATCGGCGCCAACCGTGCCGCCCCGTTCCTGCACGTGGTGCCGGTGTTCGGCTCGATCATGGCCTTTGTCTTCCTCGGCGAGCAGCCGGAGATCTTTCACGTCATCGCCTTCGCGCTGGTGCTCGGCGGCGTCTTCATCGCCTCCCGCAAGCAGGCGACGTGAGACTCCTGCAAAGGCCAGCCGCTATCGGATCGCCTCGACTGTCATGTAGAGCGCCATCACCGACACAAAGCCGATCAGCAGGACGCGCAATCGCGCTGGCGACACGGCATTGGCCAGGCGAGCTCCCACATCGGTTCCGATCACCAGTCCGATGATGACAGTGAGCAGCGTCGACCAGGGCGGCAAGGCGCCGTGCCGCCAGTAGATCCAGGCTGACGGGATGGTCGTTGGCACCAGTGTCAGCACCAGGCTGATCATCTGGGCGCGATGCTGAGCCATCCCGAGCACTGCGCTCAAGCCGACCACGGTGGCCAGCCCTCCGCCGATGCCGAGAAAGCCGGACGACACGCCGGCCGCGCAGCCGACCCCAAGCAGCGCAAGGGCGCCTGGATCAAGCTCGGCATCCATCGTCTGGGCCGGCTCGCGATGTGACGACCGACGCAACAGCAGCACATCGAGCAGCAGCAGATAGATCACATAAGCCCATTGCAGCACGGTCGCCGCGGTTCCGTTGGCGATCACGGCGCCAATGACGCCGCCCAGCAGAAAACCAGACCCCAGCCATACCACCATCGACGGCGACACCCGGCCGCCCTCGTCCCAATAGCGCTTGATGCCGGCGAGGCTGGTCGGCGGAATTTGCGCCACCAGAGACAGGCCTTGCGCCACGTGTTGCTCGGCGCCGAGCAGGAGAACTGCGAACACGACGAGACCACCGCCGGGACTGACACCCAGCAGGCCCGAGGTGAAGCCGCCGATCAGGCCGGTGCCGAGTCCGCCGACCAGCTCGAGACCGTTTGTCATCGGCGCACCGGATGCTGCTGGTTCGAGCTTTCGTGCATCATCGCCTCGTCGCGATGCCGGATAGCAGCGCCTCGAACGCCGTCATGGCGTCGGAGGAGGAGAAAGGCTCGCCCCAAAGGCGCTGCAGCACGAAGCCCTGGAACATGGCGACCATGGTCCGGGCGATACTGCGCGGGTTGACGGCCCGGTCGACGACGCCCAACCGTTGGCCGCGCTGCAGCAGTTCGGTGATCACGGCGACCGGCTTGCGAACCCCGTCGACCACCTGCTCGCAAATCGCTTCGTCTCGCAACGCCTCGGCCCAGAGCTGCAAAGCGATGCGCCGGCTCCGCAGCCCTTCCTCCTTCTGCATATCCACGAGCGAGGCACGCGCGATCGCGCGCAGCCCGTCGAGCGGATCCGCACTGTCACGCGCAGCCGCCAGCAGAGCGGCGTCGCGGCCATGGCGGCGTTCGCCGATCGCCTGAATCAGCTCGTCCTTGCTGGCAAAATGCCCGTAGATGCACCCTGCGCTCAGGCCCGCTTCAGCAATCACGTCGGAAATTGTGGTTTGATGAAAGCCCTGGCGAGCGAAGCAGGCCTCCGCTGCCCGCAGGATCTCATCGCGGCGCGCCGCCATCGTCGCGGGCTTCAGCTTCGGCATGCACAGCTCCGGTCAGAACACGCGCCAGACGGGGATCATGTTTCCCCTGCATCATAAAAAACGAATATTCTTTTTGTAAAGGGCATTGTCGCATGTTCGGACATGGCGGCCTCCCATCGCGCGCTCTTGTCTTGGCTCCGCTTTCGGGCACAAGCTCGCGTCAACAATCGAAGCTGGAACCTTGCCTGCCCCCTCGCAACCACGCTCTCCGTTCGCCTGGCTCAACAATCAGCCCTATGTGCTGCTCACGCTGGCCTCGCTGTTCTGGGCTGGCAACATTGTGCTGGCGCGCTATGTGGCCGGGCATGTGCCGCCGCTGACGCTGTCCTGCATCCGCTGGATCGGAACATTCCTGATGCTGTGGCCCTTCGCCCGGACGCATCTGGCGCGCGACTGGCGGACGCTGCTCGCACATTGGCCGCTTCTGCTGCTGCTGGCGCTGACCGGCTTTGCCGTCAATAACGCGCTATCCTATTGGGCGATGCAATATACGCAGGCGCTCAACGGGCTGCTGATTCAATCCTCGGCGCCGTTGTTCGTGGCGCTGTGGTCGCTCGCTTTGTTCGGGGTGCGGTTGAGCGTGGGGCAGCTGATGGGCATTGCGATGTCGCTGACCGGCGTTCTCGTGATCCTGCTTCGCGGCGATCTCGGCGCGCTCGGTGCGATCCAGTTCAACCGGGGCGACCTGATGTTCGCCTCCGCGCTACTGGTTTTCGGACTCTACTCCGCCGTCATGACGCGCCGGCCGGCCGTGCACCAGCTCTCCCTGATCTCATGCTGCACGGCAATGGGAGCCGTGCTGCTGCTGCCCTTGGCGATCTGGGAATATTCATCCGGCTCCGTGCTCACGCCCGACCTGCTGTCGATCGCAACACTCGGCTATGTCGTGGTGTTCGCCTCGGCGCTGGCCTATTTGTTCTTCAACCGCGGCATCAGCCTGATCGGGCCGAACCGCGCCGCGCCGTTCCTGCACCTGGTGCCCCTGTTCGGCTCGGTGCTGGCGATCGTTCTGCTCGGCGAAGAGCTCAAGGCTTTCCACCTCGCCGGCTACGCGCTGGTGATCGGCGGCGTGATCGTGGCATCGCGCTCGCCGCTCCGGCCCGCTCGAGCCGGCGATCAGCGCAAGGACGGCTCGTTGCGGCAAGACGCCTCATGAAGGCCGGCAGGCATCATCCAGTTGTCATCGAAATGTCAGCATCGCGTTAGGGCTCCTGATCAGAACGGCGCATGGTTCAAGCTTTCAGGAGGCTTCGCATGCATCGATATCTGCTTACCACCGTCGCCGCCGTCGTTCTGACCGCCGGTGCGGCACTGGCCCAGGGCGAGGGCGAATTCCCCGCGACACTGGCAGGCCACGCGGTGATGCCGGCCGAGTCCTTCGTCGACGCCCCCGCCGATGCGCCCGTTGATCTCAAGACTTCGGGCAAATACACGACCGGCAAGCGCATCGACGCGATCGGGACCGTGATGGGCAAGTCCTACGAACGCGCCACCGGGGTGTCCCTGCCGTTCAAGGGCCAGCCGTTGCAGGGCCATTCCGGCATCAAGAAGATGGCTGACGGCACCTTCTGGGTACTTACCGACAACGGCATGGGCTCGCGCTACAACTCGCCGGACTCGATGCTCTATCTGAACCACTACAAGATCGACTGGAGCACCGGGAAGGTCGAACGGCTCGAGACCATCTTCCTGCACGATCCTGAGCGGAAGGTGCCGTTCCGCATCATCCACGAAGACACCGCCAGGCGCTATCTCACCGGCGCCGATTTCGACACCGAAGGCTTCCAGATCATCGGCGACAATCTCTGGATCGGCGACGAGTTCGGTCCCTACATCATCAAGGCCGACAAAGGCGGCAAGGTGCTCGCCGTGTTCGAGACGGTTGCGGACGGCAAGCCGGTTCGATCGCCCGACCATTGGGCGGTGCAATCGCCCGGCGCTCCCGGCGCGACCTACAGCAATGTCAATCTGCGGCGCTCGAAGGGCTTCGAGGGCTTCGCCTCGTCCGTCGACGGTAAATTCATCTACGGCCTGCTCGAAGGCCCGCTCTGGGATGGCGAGAAGAAGGAATGGGAGAAGGTCGATGGCAAGGAAGCGTCGCGCATCCTCGAATTTGACGTCGCCGCCGAGAAGTTCACCGGCCGTTATTGGCAATACGCGTTCGAGCAGAACGGCAATGCGATCGGCGACTTCAACATGATCGACCCGAGCCAGGGCCTGGTCATCGAGCGCGACAATGGCGAGGGCACCAGCGACAAGGCCTGCCCGCAGGGCGTCCGCGGCGAGAACTGTTTCCCGGACGTCGCGAAGTTCAAGCGCGTCTACAAGATCGAACTGTCCGACGCCAATGTCGGCAAGCCGGTGCGCAAGATCGCCTATATCGACCTGATGAAGATCAAGGATCCGGACAAGAAGGCGCGCAAGCCGCTCAACGACGGCGTCCTCACCTTCCCGTTCTTCACGATCGAGAATGTCGATCGCGTCGACGACACGCACATCATCGTCGGCAACGACAACAACCTGCCGTTCTCGTCAAGCCGCGAGCCGAACAAGGCGGATGATGATGAGTTCGTGCTGCTCGAAGTCGGCGGCTTCCTGAAGGCGAAGTAACGGCACATCGATTGCAGCCGCCGTCGCGCCGAGAGCCTGTCTCGGTCGACGGCGGACCGCAGACAAATCAAGCCGTTCGCACCTTCGCCATGAAGCCGTCGACGGCCTGCTGCAACAGGCCGGATTGGCTGTCGAGCTCGCGTGCGCTGGAGAGCACCTCGGAGGCCGCCATGCCGGTCGCCTCCGCGGCCTTGGTGACACCGCCAATATGGGCGCTGATCTCGTTCGACCCCGCGGCCACCGACTGGATGTTGCGCGCGATCTCGCGCGTCGCATCGCCCTGCTGCGCGATCGAGCTCGAGATCGAGTTGGTGATCTCGCTCATCTGCGCGATGGTCTGGGTGATCCCGGTGATGGCGGCGACCGCATCCTGGGTCGAGGTCTGCATGGCCACGACCTGCGCGGAGATCTCCTCCGTCGCTTTGGCGGTCTGATTGGCCAAGGCCTTGACCTCTGAGGCGACGACTGCGAAGCCCTTGCCGGATTCCCCGGCGCGCGCCGCCTCGATGGTCGCGTTGAGGGCGAGCAGGTTGGTCTGGGCCGCAATCGAGTGGATCAGCTTGACGACTTCCCCGATCTTCTCGGCACCGCTCGACAGCACCTGCACCGTGGCATTGGTGCGCTCGGCATCGTTCACCGCCTGGCTCGCGACCTCGCTGGAACGAGCCACCTGACGCGAGATCTCCGCCACCGAGCTCGACAGTTCCTCCGCGGCGGCGGCCACGGTACCGACATTGTCGTTCGCGCTCTGCGTGGCGGCGCTGACCGTAGAGGCGCGCGCGCTGGCATCGCTGGCGGTCGATGTCATCGACTGCGCCGTGTGCTGCATGCCCTCCGCAGCCGACGCCACCGAACGGACAATGCCGTTGACGCTGCGTTCGAAGTCGGCAGCGAGATTTTCCATCGCGGACCGGCGCTCGGCCAGCGCGCGCTGCTGGGTCGCAGCTTCCGCCTGCTCGAGCTCGCGCATCCGCAGCGCGTTGTCCTTGAAAATCTGCACGGTGGCCGCCATCGAGCCGATCTCATCGCCGCGACCGACGCCGGGAATCTCACCCTCGAGCCGTCCGTCGGCGATCTCGCGCATGCGGCCGCCGAGGCGATCGAGCGGCACGCTGATACTGCGGCCGATCAGCCAGGCGATGCCGCCGGCAATCACGGCGATGCCCGCGCAAGCCAGCCACATCATCCATTTCAGCGGCTTCAGCTTGGCATCGAGATCGTCGACATAGACACCGGTGCCGACGAAGGCGTTCCAGGCCGGAATGGCGAGCGCATAGGAGATCTTGCGCGTCGGCTGCTCCTGGCCGGGACGGAGATATTCATAATGCAAGGTGACCTCGCCATTCTTGGCGACGCCGTCGCGCAGCTCCACCACGAGCTTGCGCCCGTTGAGCTCGAAATCGATGACGTTCTGGCCGCGCTGCTTGGGATCCTGGGACAGGATGACATTGCCTTCCATCGTGTAGGAAAACAAATAGCCCATGCCCTTGTCGAACGTCATGGTGCTGCCGCGCTTGACGAACTCGTCGATCGCGGCCTCTTTCGTCATCCTGCCGGCCTCGACCTCCTTGATCAGGCCGAGCGCCATGTTGCGTGCCGTCTCGACGATCGCCCGGCACTGCTCGATGCGCGCGTTGACCATCTCCCGCTGCATCAGATTGCCCGCAAATGTGCCCGCGGCTGCAAGCCCCAACAGCGCAACGCCGACGACGATCCCGAGCTTGGGGGCGATCCTGATATTGTTCAGCAGCACGCGACACTCCACCCGACCGACGCGATCGGTCGCCAAACGTAAACTGCCGATGAATTCATCACGCGATGGTTAGAGCTCCGTTGCCGGGAAGACCCGTAAAAACCCGGATCAACCTGTCGCGCGGACGTCGTCCACCGGTGCCTTCATGGACACCGGCCGCAGCGGCGCGAACTCCTCGGCGGTCAGCGTCTCCTTTGCGATCAGCAGCGCGACGCCCTGCTCGAGATCGCGGCGATGCGCATCGAGGATCGCACGGGCGCGCGCGCCGCCCTCCGCGATGAGATCGCGCACGGCAAGGTCGATCTCCCGTCCAGTCTGCTCGGCCGCCGACACGAGCTGATCCTGCGGCTGCAGGAACGAGGCCTGCGGCCGCGGCGCGTAGGTGCGCTGGCCGACCGTCGCGTCCATGCCGTATTTGGTGACCATCTCGATCGCGATCTCGGTCGCACGCTGCAGATCGTCGGCCGCGCCGGTGGACACATCACCGTCGAAGATCAATTGCTCGGACGCGCGTCCGCCCATCAGCACTGCGATGCGGTTCTTCAACTCGCTGACGGCCAGCAGGAAGCGGTCCTCGGTCGGGCGCTGCATGGTATAGCCGAGCGCGCCAACACCGCGCGGAATGATCGACACCTTCTGCACCGGATCGACGCCGGCCAGATTGGCGGCGACCAGCGCATGGCCCATCTCGTGATAGGCGACACGCCGCCGTTCAGCGGGATTGAGCACTCGGCTCTTCTTTTCCAGGCCGGCCACGATCCGCTCGATCGCGGCGGTGAAATCGTCGAAGGTGACCTCATGTCCTCTGCGGCGGGTCGCAGCGATGGCGGCCTCGTTGATCAGATTGGCAAGGTCGGCGCCAGTGAAGCCCGCGGTCAGCGCGGCGACCTTGTCGAGATCGACGCTCTCGGCCATCGTGATCTTGCGGACATGCACCTTGAGGATCGCCAGCCGTCCGCCTTTGTCGGGCCGGTCGACCAGCACCTGGCGGTCGAAGCGACCGGCGCGCAGCAGGGCCGGATCGAGGATCTCCGGCCGGTTGGTGGCGGCGAGCAGGATCACGCCGGCGCTCGGATCGAAGCCGTCGAGCTCGGCGAGCAGCTGGTTGAGCGTCTGCTCCTTCTCGTCATAGCCGCCGAGCCCGCCGCCGGCGGTCCGGCTGCGCCCGAGCGCGTCGAGCTCGTCGATGAAGATGATGCAGGGCGCGGCCTTGCGCGCCTGCTCGAACAGATCGCGCACTCGCGCGGCGCCGACGCCGACGAACATCTCGACGAATTCCGAGCCGGAGATCGAGAAGAACGCCACACCGGCCTCGCCTGCGACGGCGCGCGCCAGCAGGGTCTTGCCGGTGCCGGGCGGGCCGACCAGCAGAATGCCTTTCGGCACATGCGCGCCGAGACGGCCATAGCTCTTCGGGTCCTTCAGGAACTGCACCACCTCCTGCAGCTCGAACTTCGCCTCGTCGACGCCGGCAACGTCGGCGAAGGTGACCTTGGTGTCGGTCTCGACATAGACCTTGGCGCGCGACTTGCCGATCGACATCAGCCCGCCAAAGCCCTGCCGGTCCATCACCTTGCGGCCGAGGAACACCCAGATCAGATAGAACATCAACGCCGGCACGATCCAGGACAGCAGCGTCTGGATCACACCGCCCGAGGGCACGCCGGTCACCGTGACGCCCTTGGACGCCATCTTTTCCGCCAGCGCAGGATCGACGCGCGCGGTGATGAACGAGGTCTTGCCGTCCTGCTGCTTGTCCTTGAACTTGCCCTGGATGGTGTCCTGGCTGACGGACACTTCCGCAATCTTGCCTTGCTCGACCAGTTGCTCGAACTGGCTGTAGGGAATGGTCTCGACCGTGTTGTAGGTCGTCAGCAGCCATTGCAGCAGCAGCATGCCGACCCCGGCAAGAAAGATGTAGCTGACCGCGATGGCTTGCTTGCGGGTGTTGGGATCGGATTCCATGTCACGCTCTCTTTCGGGCAGCTCGCTCGCCGCTCATCGGGGGAGCGGGACCGAATGGCTCCCGTCGCGCATAACAGGCTCTCGGCAGCACGGCTTGTCATGGATCAAGCGACGGCGCGGCCACCGTGTCGCGCATCGACGGCGCATCGCGGCCGAACGCCTCCAGCGCGCGCCGAACCGTCTCGACGAGATCCAAGGCGACCGGCGACGGGCTGCGCTGCGGCGGAAACACGGCCGCGAACTCGAAATCGATGCGCGGCAGGAACGGACGCACGGTAACGCCGCGTCCGTCGAACTCGCGCGCCGTGAACGGATCGCAGATCGCGACGCCCAATCCCGACGACACCATGCCGCACATGATCTCCGACAGCGTCGTCTCGACCCGCAGCACCCGTCTGACATCCTCGCGATGAAAGATCTGGTCGATGACATGCCGGCTGGTGGATCCGGCCGACAGCGAGATGAAAGTCTCCCCCTCGAAATCGCCGGGCATCAAGGCCTGCTTGGCACACAAACGATGACCGGCCGGAAGAACGGCCACGCGCGCCAGCGCCGGCAATTTGACGCTCGGCAAACCGGCATGGGCAATGGGGACCTCGGCAAAGCCGACGTCACATTGCGCATTCAGCACCCAGTCGATCACGATCGGCGAGATCACGCCGAAAAACGCCAGGTTGAGATTCGGCCGCTCGATCAGGAAGTGCCCGGCCAGCCGGGGCAAATAACCATTGGCCAGCGCCGGCAGCGCCGCGATCCGCAGCGTGCCGGTGCGACGGCCGCGGATCTCCTCGGCCGCCGCCGTGATGCGATCGAGCCCGACAAAGGAGCGCTCGACCTCCATGTAAAGGGCCGTGGCCGCCGCGGTCGGCACCAGGCCGGTGCCGCGCCGCTCGAACAGCTCCATCTTGAGCAGCGCCTGGAAGTCGCGCAGCAGGCGGCTGACCGCCGGTTGCGTCACCGCCATGAGCTTGGCCGCCTCCGTGACGCTGCCCGTCAGCATCATCGCCCTGAAGGCCTCGACTTGTCGCGAATTGATCCTGGCCATGGCCGCCATTCATAACATTTGAGCATGAATAGCTTGCCATTATTCATTGGACGATAAAAGGTGGGGCTGCGATCTTTTTCATCAGTTGGAGAGACGGCTCGTTTTTTAGGCTACCCGGCCGCAACGCGGGGTGGGACGTCCGAACGCGCAGCTGGATCTCACGGCGGTCCTCGAGACCGGCGCGCACATAAGGGGAGATCCTTCATGAAGCACCTGAACGTTCTGACGATGGTCAGCCTTGCCGTCCTCGCCTCGGCCTCTCAGGCCTGGGCTCAGCAGAAGACGCTGTACGTGGCCGGCTATGGCGGCTCGTTCGAGAAGACGATCCGCGACGAGGTGATCCCGCCATTCGAGCAGGCCAATGGCGTAAAGGTCGAATATGTCGCCGGCAATTCCACCGATACGCTGGCCAAGCTGCAGGCCCAGAAGGGCAACCAGCAGATCGACGTCGCCATCCTGGACGATGGTCCGATGTATCAGGCGATCCAGCTCGGCTTCTGCGACAAGGTGACGGGCCTCCCCGGCGATCTCCTCGACATCGCGCATTTCAAGGACGACCGTGCCGTCGCCATCGGCCTCGTGGCCACCGGCCTCATGTACAACAAGAAGGTGTTTACCGAGAAAGGCTGGGCGCCGCCGACCTCGTGGAACGACCTCAAGGACCCAAAATACAAGCAGCAGCTGGTCATTCCGCCGATCAATAACACCTACGGCCTGAACGCCCTGTTGATGCTGGCGAAGATGAACGGCGGCAGCGAGACCAACGTCGAGCCCGGCTTCAAGATCTTCAAGAACGACATCAATCCCAACGTGCTGGCCTATGAGCCCTCGCCCGGCAAGATGACCGAGCTGTTCCAGTCGGGCCAGGCCGTTATCGCGGTGTGGGGCTCGGGCCGTGTGCAGAGCTTTGCGAACACCGGCTTCCCGGTCGACTTCGTCTATCCGAAGGAAGGTGCGGTCAGCCTGCTGACGACGGCGTGCCCGATCGCCAAGACCTCGACCTCGCCTTTGGCATCGAGCTTCATCAAGCTGCTGCTCGATCCGAAGATCCAGCTCACCATGCTCAAGGAATATGGCTACGGCCCGGTCGTGAAATCCGTCGTGGTGCCCGAAGGCGTCGGCGCGATGGCGCCGATCGGCGAGCGTGCGACCAAGGTCTATGCGCCCGATTGGACCGTGGTCAACGAGAAGCGCGAGGAATGGACCAAGCGCTGGAATCGCGAGGTCGAGCGCTGAGAAGTTTGCCGCGAGCTCTCTCTCGCACCGCTGCGCTCCCTCTCCCCGTTCTTCACGGGGAGAGGGCTGGGGTGAGGGGCAGCGGCCCGATCGGTACGAATTGTTAGACCTGTCCCCCCTCACACGGATGGCATCTTGCGATGCCATCCGACCTCTCGCCGCAAGCGGGGCGAGGTTGCAGCGAACGCGTTGCTAGACGCCGATGATGTCTGGCATTGCAGAAGCATCGCCTTGTCCAGCGCCATCCTTGTGTCGTCCCGGAAACCCGCATGTCCCTCCTCGAACTCGACCGCGTCGGAAAATCCTTCGGCCCCAACACGGCCGTCGAAGAGTTCAGCCTCGCTGTCACCAAGGGCGAGTTCATCTCGTTTCTCGGCCCGTCCGGCTGCGGCAAGACGACGACTTTGCAGATGATCGCGGGCTTCCTCGATCCGTCCCACGGCACGATTAGGCTCGAAGGCAAGGACCTCGTCGCCATGCCGCCGGCCAAGCGCGGGCTCGGCATCGTGTTTCAGAGCTATGCACTGTTTCCGCACATGACGGCGGCCGAGAACGTCGCCTTCGGGCTCGAGATGCGCAAAGTGCCGCGCGACGAGCGTGACGAGCGCGTGCGCAAGGCGCTCGCGCTTGTCGGTCTGGCCGGCTACGAAGGCCGGCACCCGCGCCGCATGTCCGGCGGCCAGCAGCAGCGTGTCGCGCTGGCACGCGCGCTGGTCATCCGCCCCTCGGTGCTGCTGCTCGACGAACCCTTGTCCAATCTGGATGCGCGGCTGCGCGAGGACATGCAGATCGAGCTGCGCCAGATCCAGCGCAATCTCGGCACCACGACGATCCTCGTGACCCACGACCAGATCGAGGCAATGTCGCTGTCCGACCGCATCGTCGTGATGAGCAAAGGCAAGATCGAGCAGATCGGCACGCCGCAGCAGGTCTATGAGCAGCCGGCTTCGGCCTTCGTCGCGCAGTTTCTCGGCAAGACCAATGAGTTCGCGGCCGAGGTGGAGCGCACTGCCGGGTTAGCCAGGCTCGTTGCGGGCTCGTGGAGCGCGCCGGCGCCGGCCGGCGCCACCGGGACGGTGACCATCAGCGTGCGCCCCGAGCGCATCAGCTTCGGCAGTTCCGGCCTCGCGGGGCGGATCACCAGCCGCATCTTCCAGGGCAATCACTGGCTGTTCCAGTGCGACACGGAATGCGGCCCCGCGATCGTGATCCGTCAGAATGACGGCCAGCCGCAGCCGGACCAGGGCGAAACAGTGCACCTGATCTGGCAGAACTCCGACATGAGCCTGCGGGCGAGCGTGGCCGCATGAGCACGACCGTCTCCGCGAACCCGTCCGACGCGCGAACCGGGCTGACGCTGGCGCTGCCGGCATTGATGCTGTTCACCGGGGTCGTCGTGATTCCGCTGGCGATGACCGTGCTGCTGTCGTTCCATGATTGGGGCCAGTACAAGGGCATCGAGCCGGTCTTCATCCTGAAGAACTGGATCGAGATTGTCGACGATCCCTATTATGCCGAGATGTTCTGGCGCACCTTCCGCGTCGCCGTCCTCGCGACCCTGATCACGGCGGTGTTCGGCGTGCCCGAGGCCTACATTCTCAACCGCATGCAGGGACCATGGAAAGGTCTCTTCCTGCTCATCATCATCGGACCGCTGCTGATCTCAGTGGTCGCGCGGACGCTCGGCTGGGCGCTGTTGTTCGGCGGCAACAACGGCCTCGTCAACAAGCTCTTGATGACGTCCGGACTGATCGCCTCGCCGCTCCGCTTCATGTTCACCGAGACCGGCATGGTGATCGCGCTGGCCCATGCGATGATGCCGTTCATGGTGCTCGCGGTGTGGACCGCGCTGCAGCGGCTCGATCCGCAGGTCGAGAACGCCGCGCTGTCGCTCGGCGCCGGCTCGTTCACCGTGATCCGCCGCATCGTCCTGCCGCAGATCATGCCCGGCGTGCTGTCGGGCGCCATCATCGTGTTCTCGCTGTCGGCGAGTGCCTTCGCCACGCCCGCGATCATCGGCGGACGCCGGCTCAAGGTCGCGGCGACCCTCGCTTATGACGAATTCCTCAACACGTTGAACTGGCCGCTCGGCGCGGCGGTCGCCGTGCTGCTGCTGATCGCGCTGGTGCTGATCGTGGTCGGATCGAATGCGCTGATCGAGCGCCGCTATCAGGAGATGTTCCGATGAGCCGGAATGGTCCCGTCGCGCTGGTCTTCCACACACTGTTCGTGGTGTTCATGGTGGCGCCGATCGTCGTCGTCTGCTGGGTCGCGTTCACACCCGAGGGCTTCCTGTCGATTCCGACGACGAACTTCTCGCTGCGCTGGTTCAAGGCGCTCGCCAATTATCCGGAATTCGTCCATGCCTTCGCCGTGAGCCTGTGGCTCGGGGCGCTGTCGTCCTGTGTCGCGCTGCTGTTTGCGGTGCCGGCCGCGCTCGCGCTCAGCCGGTATCAGTTCCGCGGCCGCGACGCCCTGTCGGCGCTGTTTCTCTCGCCCTTGATGATTCCCCATGTCGTGCTCGGCATCGCCTTTCTGCGCTTCTTCACGTCGGCCGGCATCGGCGGCACATTTCTGGCGCTGGTGATCGCGCATGTGGTGGTCGTGTTTCCCTTTGCACTGCGGCTGACGCTGGCGGCGGCCACCGGCATGGATCGCTCGGTCGAGATGGCAGCGATCTCGCTCGGCGCCGACGGCTGGACCATGTTCCGCCGCGTCACCCTGCCGGCGATCCTGCCCGGCATCGTCTCGGGCTGGATGCTCGCCTTCATTCAATCATTCGACGATCTGACCATGACCATCTTCCTGGCAACGCCCGGCACCGAGACGCTGCCGGTGCGGATGTTCCTGTACATCCAGGACAACATCGATCCGCTGGTGACATCGGTGTCCGCCAGCGTCATCGCCATCACCATGACCGTCCTGATCCTGCTCGATCGCTGCTACGGACTCGACCGGGTGCTCACCGCCAAGGGCGGCGACGCAGGGCGATAGGAGAGACCATGATGAGAGATTACGACGTCGCCATCGTCGGCGGCGGCCTGCTCGGCTCTGCCATCGCCTGGGGGCTGGGCCGGCTCGGCCAGCGCGTCGCGGTGCTCGACGAGGGCGACATCGCCAAGCGGGCGTCCCGCGCCAATTTCGCGCTGGTCTGGGTGCAGAGCAAGGGACTGGGCATGCCGGCCTATACGGGCTGGACCGTGCGCGGCGCCAAGGCGTGGCCGAAGCTCGCGGAGGAGCTGAAGGCGCAGACCGGGCTCGACGTCGTGCTGCAGCAGAATGGCGGCTTTCATCTCTGCCTGGGAGAGGCCGAATACGAGCAGCGCAGCCAGCTCGTCGCGCGCATGCACAACCAGGTCGGTGCGGCCGACTACCACATGGAGATGCTGACCGCCGCAGCGGTGAAGAAGATGCTGCCGCTGATCGGGCCCGACGTGTCCGGCGGTAGCTTCTGTCCGTTCGACGGCCATGTGAACTCGCTGCGCACCTTCCGCGCGCTGCATGCCGGCATGAAGCAGTTCGGGGTCGACTATCTGCCCGAGCGCGCCGTCAGCGCCATTGCGCGCGAGGGCAACGAGTTCAGGCTGACCACGGCGCAAGGCGAGCTGCGGGCCGCCAAGGTCGTGCTCGCGGCAGGCAACGCCAACCAGACGCTGGCGCCGATGGTCGGGCTGTCGGCGCCGATGGGACCGACTCGCGGCCAGATCGTCGTGACCGAGCGCACGATGCCGTTCCTGCCGCATCCGCTGACGACGATCCGCCAGACCGATGAGGGCACGGTGATGATCGGCGACAGCAAGGAGGACGAGCTCGACGATCGCGTCCAGAACCATCCGATCAACGCCGTGATGGCCGACCGGGCCCAGCGCATGTTCCCGCATCTGGCGCGCCTCAATGTCGTCAGGAGCTGGACCGGCATCCGGGTGATGCCGAAGGACGGCTTCCCGATCTACGAGCAGTCCGAGACCCATCCGGGGGCCTTCGTCGCCTGCTGCCATTCCGGCGTGACCTTGGCCGCCAACCACGCCTTCGAGATCGCCCGCATGGTGAAGGACGGCGCGTTGGAGCCCGAACTGGTCGGCGCCTTCACAGCCAAGCGCTTCGCCGACGAAATCGGCGCGGGCGGCAGTGGCTATTACTGAGATCGCGGCGAACGCCGCCACGGAGACGATGATGTTCAAACGAGCTGAGGATGATGGCAGGCGAGCGCTGACCATCCATGTCGAGGGCCAGGCGATCTCGGCGCGCGAAGGCGACACGGTGTCGGCCGCGCTGCTCGCCTCGGGTCTCGACGTCAGGCGCGACACCGCGGTGAGCGGCGCCAAGCGACTGCCCTACTGTATGATGGGCGTATGCTTCGACTGCCTCGTCACCATCGACGGCGTCGGCAACCGCCAGGGCTGCCTCGTGCCCGTGGCCGAGGGCATGCAAATCGAAATCCAGAAGGGCAAGCGGGAGATCGGCAAATGAGCGCCGCGCCGAAGCATGAGCAATACGACGTCGTCGTGATCGGCGCCGGTCCGGCCGGACTCGCCGCGACAACCGCAACGGCCCGCGCCGGCCTGTCGACGCTGCTGCTCGACGAGAACGCCGGTCCCGGCGGCCAGGTCTGGCGCGCGATCGGCGCAACGCCAGTCAAGAATGAAGCGCTGCTCGGCGCCGATTACTGGTCGGGCGCCGAGATCGCCAGGGCCGCCCGCGACGGCGGCGCCGAGATCATCCATCGCGCGACGGTGTGGAGTCTCGACCGCAATCTCGAGCTCGGCGTCTCCGTCGGCGGCGGCTCGGCCTTCATCAAGGCCAAGCGGGTCATCATCGCGACCGGCGCCCAGGAGCGGCCGTTTCCGATTCCAGGCTGGACCCTGCCCGGCGTGATGACGGCCGGCGCGGCGCAGACGATGCTGAAATCGTCCGGCCTGGTGCCGGATGGCCCGACGGTCCTCGCCGGCCAGGGACCGCTGCTGTGGCTGCTCGCCGCGCAGATCCTGCGCCTCGGCGGCCGCATCGACCGCGTGCTCGACACCACGCCGCGCGCCAACTACCTGGCCGCGCTGCCCCATGCCTTCGCCTTCATGACCTCGCTTTATTTCGTGAAGGGGCTGGCGATGATGCGTGAGGTCCGCGCCAACGTGAAAGTCACCACCGGCGTGACGGAGCTGGCGGCGGCGGGCACGGACCGGCTGGAGTCGGTCAGCTATGTCACGGCCGGCGGCCGGCGCGAGACGCTGCCGGTCGAGCTGCTGCTGCTGCATCACGGCGTGGTACCTAACGTCAACCTGGCGATGGCCGCCGGTGTCGAGCATCGCTGGAACGAGCTGCAATTGTGCTGGACGCCCGTGCTCGATGCCGACGGCAACAGCTCGATTCCCGGCATCGCGATCGCCGGCGATGGCGCCGGCATCGGCGGCGCGCAGGCGGCGCTGTGGCGCGGGCGCATTGCGGCAGAACGCGCGATCAAGGCGCTTCGCCCGACCGCCAAGGTCTCCGATCTTTCACCGCAGTTGAAGCGCGCCGAGCGCGGTCGCGCCTTCCTCGACATCCTGTTCAAGCCGGCGAAGCAGTTCCGCATTCCGCAAGGCGACACCATCGTCTGCCGCTGCGAGGAGATCACCGCCAAAGACGTGCTCGATTCCGTCGCAATCGGCGCGACTGGGCCGAACCAGCTCAAGGCCTATCGCCGCACCGGCATGGGCCCATGCCAGGGCCGGCTGTGCGGCCTTACCGTCACCGAGCTGATGGCGGAAGCGCGCGGCAAGAGCCCGCAGGAAATCGGCTATTATCGGCTGCGCGCGCCGGTGAAGCCGATCATGCTGTCGGAGCTCGCAAGCCTGCCCAAGAGCGACGAGGCCACCAAGGCGGTGGTGCGCGGATGACGATCAACACGGATGCCATCATCGTGGGTGGCGGCATCCACGGCTGCTCGACCGCGCTGCATCTCTGTCTCGCCGGCTTGAAGCCGGTGCTGATCGAAAAGGACTATGCGGGCCGCCACGCCTCCGGCGTCAATGCCGGCGGCGTGCGCCAGCTCGCGCGCGACGTCGCCGAGATTCCGTTGTCGATCCGGTCGATGGGAATCTGGGAGAGCATCGCCGCACTGGTCGACGATGATTGCGGCTTCGAAAGCCATGGCCAGGTGCTTGTCGCGGAGAACGCGGCCGAGCTCGCCGCCTGCCGTGAGCGGGTCGCCGATCTCAACGCGCGCGGCTTCAGCCATGAGGAGCTGATCGACAGCGCCGAGCTGCGCCGGCTGGTGCCGGCGGTGGCAGAGAGCTGTCCTGGCGGGATCGTCTCGCGCCGTGACGGTGCGGCACAGCCCGCCAAGACCACGACGGCGTTTCGCCGCAAGGCCGAGCAGCTCGGCGCCATCATCCGCGAGGGCGTGACCGCCGGCAACATCCGCAAGGAGGATCGGCTCTGGCGCGTCGATGTCGGCGGCGACACCTATGCCGCCCCCATTCTGGTCAATGCCGCCGGCGCCTGGGGCGGCCACATCGCCGCCGCGCTCGGCGAGCCGGTGCCGGTCACGACCGTGGCGCCGATGCTGATGATCAGCTCGCCGGTCCCGCACTTCATCGATCCCGTGGTGATCCTGCGCGGCCGCAAACTGTCGTTCAAGCAGTTCAAGAACGGTACCGTGCTGATCGGTGGCGGCCATCTCGCGGCGCCGGATCAGGATCGCAACGAGACGGTGCTCGACTGGCGCAGCCTCGCCATCAGCGCGCGCACCGTGTTCGAGCTATTCCCGGCGATGCGCAGCGCCACCATCATGCGGGCCTGGGCCGGCATCGAGGCGCGCATGCAGGACGACATCCCGGTGTTCGGGCCAAGCGCCGTGCATGAGGGCCTGTTTCATCAATTCGGCTTTTCGCTGCATGGCTTCCAGCTCGGCCCCGGCGCGGGCGCCGTCATGGCCGAACTGATCGTGCATGGCGGCACGCAGACCCGGATCCGAGAGCTCAGCATCGAGCGCTTCCGCAACGCCTCCCCTTCAGCAACAGCATGAGGACAGCATGACCATCACCCGCAAGATCCGCTCGGCCATCCATCACCGCATCGTCGAAGCCAATGGCTTCGTCTTCATCGGCGGCACCATCGCCGACGACACATCGGTGTCGATGGGCGAGCAGACCCGCAACATCCTCGGCAAGATCGACGGCTTTCTGAAAGAGGCCGGCACCGACCGGTCGCGTGTCGTCTCCGGCCAGATCTTCGTGACGGACTTGTCGAAGAAGAAGGAGATGGATGCGGCCTGGACCGAATTCTTCGGCGAGGATCTGCCGACCCGTGCCACCGTCGGCGTCGCCGATCTCGGCGGTGGCGCGCTGATCGAAATCGTGGTGACCGCGGTCAAGGACTGATCGCGCCACGGCCGTTGCCGGCCCGGCGGTTCGGGCCGGCGCAGACGCATTGGGATGACGGGCCGCCCGGCCCGTCCCCCAGACTCATTCCAGATCGATCGGCTGATAGACGCCCGTCTTGTCGAGCTGGGTGCCCCAGACCTTGTGCAGGGCCTGGTGATCGCCGCGGCTCAGATTGAGCGCGGCGCCGAGCCCCATGTCGAGATTCCGCGTGCTCTCCAGCGTCTCCACCAGGCGTTCGGTGTCGAGCTGCGGTCCGCAGCGCTTCAGCGCGTCGATCAGCAGGTTCGCCGCGATATAGCCTTCGAGCGAGATGTAGTCCGGCACCTCGCCGGGCGCCACCTGGGCCAGCGCCGTCTTGAATTCGAGCACGGTGCTCGAATAGCCGGAGACGGCCGGCACGGCCTGCGTCACGATGACATTCTCGGTGAAGCGCGGTCCCAGCAGCATCAATTCCTGCGCCAGCGCCGTGGCGCCGACGATCGACATGTTGGTGTAGATCATGCCGGGAAACAGATCGCGCGTCTTCTCGATGAATTTCGCCGCCGGGCGCGTGGTGCCGACCATCACGATCGCCTTGATCGGCACCCTCTGCTGCTTCAACTGGGCGACGGCCTCGTCCATGTCGATGGAGTTGCGGTTATAGACCAGCCGCAGGATCGTCGAGTCGTTGAGACCGGCGGCACGATAGGCCTTGGCGACACCGGCGAAGCCCTGCTCGCCCAGATCGTCATTCTGGCCAAACACGGCGATCTGGTTCGGCCTGATCTTGCGCATCTTCAGGAGATAGCGCACCGCGGCGTCGGCTTCCTCGACGAAGCTCGGCCGGTAGTTGAAGACATAACGGTCCGGCGGATCGTGCCGCACCACGCTGCCGCCGGTGAACGGCGCGAAGAACAGCACCTTGCGCTCGAGCGCAAATGGCACGGCGACCGCCGCGGTCGGCGTGCCCAAATTGCCGAGAAAGCCGAACACCTGCTCCTTGTCCCAAAGCAGCTTCATCGCGTCCAAGGTCCGCGTCGGTTCGAAACCATCGTCGGCGGCAATCAGCTTGAGCGTCCGGCCATGGACGCCGCCGCCGGCATTGGCCCGCGCGAACGCCACCTCGATACCGCGCTTGTAGCTCTGCCCGTTCTCCTTGGCGCTTCCCGTGTAGGGGATCACCATTCCGAAGCGGATTTCCTGATCGGTCACGCCTCGCACCTGGCCAGCAGCGGCCGGCCGTGCAGGGCTGGCCGCATTGCCGGCGAGCGGCGCGGCGGCCGGCGCCGGCGGCGCGCCGACGCTTCCTTCGAGATCGGCGAGCTGGCGTTCGACCAGCCTGCAATCGGCCCGTCCACGATTCACCGCAGTCCGGCCATCGGCGATGTTCTTCTCGAACTCGCGTGCCAGCTCGTTGCGGTCGTTCGGGTTGGCCGAGGCCTCGCGGATCGCCTGCTGAAACTTGCCGAGCATCACTTGAACGCGGCGTGTCGCGATGCTGGTGCAGGCCTGGGCGGAACCGAGGATCGGGCCGACACGGCCGGCCAGCTCGCGGACCACGTTCACACTGTCGGCCGCGGCGGCCCCACTCGCATGTGCGGCGATGATGACGGCGGACAACACCGCCGGTCGAAGCGAATGCCGCGTGATGCACGAGGCGAAAGACAGATATTGCATCTGGTAGACCGAGACCTCCGTTGCTCTCCGCCGCGCGTCTCGCATAGACCGAACGCAAGGATGAGGCCAACCGGGATGACCATCGATTGCGGTAATTCGGATATCGTCATGACGATGGGGAATGCCGGAAACATCAGGAAAATTCTGCTAGCCGGCCCCGACAGTCGGGGCCGGTCAATTCTTCCTGCCGCCGCCTGGATCGCGCGAAAGCTATTGTTTTCCCGTATCCCGCAGCGTTGATGTCCGAATACCGCCGATTGTGACTTGCGTCCGTGTCTGGGCAAAGACACGACATTCCCGGCATCTACGACCGCTTTGAGTTCAGATGAGGGCAAGCGCGACGCAATGATGCCGCAGCTGCATTGGCCCGGATCGAACTAACACCTCGGGTTTCAACGACAGCTGCGGCCTGATCTCGAGTTGATGAAAGGCGCGCGTTCGACGGACCGTCTGACCAGGCGGTCCGTTGAATGATAGGCTCTGAATATCAGTTAGCCTGACGGATTGAGCACGATGGTCTTGTCCTTCGGCCAGCGCACCCGCCACGCAAACGAGATGTCCTTCGTCTCGCCGGGCTTGGCATCGACGATCCATTCGGTCACCCCGCGCCGGTCGCGAACATTGAGCGATGTCGGCGGCGTCGTGGAGGGCAGCATCTCGACCGCGATCTCCTCATTCTCGCTGACCGGCAGCTGATCCTGGATCGCGACCTTCACCGGGAAATCATGCGCGTTCCGAATCGTGGTCTTGAAGGCGCGCTCATCGATCTTCGCGGTCGTCACGATCAGGCCCGCCGAGCCTTCATTGCGTTTGATCACGCTGCGCTCGATCTTGACCTTGTCATCGGCGCCGAAGCCGACGCGAACCGGCTCGCCCTTGCCGGCATGGGCCATGTTCGAGGTGCCGACGAACATGCCGTCCCGATAGATCGAGACCTTGCCCGGCAGCAGCGGCGCGTCCTCGGTCTGCGGGAAGCTCGCTTCGAGATAGGCGGTGGGATCGACGATGGGCGCCGAACGGATGATCAAATCGGGCGTGATCGTCGCGGTCGAGATGCGCAGATTCTTGGCGCCCTCATTCGCCCCGACAGTGACGCGGCCGGGAAGACGGAAGACGGTCTGGAACGCGCTGATCTCCGCGACCGTCTCCTGCTCGAGGGCCTTGTCCGCGACGTCGCCAAAGCTCGTCCCGCCGTTGAACCGGAATTCCTGCCGAATCTCCGGGAGTCCGCGTGCCGCGCTGGGAACCGCCGGCCTCGGCGGCGGCGGATATTGCGCGATCACCGTCTTGAGCTCGGGCGCGCTGCCGCCCCGTCCCGTTCGCACCGTCGAGACCGAGAGTGCGACATCGGACCAATCCTCGCCGGTGGCCTGAAGGACCTCCGCGCGTCGCACCAGTTCCAGCGCCGGCTTGCGGTCCTTCGCCGACGTCTCGAGACGCGCGTCGTAAAGCGGCATCCAATGGGCGTTGCGGACCGTGTAGGTCACACGCAAGACAGCCTTGGTCGCGGCCGCGGCCGAGAGCTCGATCTGAACCTCCAGCTTGCTCGGCGGCTTGTCCGCGCGATCCGCCTGCAGCCGCGCAATCTCGCGGTCAATGTCGCGCTGCTTGCGCTCGGCGTCGCGGATCGCGGCATCGGCCTGGCCGACCTCCTCGCCGACCGCGGCAAAGGCGTTGCGCCACTCCGCGACAGGCCGTGCCTCGCCCTTCTCGCCGAGACCGGCCGGCGACGCCGCGGCGAACCGCTCGGCAAACTTCTTGCGCGCAAGGGCGGCAGCAATGGCACCGTCGAGATTGGCACGCTCGTCCTTCAAGCTCTCGATGCGCTTGTCGATCTCCGGCACGTTGGCCGACGGAGCTGCGCGCGGCGGCTTGGCATCGACGGTGCCGATGACGAGTTTTGCACCGGCCTCGCCCTCGACGCGCAGCGAGGACGCATCGAGCCCGAGCGGAAAATCCTTGGCGATCGCCGTCGTATCACCGGCGGGAAGGTCGAGCGCGATGACTCGCGTGACGCTGGCGCCGTCGGGATAGACGGTGACGGCATCGACGGTCGAGGTCACGTCGCGGTTGGCAGCATGGCCGGGCGCAGCACTCAGCGCTGCGCCGAGAACGAGCCCCGTGGCCGTCAGGCCTCTGTGTCGCATGATCATCACTTTCTCCGCAGCCCAGCGCCCACGAGACCGGATCAGCCGGCCCTTCATCGGGCTTTTAGACGTGGGGAAAGTGAAGCGGGTTCAATCAGGTCCGAAGACGATCATTCGAGCGTCGTCGAGAATGAAAAAAGGCAGCGCGGCGATCTTCCGCGCTGCCTTTTTCGGGACGTCGGGATCCCGCCTTGCGGTCAGAACGTCAGCGCCTTGGCCTGCTTGACCTGCGGCAGCGCCTGGATCTTGGCAAGCAGTTCGGCCGGCACGGCGCCGTCGATCTCGACCAGCGCGATGGCGTCGCTGCCGGCGGCGACGCGGCCGAGATGGAAGGTCGCGATGTTGATCTTGGCGTCGCCCAAGAGGCTTGCGAACTTGCCGATGAAGCCCGGCTTGTCCTCGTTGGTGACATAGATCATCGACTTGCCGAACTCGGCGTCGACGCGGATGCCCTTGATGTCCACGAGGCGCGGCTTGCCGTCGGCATAGACCGTGCCGGACACCGCGCGCTCCTGCTGCTCAGTCGTCACCGCGACCGTGATCAGGCTCTCATAGTCGCTCTCGCCGGCACGCAGCACCTCGTCGACGATCATGCCGCGCTCCTTGGCGATGACCGGCGCCGACACCACGTTGACCTCGCCCAGCATCGGCCGCAGCAGGCCTGCCAGCACAGCCGAGGTCAGCGCCTTGGTCTTCATCTCCGCGACCTGGCCCTCATAGGTGATCTGGATCTTGGTGATGCTGCTCTCGGTGAGCTGTCCGGCGAACGAGCCGAGCTTCTCGGCGAGCGCGATGAACGGCTTCAGCTTCGGCGCTTCCTCCGCGGTGATCGAGGGGAAGTTGATCGCATTCGAGATCGCGCCGGTCAGCAGATAGTCGGACATCTGCTCGGCGATCTGCAGCGCGACGTTCTCCTGCGCTTCCGTAGTCGAGGCGCCGAGATGCGGCGTGCAGATCACGGAAGCGTGGCCGAACAACGGATTGCTGGTGGCGGGCTCCTCGGCGAACACATCGAGGGCGGCGCCCGCGACATGCTTGCTGTTGAGCGCCGCGAGCAGCGCCTGCTCGTCGATCAGGCCGCCGCGCGCGCAATTGATGATACGCACGCCCTGCTTCATCTTGGCGATCGCGGCGGCGTCGATGATGTTGCGGGTCTTGTCGGTCAGCGGCGTGTGCAAGGTGATGAAGTCGGCGCGCTTCAAGAGCTCGTCGAGCTCGACCTTCTCGACGCCGAGATCGCGCGCACGCTCCTCGGTCAGGAACGGATCGAAGCCGATCACCTTCATGCGCAGGCCCTGGGCACGGTCGCAGACGATCGAGCCGATATTGCCGCAGCCGATCACGCCCAGCGTCTTGCCGGTGATCTCGACGCCCATGAAGCGGTTCTTCTCCCACTTGCCGGCCTGCGTCGAGGCGTCGGCCTGCGGGATCTCGCGGGCCAGCGACAGCATCATGGTGATCGCATGCTCGGCGGTGGTGATCGAATTGCCGAACGGCGTGTTCATCACGATGATGCCCTTGGCGGTCGCCGCGGGAATCTCGACATTGTCGACGCCGATGCCGGCGCGGCCGATCACCTTGAGCCGCTTGGCGCGCTCGATGATCTTGGCCGTCGCCTTGGTGGCCGAGCGAATGGCAAGGCCGTCATAATCGCCGATGATGTCGGCGAGCTTATCCTTGTCCTTGCCGAGATTGGGCTGGAAGTCGACCTCGACGCCGCGATCTTTGAAGATCTGCACGGCGGCCGGGGACAGAGCATCGGAGATGAGAACCTTGGGCTTTGACATGACGATGGTCCTTCACGCCTTCCATCGAGGAGGGCGGCGCAGCGCGCCGGGATGAGGGGAAAGCTCGTGGGGTGGGCAAAGCAAAGCGTGCCCACCGCTCTCTCGCGTCAGGTTACATAGATGTTGGGCACAGCGCGCTACGCTTAGCTCAACTCTCGCAACTTATTTCGTCATTGCGAGGAGCACTTGCGACGAGGCAATCCAGACGTCCTGTTCGGCCCTGGATTGCTTCGCTGCGCTCGCAATGGCGGCGTCGCGCGAACCTCAGGCGGCCTTCGGCAGCGCGGCCTTGGCTTCCGCGAACGCCCAGTCGATCCACTGCGTCAGCAGCGCGACGTCGCTGGCTTCCACGGTCGCGCCGCACCAGATGCGCAGGCCGGCCGGCGCGTCGCGGTAATGCGCGAAATCGAAGCCGGCGTTTTCCTTCTCGACCAGCGACACCAGCTTCTTGGCAAACTCGGCCTGGGCATCGGCCGACAGCGCCGTGATGGCGGGATCGACCACCTTCAAGCACACCGAGGTGTTGGAGCGGATCGCCGGATCCTGGGCGAGGAAATCGATCCAGGGCGTGCGCGCCTTCCAGTCCGCCAGCACCTTGGTGTTGGCGTCGGCGCGCGCGATCAGCGCCTTGAGGCCGCCGATCGACTTGCCCCAGTTGAGCGCATCCAGATAGTCCTCGACGCACAGCATCGACGGCGTGTTGATGGTCTCGCCCTCGAAGATGCCGGCATTGAGCTTGCCGCCTTTGGTGAGGCGGAAGATCTTCGGCAGCGGCCAGGCCGGCTTGTAGGTCTCGAGCCGCTCGACTGCGCGCGGCGAAAGGATGAGCATGCCATGCGCGGCCTCGCCGCCGAGCGCCTTCTGCCAGGAGAAGGTGACGACGTCGAGCTTCGGCCAATCCAGGGCTTGCGCGAAGGCGGCCGAGGTGGCGTCGCAGATCGTCAGGCCTTCACGGCTCGCGCTGATCCAGTCGGCATTCGGCACGCGCACGCCGGAGGTCGTGCCGTTCCAGGTGAAGACGATGTCGGTGGCCGGATCGGCCTTCGACAGATCCGGAATCTCGCCATAGCCCGCATGCAGCTTGGTGACGTCCTTGAGCTTCAGCTCCTTGACGATGTCGCTGACCCAGCCTTCGCCGAAGGATTCCCAGGCGATCGTCGTGACCGGCCGCGCGCCGAGCAGCGACCACAGCGCCATCTCGACCGCGCCGGTGTCGGACGCCGGCACGATGCCGATCTTGTAGTCGGCCGGCACTTCGAGCACGTCGCGCGTCAGCTCGATGGCCTGCTTGAGCTTGGCTTTGCCGATCTTCGCGCGATGCGAGCGGCCGAGCGGGGCGTCCTTGAGATTTTCGGCGGTCCATCCGGGGCGCTTGGCGCAGGGGCCGGAGGAGAAATGCGGCACGGCAGGCCGCTGCGAAGGCTTCGCTGCAGTCATCGTCTATCCTTCCAGATAGTAAGCCTCCCGTTGGGGGGAGGTGTCCCGCTGGCGTGATTAAGGGAACGGCCGTTCCGCGTCAAGGAACTTCGCGGGCTGTTGGTCGCGCGTTCACGCAGAATTGGCTGGCATGCAAACAACCTCATTCCGGCGCCGCGCCGACGGGCGCCTGCCCGCTGGGTGGCCGATGCAGGAAGGTCATCGAGGCGTAAGCGCCGATCCACGAGCCGATGGCCGCAAAGCCAACATAGATCCAGTTCTCGGTGTAGCTGATCACCGCGAATGACGAGAGCATGTACCAGATCGAGCTCCACGTCGCGGCCGAAAGGCGCCGCCGCGCAACGACCGCCGAGGTGAACATGACATAGACTGCGTCGGTGGCCGCAGTCGCCAGCACGACGCCGAGCGCCGTGATTGGATTGATCGCCGACATCTCTGCTTCATCCTCCCCGCTGCCGTGCCGCACAATGCGACGACGTTGTCTCCTCGGGCGATCCATGCAGAATGACGCGAAGCTGCACGCGCCCACACAACAAGAAGGATACAGATATGGAACGCGTCCGTCTCGGCAGGAGCTCGCTCGAGGTCACCCGCCTCGGCCTCGGCACGGCGCCGCTCGGCGGCCTGTTCGAGCCGGTCAGCGACAGCGATGCCGAAGCCACCATCGCAACCGCCTGGTCGCATGGAGTCCGTTTCTTCGACACCGCCCCGCTCTATGGCTTCGGCCTCGCCGAGCAGCGGCTCGGCGCGTTCCTTCGCAAGCAGCCGCGCGACAATTATGTGCTCTCGACCAAGGTGGGGCGGCTGCTGCGACCCGATGTGGGCGCACCGCGCGAGGATCCGCACTACAAGGGCACCCCGCCGCTGAGACCACGGTTCGATTACTCCTATGATGGCGTGATGCGTTCCGTGGAAGAGAGCCTGGTCCGGCTCGGCCTCGACCGGATCGATATTCTGCTGGTGCATGATCCCGACGATCATTACGACGAGGCGGTTGCCGGCGCGTTCCGGGCGCTGCAGCGCCTGCGCGACGACGGCAGCATCAAGGCGATCGGCGCCGGAATGAACCAATCCGAGATGCTGGCGCGCTTCGCGGACGCCGCTCCGGTGGACTGCTTCCTGCTCGCCGGCCGCTACACGCTGCTCGATCAGGGCGCGCTGACGACGCTGTTTCCGATCTGCACGAGGAAGAACATCGCCATCCTGCTCGGCGGCATCTACAACAGCGGCATCCTGGCGAACCCTCATGGCCAGGCGAAGTTCAACTATGAGGATGCCGATGCCAGCCTGGTGGCCCGTGCGCGCGCGCTCGATGCCTTGTGCAAACAGCATGGCATCGCGCTGAAGGCGGCTGCGATCCAGTTCTGCCTCGCCCATCCTGCCGTCACCATCGGCCTGCAGGGGGCTCGCACGGCGCAGGAGGCGGCCGACAATATCGCGATGGCCCATGCCCCGATCCCTGCGGCGTTCTGGCACGCGCTGCGTGCCAGCCAGCTGATCGATGCGCATGCACCGCTACCGGGAGAGGCACGATGAGCCGCACCATCGACGCGCATCAGCATTTCTGGGATCCCGGCCGCGCCGATTATCCGTGGATGGCGGGCGACGCGCTGGCGCCGATCCGTCGCCCATTCGGCCCTGCGGATCTCGCCCCGCTGCTCGCTGAAAACGGTCTCGACGCCTCCATCCTGGTGCAGACGCGGTCATCGCTCGACGAGACCGAGGAGTTCCTGCGCATTGCACAGGAGACGCCGTTCGTTGCCGGTGTCGTCGGCTGGGTCGACCTGACCGATCCGCAGCTCGACGCCACGATCGATCGGCTGCGCCGCCTGCCTGGCGGCGACAGGCTGGTCGGCATCCGCCATCAGGTTCATGACGAAGCCGATCCGGCGTGGATCTATCGCGGCGATGTCAGGCGCGGCCTCGAGCGGGTCTTCGCTCACGACCTGACCTACGATCTCCTGGTCCGCACGCGCGAGCTGCCGGCCGCGATCGCGACGGTGCGCGCCTTTCCGCAGGCGCACTTTGTGCTGGACCACGCCGCCAAACCGCCGATCGCGAACGGGTTCGATCAGAATTGGGCCGATCGCATCGCGGAGCTCGCGGCCTGCGGCAACGTCTGGTGCAAGATCTCAGGGCTGGCGACCGAGGCGATCTGGCGCGATTGGAACGCCGAGCGGCTTTCGCCCTATGTGGCGCATGTGGCGCGCTGCTTCGGCCCCGACAAACTGATCTTCGGTTCGGACTGGCCGGTCTGTCTGCTCGCCGGCCACTATGGTGCCATCAAGCAGGCGCTGGAGCACTGCCTGACGCAGCTCGGCTCCGATATCCGCAACAAGGCGTTCGGCCCCAACACGATCGCTGCCTACCGGCTGCCAGCCTGATCGATCTCAGAACCGCATCACCATGCCGAAATGGCTCTTGGCGAAGCCAAGCCGCTCGTAGAAGCGCTGGGCATCTGTGCGGCTCTGATGCGTCATCAGCTCGACCAGGTTGCAGCCCCGGCCGCGCGCCTCGTCGATCGCCCATCGCAGAAGCAGTTCGCCAATACCGCGGCTGCGCCGGTCCGCCGCGACACGGACATCCTCGACCAGCGCGCGCGATGCGCCCTGCGAGCTCAGGCCAGGCAGGATGCAGAGCTGCAGGCAGCCGACCACCTTGCCCGCGTCCTCGGCCACCATCAGACTGATATTGGCATCGCCCGAGATTGCCTCGAACGCCGCATAGTATGACGCGGGCAACGGATCCTCGACGCGCTCCCGTGCCCGGCCGAGGTGATCGTCGGCGAGCATGGCAACGATGGCGCCGACATCGTCGCGCCGCGCCGCTCGAATGGTGACCGCCATGCGCCCTGTCATTCCCCTGTCATCTCCATGTCGCTCAGCCGGCCGGCCGCAGGCCGAGCGCCTGCTCGGCGTCGCCGATCCAGCGCCTGACCGCATCACGGCCCGACAAATCGAAACCGCCCTCGTGCGCCACGCGCGTATAGGCCAGCAGCGCGATATCGGCCAAGGTCAGGGTTTCACCGACGAGAAAGCGCGAACGCGCGAGCTGACGCTGCAGATGATCGAGCGCCGCATAACCGCGCTTCACCTTCTCCAGATCGAGCTCGGAGGCCGGCTTGCCGAGATAGACCATGTGGAAGCGGCAGGTCGCGACGTAAGGCTCGTGGCTGTACTGCTCCCAGAACAGCCACTCGTCCATCCGTCCCTGTGCATAGGCGTCCGACGGAATGAGCCGGCTGCCGCGGGCAAGAAAGCGGATGATCGCGTTCGACTGCGCCAGTGGACGGCCGTCATCCAGCACGATCGTGGGGACCTGGCCCCACGGGTTCAGCGCCAGGAAATCCGGGGTGCGGCTCCCGCCGGTCATGATATCGACGTCAACCCAGTCATAGGGCAGCGCCAGATGATCGCACACCCATTTGACCTTCAGACAATTGCCCGATTTGAGATCGCCCAGGATCCGCATTCCATCCTCCGTTGCCGTCGAATGGAGAGCATCAGGCGCAGCCGGCGCTGTCAATCGCCCGGCGATCCGCAGGGCGAAGCAGCCTAGAATTTGTAGCCGACGCCGGCGCGGAACGAGTTGAGCGTCACCGCCGTATCCTTCACCGTCATGAACTTGACGTATTCCCATTCGCCGCGCGCAAACAGCCCGCCCCACATCATGTATTCAAATCCGAGACCGCCCGTCCAGCCGCCGACGAAGCTGTTGGTGCGGCTCTCGCCATAGGTCTTGGAAACCCCTGCCAAAGGGCTGTAAGTCGTCGTCGTGTTTGTCACGGTTCCGAGGCCCGTGATCGTAACGGTTTGCGTATAGTCATCCCTCAGCTGAACATTGGTGGTCGCAAACCGCGACACCTCCATGCGCCCGACAGCCAAGCCACCGAACACATATGGCAGAAAATTGTCGGCCGCCCAGCCGACCCTCCCGCGCAGCGTCACCACATCCTTGATCGTCAGGGCTGATCCAGCGCTGATCGTCGTGCTGTAGTTATAGACATGGTTCTGAGGCGCGCCGGAGGCAGGTACCAGGATCGGCCCCAGGGTGCCCGATGACGCGCCGGCCATGCGATTCATGTAGTTGTAGTTGACCTCAAGACCGAAAACGGCATCGTCCCACTGCCAATTGCGGCCGACAAACGCGCCGAAGCTCGATCCCTGCACGTGCTGCTTGTTGAGAACCGACCAATTCGAGGTCGGGGACTGCAGCTCGGTGTTGCGGAAAATGTAATTCGTCAGCGCGCGCTGGCCGCCGCTGAAATCCATGTCCGATGTCCCGTAGCCGAATTGGCCACCGACATAGTATCCGTCCCAATTGGCGCGTGCGCCGTTGAGCCCTTCGGTCAAGCCACCGCGCAGGACCGGGAGATCCGGCATGTCGGCCGCCTGCGCAGCCGAGACCATGCCAAACACCGAGACCGCCATCACCAGGCTACGCATCGCAACGCTCCAAATCAGCCACTTCACTCTGGAGCGATCATCGCGCGTTAACCTTAATCATTGGTTGCCGCGGCACGCGGACTGACAATTCTTTTACCAAACCTGCCCGCGACTCGGAAAAAGCAAAACGGCGCGGGGGGGCCCCGCGCCGTCAGACCAACTGATGGAGTCGCGCGTCTCTCAGCCCTTGCGGATCAGGGGCATCATCGGCGGAGGCGGCGGCGGCGGATTGTCGAAATTCCAGCGCAGGCCGAGCTTCAGATCGTGCGAGGTGATGTCCTTGAACTTGAAGATGTTGCCGGTGGTCTGGCCATCATAGGTCGTCAGCACGCCAGTTCGTCCCTCGCCCATATCGACATAGCTGTACGCCAGTTCGAGCACCAGGTTCGGATTGACATTGTAGGCCAAGCCCGCATGTGCGGCCCAGGCGAAATTCCACTTCGAGGAGGTCGGCGCGCTGGCGAGGCTGGGCGCGTTCGTGAAGCTGTTGATGCCCGTGTCGGTGAAGTTCGCGATCGTGACCCGCGCACCGCCGACGCCCGCACCGACGAACGGCGTGATGCACCACCAGGTCCCGAGATCGACATAGGCATTGGCGAGCACAAGCCATTCGGACTTGCTGGCGCTGTAATTGTCGATGCCGCTGTAGGGCACGCCGTTCGCAGTGGCGTTGAAGCGATCGGTGCCCTTGAAGTTCGAATTGCCGCGATACTGGCCGGTGATATCGGCACGGAACCAGCTGTTGAAGCGATAGCCGACGCCGACGCCGTAGATGCCGGCGGTGTCAAACGCGGAGGTCTGATTGAACGACGTCATCGGCGTATAGGCCGATTCGCGCGTGTAATGAACGTCTTTGACCTTCTGATTGCTGAAGCCGATGTCGCCGCGCAGGTACCAGCCGCCAAAGTCCGCCGCCGGTGGCGGCGCGTAGACCGGAGGAGGAGCAATCGGCATGTCGGCCGCGAAGGCCAAAGTGGAAAACAGAGAGGCCGCTCCGGCGGCGATCAAAGACTTAACGCTACGCATTGGCTTCGTCCCTTCGGCCGGTGAGGCCATCGGAAAGCGCGGCCCCACATCAAAACTGACCTCCGTACAATCGCAGCAAATGCTTAAGCAGCGCTTAACCCTAATAATTAAGGTTGACGTTCCCTGATCGATCTACAGCTATTCATCGCCCGTCAACGCATCCTAACAAATCGTTAGCGACGCTTCGCGTCAGGCTTGCGGCACACCAACTAATTAGTTGCCGCCGGCGAACCGATCAGGATCCGAAGCGAGCGGAGCGCGCTACGGACGAAGCAACCACGGCGCGATGGAACGAAGCCGACCACACGCCTGCTCCTCGCATGCCGATGCACTGCCGGCTGCGGCAGACGCGAGCCGATCACGGCCTCGGTCATGGACAGATGCGAAAAAGGCCTGCCACCCGATCGGGATGGCAGGCCTCGATTGCCAATCTGGCTGCGGCTGATCAGGCTGCGGCTGCGGCGTTGCCGACGGCGGTGACGATATCGTCGACCACCTCCTCGACCAGATCACGATCATCGCCCTCGCCCATCACGCGGATCACGGGCTCAGTTCCGGAGGAGCGCACCAGCAGGCGGCCATGGCCGTTGAGGCGCTTCTGCCCGGTGTCGATAGCCGATTTCACCGCGTCGGCGTCGAGCGGCTTGCCGCTGCGATAGCGCACGTTCTTCAGGATCTGCGGCAGCGGGTCAAACTTGTGGCAGACCTCGGAGACCGGACGGCGCAGCCGCTGCACGGTCGCAAGCACCTGCAACGCGGCAACGAAGCCGTCGCCCGTCGTCGCATAGTCCGACAGGATGATGTGGCCGGACTGCTCGCCGCCGAGATTGTAGCCGTCGGCCAGCATGCGCTCGAGCACGTAGCGGTCGCCGACCGGGGTACGTACCAGTTCGAGCCCCTGCCCCTGCAGGAAGCGCTCCAGGCCGAGATTGGACATCACGGTCGCGACGATGCCGGGCCGCGCCAGGCGGCCGTCTTCCTTCCAGCTCTGCGCGATGACGGCGAGCAGCTGATCGCCGTCGACGATATGGCCGCGCTCGTCGACCAGGATGACGCGATCGGCGTCACCGTCGAGCGCGATGCCGATGTCGGCGCGCATTTCACGGACCTTCCGACAAAGAGCCTCCGGCGAGGTCGAGCCGCATTCCTTGTTGATGTTGAAGCCGTCCGGCTCCACGCCGATCGAGATCACGTCGGCGCCGAGCTCCCACAGCGCCTCGGGCACCACCTTGTAGGCGGCGCCGTTGGCGCAATCGACGACCACGCGCAGGCCGTCGAGCGAGAGGTCACGCGGCAAAGTGCGCTTGGCGAACTCGATGTAGCGATCATGCACGCCATCGATGCGGCGGGCGCGGCCGAGGCTCGCGCTCTGCGCCAGCTTCTTGTCGAGCGACTCGTCGAGCAGCTGCTCGATCTGCTTCTCGACGTCATCGGACAACTTGAAGCCCTGAGGGCCGAACAGCTTGATGCCGTTGTCCTCGAACAGATTGTGCGAGGCCGAAATCATGACGCCGAGATCGGCGCGCATCGACTTGGTCAGCATCGCCACGGCCGGCGTCGGCATCGGACCGACCAGCAGCACATCCATGCCCACCGAGGTGAAGCCGGCGACCATCGCATATTCGATCATGTAGCCGGACAGGCGCGTGTCCTTGCCGATCACGACCCGATGGCGGTGCTCGCCGCGCTGGAACAGAAGACCCGCGGCCTGTCCGACCTTGAGCGCGAGTTCCGGCGTGATCAGGCCATTGGCGCGGCCACGAATCCCATCGGTCCCGAAATAGTTACGGCTCATACGACCCCCAGCAACAGCTCTCGATAGTCCGGGCCGACCGCGCCGAATCACGGCATCCGGCCGCCCGTTTAGTCCGCGGGTTATAGTCGCCTTAAAGCTAAGATGGCTTCAAAAAATGTGATGAATCATTACCACGAAACCGCCATCACGTCCATAAGACATTGTTAAGACTAATTTTTCCCTGATGCCGCGACGGCATAGGACGGCGCCTTGACGGCGGCGGCCCGCACTGCGGCAGCTCGCTGGAGGTGCTTATATGCCGCACAACATCCAGAGGTTTGCTGGTCGGGCGCGGTTGCGGCGGATCGCCCGCGCCGGATTTGGCAGCCGCCGCAAAGATGCTAGAGGACTGGCAAGCTGAGCAAGACCGTCGGTGGGGAGCCGAAGACCGCGATGAAACACATTACCTGTATCGAAGACCTGCGTCTGCTGCACAAGCGCCGCGTTCCCAAAGCCTTCTTCGACTATGCTGATCGCGGCTCCTATGCGGAGGAGACGCTGCGCGCCAACCGCGACGATCTGCAGAAGATCAAGTTTCGCCAGCGCATCCTGGTCGACGTCTCCAAGCGCGATCTCTCGACGACGATCCTCGGCGAGCCCTCGTCGATGCCGCTGATCCTCGCCCCGGTGGGCCTGCTCGGCATGCAACATGGCGACGGCGAGATCCACGCCTGCCGCGCCGCGCAGGCCGCCGGCATTCCCTTCACCCAGAGCACGATGTCGATCTGCTCGATCGAGGACATCGCGGGCAGCGTCGAGAAGCCGTTCTGGTTCCAGCTCTACGTCATGAAGGACCGCGGCTTCATCAAGGCGCTCGTCGAGCGCGCCATCGCCGCCAAGTGCACCGCGTTGTGCCTGACGGTCGACCTGCAGGTGATCGGCCAGCGCCATCAGGACATCAAGAATGGCATGAGCGTGCCGCCGGAATGGTCGCTGTCGAAGCTGTTCGACTTCGCCACCAAGCCGGCCTGGGTGCAGGGCGTGCTGCAGGGCAAGCGCCGCACCTTCGGCAACATCGCCGGGCACGTGAAGAACACCGAGGATCTCACCAAGCTCTCGGCCTGGACCGCCTCGCAGTTCGACACCTCGCTGAACTGGAAGGATGTCGACTGGATCCGCTCGATCTGGCCGGGCAAGCTGATCATCAAGGGCATCCATGACATCGAGGACGCCAAGCTCGCGGTCGAAACCGGCGCGCAGGCGATGGTCGTCTCCAACCATGGCGGCCGCCAGCTCGACGGTGCCCCGTCCTCGATCCACGTGCTGCCGGGCATCGCGGACGCGGTCGGCGACAAGATCGAGATCATGTTCGATGGCGGCATCCGCTCCGGACAGGACGTGATGCGCGCGCTCGCGCTCGGCGCCAAGTCCTGCATGATCGGCCGCGCCTATGCCCACGGTCTCGGCGCCGGCGGCCAGGCCGGCGTCGCCAAGGCCATCGACATCATCCGCAACGAGCTGCTGACCACAATGGGCCTGTGCGGCGTCAACACGGTGGCCGAGATCGACCGCAAGGTGCTGGCGGANGGGCCTGTGCGGCGTCAACACGGTGGCCGAGATCGACCGCAAGGTGCTGGCGGACTAGATCATGATGCGTTTCCACGGAAACGCATCATGATCTTTCCTCTTTGTTTGAGCATGATCTTTTCGGAAAAACGGTTTCCACTTTTCCGGATCATGCTCTAACAGGCCGTTGAAGAAGTCTGCTTTCGGTCGGATTTGAGTGT
>NZ_JABFDP010000037.1:0-87146 GCF_013179005.1 Bradyrhizobium denitrificans | reverse complement strand
CCACGTTTCTCTTTCTTCATCTTCACTTGTCAAACAGCCCGCACTTGTTAGTTCGCGAACTACATCGCAGAGAACTAATTAGTGCAACTTCTCTGGTCTCTTTCGCCGTCGAAGTCTCCGTTGCCGGGGCGCTTCACATAGCTGATTTTGAGAGACCGTCAAGAGCTTTTCTGAAGAAAAACTCAGGAGCCAGTCGGAAGAAGAAACATCAGAGAAAACAACGTTGGTCCCGAAAGTCGGGGGCCTCAGTCATCAGTGATGTCCGGCTGGCGTGGTGGTGAGATAGTGCGATGCCGCATCCCGTGCAAGAACTTTTTGCGACGGCTGTGAAGAAATGTGGACAGCGTGGTCGCACCCCGCTCTCCGCCCCCTCACACGCCGTTCTCGTTCCATTTTGAGACGGAACGTGCGCGCAGCGTCAGAAATTGCTCGCGCTTGGTTGCACCAGCGCACGATAGGACTGCGGCATGCGCATGCAGACGAGATCCTTCCGCCGAACGACGTTGGTCGGATAGACGCTGTCGAGATTGCTGGTGTCGATCTCCGCCGTCGCAATCCCCTCCTCGCCCTCGATGATCGCCTCACGACGCGGAAACGCGAACGTATCCGGACCGAACACGCCGCTCAGCCCGGGATAATCATTCGCGGCGTCGCACACATTCGCGAATGCGAAGTAGGCGTTGTTCTCGCCACCGCGAACGCGGAAGTGATGCCAATGATGCGGATCGGCGCCGGTCGGGATCGGCGCAGGCTGCGCGACCTCCGTTCCCGCATGCGCCGCACTGAAGGTGCCCTTCACCGCTGCAGGACAGACGATCAGGTCACAACCGCGCAACGCCAGCACCCGGCCCGCCTCCGGAAAGGCAGCGTCGTGGCCGATCAGCACACCGATCCGCCCTATCGGCGTATCGACGACGGCCCATGAATCTCCCGCACTGGCCCAGCTGCGCTCGGCGGTCGTGAGATGCGTCTTGCGATAGGTTGCGATTTTACCGTCGGGCGTCACCAGGACGGCTGAGTTATAGATGGTGTTCCCGTCTCGTTCCGCAAGTCCGCAGACCAGTGTGATCCCCTGCCTTGCTGCGATCTCGGCGAGCTGGGCCGTGATGCGGCCCGGGATCGGCTCCGCCGCGGCGGCCGGATCGGTCAGCCCTGTTGCCGCAAGCTCCGGAAACACCACCAGTTCGGCAGCATCGGCCTTGGCGGCGGCCGCGAGATCCGCAATCCGCGCCAGATTGGCGGCGCCATCCGACGTCGGCGCGAATTGCGCGACGCTGATGCGCGAGCGTTTGCCTGCCGGCCACGGCTGATGGCCGTACAGCCCGAAGAAATCGCGCGGGTTCCAGCTGTAGGTGTTGGTGAGCAACTCCGGATACAGTTCCGGCCGGCGCTGCGCGAACACCGGCTCGCCGAGCACGCGCCGCGCCCTGGCCGCAGCGAGATCGACCTCGGCGAAGGCAACGCCGTCGCCCTTGTCGATCACCGCAGCCAGCGTACCATCGGGCGCGATGACGCAGCTGCCGCCGGAGAACTGCACGGTGCGTTCCAGCCCCCAGCGATTACTCTCGACCACATAGCAGGAATTCTCGAAGGCCCGGCTGATCCAGTATGGCGCCGGCGTTCGCTCGGCCAGCCAGTTCGAGACGTGGCAGATGATGTCGGCGCCGCCGAGCGCCATCAGCCGCGCGGTCTCGACGAAATGGATGTCCATGCAGATCAGGAGCGCGATGCGGCCGATCGGCGTCTCGAACACCTGGTTGTGCAGGTCGCCAGCCGCCGCCCATTTCGGCTCGGAGATGTAGGGATGGGTCTTACGGTGCCGGCCGATCACACCATCGGGGCCGATCAGCACCGCGCTGTTGTAGTAGATGTCGTCGTCATCGACCTCGGGCATACCGATCACGACATAGCAGCCGTGCCGCTTGGCGAGCGCCTCGAAGCGGTGCGTGGTCGCGCCCGGCACCTTCTCGACGAACGGCGCCACCTCGGCGCGGTCGTACCAGCAATAGCCGGTCGTGCCCATTTCCGGCGTCACGATCAGCTTGGCGCCGGACGATGCGGCCTGCTCGCACAACGCGAGCAGGCTCTCGATATTGCGCTCCTTCTCGGCCAATGTCGGCTCGAACTGGACGGTAGCGACCTTGTATTGCAACGACATCGCTTGTGACCTCAGACCAGGAACGATTTCTTGATGGAGGCGCCAAGCGTGTATTTCGGATCGACCATGTTGCCGAGCCGGACGCGCCCGGCCTGGGTCAGCAACATGTAGGCGTCGATCTCCTCAAAGCCGTAATCGGCGGCCATCCAGCGGCACAGCTCGCGATAGGCGATGCGCGCTGCATCCTCCATCGGCCGCGCCGAGCCGATGGTCATGATGAAGTCCTTGGTCTCCAATCTCGGCCAAGCGATGTGCCAGCCCTTGATCAGGTCGACCTGCACGGTCGTCACGGTCGGATGCTCGATCGCGACGCCGCACAATTCGCCGTCGCCCTGCGCGGCGTGACAATCGCCGAGATACAGCAGCGCGCCCTTGGTATTGACCGGCAGATAGATGACCGCGCCGGTGCCGACATCCGGCAGGTCCATGTTGCCGCCATAGTAGTCCGGGACCAGCGAGGAGATCGCCTCGATCTCCGGCGAGGTGCCGATGGTGCCGATGAACGGCTCATAGGGCAGCGTGATCTTGTCGTTCCATCTGGTGCCGTTCTCGGCCGTGATTTCGAGCTTTTTCACCCGCTCCGGCAACGCCGGATTGAGCAGCGCGGTGTTGCCGGTCGAGACCAGCCCGCCGAAATCCGGCATCACCACGGTGGTGCCCCGCGGCTGCGGCCCGCGCGGCACGATGCTCTCGATATAGACCGCGAGCGTATCGCCCTTCTCGGCGCCGTTGACGTAGATCGGGCCGTTCTGCGGATTGAGGAACGGGAAGTTCAGGATCTTCGACGGGCTGTCGCTCTCATGCTTGATCGCGCCCTCGAACGCGTCATGGGTCTCGGCGGACACGACGGCACCGGGATCGACGGTCAGCACCGGATCGACATAGGGACCGTAGACATAGTGATACTTGCCCTGATCCTTCTCGGTGATGAAATGGTGCGCGCCGCGCACACCCTTGGCGACGCCCTTGCGGGCCATGATCGACTCCGACTGCCAGGCCATGCTCGTTCTCCTTGTGCTCGTTATCAGCGTTTCTTTGCCTCAGACCGCGAGGTGGCGGCGCATCTCGGCGGCGTCGTCGAGTGCCTCGCGCGCGAGGCTTGCGGTGATGCGGCCCTTGTCCATGACGTAAGCGCGCTGCGCCATGGCGCGGATCATGTCGAGGTTCTGCTCGACCAGGATGATGGTGACGCCGGTCTTGCGGTTGAGCTCGACCATGTTGCGGGCGATGTCCTGGACGATGTTCGGCTGGATGCCCTCGGAGGGCTCGTCGAGCAGGATCAGATGCGGATCGGCGATCAGGACACGACCGATCGCGAGCTGCTGCTGCTGGCCGCCGGACATCGTGCCGGCGCGCTGGCTCCAGCGCTCCTGCAGGATCGGGAACGCGTCCACCACACGCCGGCGCCCCTCCTCCGGAATGCCGCCGCCCTTGATCGCCGCTCCGACCGCCATGTTCTCGCCGACCGTCAGCCGCGGAAACACGTCGCGGCCCTGCGGCACATAGCCCATGCCGAGCCGCGCGCGCTTGTGCGCCGGCAATTGCTCGACGGCCTCGCCGCGATAGACGATCGAGCCGCTCATGGCCGGCACCAGCCCGATCAGGCTCTTCATCAGGGTCGATTTGCCGACGCCATTGCGGCCGATCACGGCGACGATCTCGCTTTCGCGGACCTCGATCTCGAGGCCCTGCAGCACCGGCTTGCCGCCATAGCCGGCGCGCAGACCCAAAGTGGTGAGGATGACTTCCTTACGCATGCGCCTGCCCCAGATAGATCGCCGCGACGCGCTCGTCGGCCACGATCTCGTCGATCGAGCCCTGCGCGAACACCTGGCCGAGATGCAGCACGGTGACGCGCTGCGCGACCTGGCGCACGAAGGCCATGTCGTGCTCGATCGCGAGCACCGTCATGCCGGCGGCGTTCAGCCGCCGCACCATCTCGCCGGTCAAATGAGTCTCCTCCGGCGACATGCCGGCGGTTGGCTCGTCGAGCAGCAGCAGCCGCGGCTTCAACGAAATCGCCATGCCGATCTCCAGCCACTGCTTCTGGCCGTGGCTGAGATTGCCGGCGAGCTGCGCCTGCTCGGCTTCGAGATTGAGAAAGGCGAGCAGGCCTTCGATCTCCTTGTCGAGCGCAGCCCCATGCAGCCGGCTCTGCAGCGCGATCTCGAGGTTCTGCCGTACCGACAGGCTCTTGAACACGCCGGGCACCTGGAACTTGACCGAGAGGCCGCGGCGGATTCGGGCGAAGGATTTCAGCGCGGTGATATCCTCGTCGGCGAACCAGATCTGGCCGCTGCCGGGATGGTGCTCGCCGAGGATCAGCCGGAACAGCGTGCTCTTGCCGGCGCCGTTCGGCCCGATCAGGCAGTGGATCTCGCCCTGCTCCAGCACGAGGTTGACCGAATTGGTCACGTGCAGGCCGCCGAAATGCTTGTTGAGGTCGCGCAATTGCAGCAACGCCATCACGCGGTCTCCTGCTTGCGCCGCGCGACCCGCTTCGTGACCCAGGTGATAAGGCCGAGCACGAGGCCGTTGGGCGCGATCAGCACCGTCAGCACCAGGAGCACACCCATGAAAACGAGCGCATATTGGCTGCCATAGATGGTCAGCGCCTGAAAGCCGGAGAGCACCACCAAGGTACCGATGATGGTGGCCGTCAGATCGCTGCGGCCGCCCACGGCGACCCAGATCAGCGGCAGTGAGGCCGCCGTCATGCCCATGCTGGAAGGCGTGATGTACTGGCCCCACACCGTGTAGAGCACGCCGGAGAGGCCGGCGAGCGCCGCGCCGATGACGAAGGTGATCAGCTGATATTTGCGGATGTCATAGCCCAGCATCTCGGCCCGCTCGGGATTTTCCCGGATCGCGACGATGACATTGCCGAACGACGAATTCATCAGGATGCGCAGCGCCAGATAGACCAGCACGAGCATGGCGAGCACGACGTAATACAGCCCGACATCGGCGAACAGCACGATCGGCCCGCCGAACCACGGAATCGTCAGTGGCGGCATCGCGCTCATGCCGTTGAAGCCGTTCAGCCGGGCGGCGCCGATGCGCCATTCCGGGCCGGCGGTCTGGGCCATGAAGCGCTCGAGCATCAGGGTCACGGCGAGCGTGACGATGCCGAGGAACACGCCGCCGATGCGGCCGAAGAACATGAAATAGCCGAGCAGCGCCGCCACCAATGCGGCCATGCCGATAGCGAGCAGCAGCGCGATCCAGGTGAAGCCGTAGGACGCGCCGAAATTGATGGTGAGGATGCCGTAGCCATAACCGGCGATGCCGAAGAACGCGGTCTGGCCGAATGACAGCGAACCGCCATAGCCCCAGATCAGGCTGAGGCTGAGCGCGATGAACACCCAGACGAAGAAGTAGACGGTGTTGCCGACCGTGTAGCCGTCGCTGAACAGTGGATAGGCCAGCGCGCCGGCGAGCACGAGCGCGAACAGCGCCCAGAAAGCGGGACCGCGGCCGAGCGTCTGCGGGCCTTCGAGACGACGAAACAATCCGAGAAATCCGGTCATCGCGCCGCTCCTCAGGTCCGCTCGCGCAGCACGAAGCCGGAGATGCCCTTCGGCAGCACCCGGACGACGATGATGACGGCGATCAGGAGACCGATCTGGCCGAACAGCTGGCCCTGCCAGGAGGTCATGCCGGATTTCACGATCGCAAGAATGCCGCCGGCCGGCGCGGTGCCGAGGAAGACGTCGGCGCCGCCGATCACCACGGTGACGAAGGCCTCCATGATGAAGGTCGCGCCCATGGTCGGCACCAGGGTCATGGTCGGCGCGTAGAGCCCGCCGGCGAGGCCGGCGAGCCCTGCCCCGCAGGCAAAAGTGAGGCTGTAGATCAGCCGGGTATCGACGCCGAGCGCCGCCGCCATATGCGGCACCTGGATGGTGGCGCGCGCGAGCACGCCGAACCGCGTCCAGTTGAACAGCGCATAGAGCGCGCCGAGCACGGCCAGCGCCGCGACGAACAGCACGATGCGGTAGATCGAATAGGAATAGGCGCCGACCTGGAAACTGCCGAACGGCGTGCCGACGCCGGCCATGGTCGACCCGACCATGATCAGGGTGCCCTGCGTCGCGATCAGACTGAGGCCCCAGGTGGCGACGATGGTATCGAGCGGACGCTCATAGAGATGGCGGATGACCAGCAGCTCGACCAGCACGCCAACGCAGGCCGAGGCCAAGGTGCCGCAGAGAATGCCGAGCGGCAGCGGCAGGCCGGCATGCACGGTCGCCGCCGTGACATAGGCGCCGCACATGATGAACTCGCCATGGGCGAGATTGATCACGCCCATCATGCCGAAGATGACCGCGAGCCCGCAGGCCGACAGCACCAGGAACGCGAATGCGTCGCCGAACTGGTAGAGCGCAGAGAAAACCAGGGTTGCGATGTCCATGTCTTCGATCAATGTGGGAGCGGAAAGATGTGCGTGACGATCGGGAGCGAGCCGCTCCGGCGTGAGGGGACGCCGGAGCGGCCGCGGCCGCCGGTCAGGGCTTCGGCGGCGGATTCGACGGCGTGTATTGCGCCATCGGATCCTTCTTGGTCAGGTCACAGCCGGCCTCGCCCAGCCAATACGGCTTGATGTCCTCCCAGATCTTCGGGAACGAGATCGAATGGTCGGCGCCGACCTTGGCGAGGTAGATGGTGTGCGACATGTGCTGGCTCTTCGGGTCGATGCAGACCTTGCCTTCCGGCGCGTCCATGCAGACGTCGCCCATCGCGATCACCTTGCGGATCTCGTCGCGATTGGTCGACTTCGCCCGCTCCACCATCTGCTTGTAGAGATAGACCGCGAGGTAGGAGTTCTCGGCCTCCTGGTTCACATAGGGCTCGCTGGGGAACTTGGCCTTGAACTTGGCGTAGAACTCCTTGCTCTTCGGCGTATCGATCTCCTCGATGTAGTTGGTGGTGACGTACATGTCCTTGAGGCTCGGCGGCTTGAAGCGCTTGTGCTCATAGCCCTGGCCGACATTGACCGACGAGGCCATCGGCAGGTTGACGTTGGCGGAGGCCGCCTGCTCGTAATAGGAGGCCTGCGCGGTGCCGACCAGCAGGGTCACGACGAAGTCGGGCTTGGCTTTCTGGATGTTCTGGATGCTTTGCGAGAACTGCGACACGCCGAGCGGGATGAACTCCTCGCCGGCCATCTCGCCGCCATTCTCCTTGACGATCTTGCGCACCCACTCGGCCGAGATCTGGCCGAAATTATAGTCGGCGGCGAGCGTGTAGACCTTCTTGCCGTAGGTCTGCATCATGTAGGGAATGAGCGTCGAGAACTGCTGCTCGGGAACGGCGCCGGTCACCACCATGTGGCCGTCGCAGACGCCGCCCTCATACTGGTTGTTGTAGAAGGCGAAGCCGTTGAACTGGTCGACGATCGGCCGGTAGGCCTCGCGCGAGGCCGAGGAGAAGCCGGCGAACACGACATCGACCTTGTCCCGCTGCAGCACGCGGCGCATGAACTCCTGGTAGCGCGTGTTGTCCGACTGGGTGTCGTAGGTCACGAGCTCCAGGGGACGGCCCATGATGCCGCCCGACTTGTTGATCTCCTCGGCCGCCAGCTGGATGGCGTGCACCTTGCCGATGGTGGCGGCGGCGAAGTCGCCGGACTGGTCCTCCAGCACGCCGAGCTTGATCGGGTTTTCCGCAGCATAAGCGCCTGACGCGAAGACAAGCGTCCCCGTGAGGGCCGCGGCGCGCAGCCCCCGCAATCCAGATCTGGTCATGTGATGCTCCTACATCGCTTGTTTGTTGACGCCTTGCAGCGTGATGCTGCTCGGGCGTTCCGGCGTATCGGGCGGCCTCGCCCGTCTCTTCAGGAACTCCTCGCAATAGAGCTCCAGACTTTGCCGCGCCCGCATGCTGTCGCGGCGAAGCGCGGAATAGGCGTCGTCGTCGTTGAGACCTGTCTCCTGCATCAGGGTCACGACGGCACGGATCACGGCCCTTCGGCCGCGCCGGCGGCTCTCGAGGTCCTGCAGCTTCTCATACATGTCGGTGCGCAGCAGGAACTGGTTGATGCCGAGGAACAGCGCGGTGTAGACGGCGCCGCCATGCACGGGCTTGCGCAGGAACGAGGTGGCGCCGAGATTGACCAGCGCCTTGAGCCGGCTCGGCGCCTCCACGCCGACCAGCCCGATCACCGGAACGGGCGGCAGTTTCGACGCCGGGTTGACCTCGATGGCGACGGCGCCTTCGAGGTCGCCATCGATGAACAGGATGTCGCGCTCCGGCTGCAAGACGCCGACGTCGAGCTGGGCGCGGCCGTCGACGATCTCGGGATAGTCGCAGGCGACGCCGAGCTTGGCGAGGGTCGTCTCCAGCGTGGTCTCCCACCCTGCCCGCCGGGTGATCACCAGCGCGCGGCCACCCTTGAAGTTCTGCAGCAGTCGGAAGGTCATGACTTCACCATTCGGAGCAGCGGAGGACGCATGGATGTCGCGAAGCGCGGCGACGACTGCACGAGATAGGGATCGGGCGCGATCGGCTGCCGCGCTTCCAGCAGCAGCTCGAACTGACCGTCGCGAGACGAACGGCCGATCCGCGGCGTCAGCCAGGCATGATAGGTCTGCGGATCGATCCGCACCTCGCCCTGCGGGGCTGGCAGACGCTGATTGGCGACGGCACAGCGCACGAAGCGCGACTCGTCGGTGCCCGCCTGGGCGAGCGTCGCGGCCAGCAGCTTGACCGCGATATAGGACGCCTCGGCATCGGCCGAGACCACCGGACCATCGGGACAGGCGCGCGAATAGGCCCGCAGGAAGGCCGCATTCTCCGGCGAGTTCAGCGAGGAGAAGTACACGCTGGAGGACAGGTGGCCGTCGACCGCCTCGGTCCCGATCTCCTGCAGCTCCGGCTCCGACAGCGTGCAGCTCGCGACCGGGATGTCGTTCGCCTGGTCGATTCCGGCGGCGCGACAGGCTGCGCGGAACGCCCGGAAGAACGCATAGGCGCTGGTGCCGATCAGGTTGTTGAAGACGAAATCCGGACGCTGCTCGAGAATGGCCGCGATCACCTGGTCGAACTCGGTGTCGCCGACCGAGAGATAGCGCTCGGCCAGCACGCTGCCGCCGCGGGCGCTGAGCGCCTCGCGGAAGATGCGGTTGTTCTCCCAGGCCCAGATGTAATTGGAGCCGACGCAGAACGCGCGCTTGCCGACGCGTGAGGCCAGATAGTCGACCAGCGGCAGCACGTGCTGGTTCGGCGCCGCGCCGGTATAGATGACGTTGTCGGAGCTCTCGAAGCCTTCGTAGTGCGACGGGTACCAGAGCAGCCCGTCGAACTTCTCGAAGCAGGGAATGACCTCCTTACGACTCGAGGAGGTGTAGCAGCCGACCACCTGGCGGATGCCGGAGCCGAGGAGGTCGCGCGCCAGCGCGCGATACTGCGCGAGATCACCGGCCGGATTGACCACCACGGGCTCGAGCGCGATCGGGCCGTCGCCGGCGTTGATCTCGGCGAGCGCGAGCTGCGCCCCGTTCAGCATCGAGCGCGCGACGACGCTGTACGATCCCGTCGTCGAGAACATCACCCCGATGCGATACGTCGTCCGTGTCATCCCGCATCCCAAAACAAAAAAACGCCCGCCGGCCGTGAAGCCGAGGGCGCCCTCGCCACCAACCAAACACGCTTCAAACAGCGCGGCGTTGGAAATGGTTTGATCGTGTTGCGTCTACGGGCCGCTGTGCCCAACGCGTGGACAGTACGGTCCCTTAGAACGCATATCCTGTCAAGCGCGTTATTGCAGCGATGCCTGCACCAATTCAGGCTCGCATGCAGCAAATCTATGCAGGTGCGACACTCTTACCTCGCGACGCTGTCCCCATCACGCTGCGCGCGGCGGGTTCAGCGCGACCGCGGCGGATTGCTGCGCGCCGGAGCGGTCAGGAAGCGATCGAGCTCGGCAATCGCTTCCGCTTCGCGCGCCCGTCTCAGCTGGCGGGCCTGCTCGATTCCCGGCGGAAGGCGCTTGGCCTGGTCACGCGCCTCCCGCGCCGTCTGCAACAGGCGCTCACCCAGCGACATCGTCTGCTTGACGCGCCGTCTTCGTTTTTTCTGAGTCTCGACGTCCATGCTATGATGACCCGGCTTCGATCCTGACGCAGATACAACCCTAGATCATCGACCGGGACCTGCAGCTACATAAGTGAATCCGAAATCCACGACGTGCTTTGAACCGATGCGATGCAGCGGGCCTGGCCTCCGGCGGGCTCTGCAGCCCCACATTAGCGCCGGGGGAACGGTCGATTCGTATCAAATGATGCGGACCAGCCGCGCGCGCCGGTGGCGAAGGAACCAATCGCCAGCCGCCCGGTTCGAGCCGCAGTGAAAGGGGGTCTCATGAAGCATAAGCAATTCGCCGCCCTGCCCTTTCGTATCGAGGCTGCAGAACTCAGCATCCTGCTGATCACCACGCGCCGGAAGCGGCGCTGGTCGGTGCCGAAGGGATCGCCGATGCTGCGCAAGCGTGCGCATCGGGTGGCGGCGATCGAGGCCTATGAAGAGGCCGGGCTGCGCGGCAAGATCGGCCGCCAGGCGCTCGGTCGCTTCAGGCACAATAAGCGCAAGGGCAAGCGCAAGATCGCGTGCGAGGTCAAGCTCTATCCGCTGAAGGTGACGAAGCAGCACGGGCGCTTTCCCAAGCGCGGCCAGCGCAAGCTGGTCTGGCTGCCGGCCTCGGCAGCCGCGCGCCGCGTCCACCATCCCGAGCTGCGGCGGCTGATCCAGGGCTTCTCGCGGCTGAAGCAGCAGCGCAAGCGGCGTTGATCGGCGTGAACCAACCGCGTCAACGCCGAGCCATTGCAGATAGTCGCTGCGCGACTTGATCCCCGGAAGGTCGTACCGGCCATCATTGTCGCTGTCCGGCAACGAGATCAGCGCGATCTCGTCGATCACGGCGTTTCGCGACCGAATCTATCGGGCTGTTTCGTCTCCTCCGACATCGTGGGATTGGCGATCTTCGGAAAGAAGAGTTGGCTCGCGCGGCATTGGAGCACGCGACAGACAACCAATCCTCTTGATCGTTTGAAGGTTCCAAAACGCCAGGCCGCTGCCCGCGCTCAGCGCTCGGCAAACTTGATGGTCGACACCGGCCAGCGGCCGTCATGGCCGCTGATGGTGATGCGCAGACCATGCAGCTCGTCGAGATAGACGCGCTCCACGGTTCCTGCCTTGCCGTCGCTCAATGCCACGCACTTCCCGATCAGCTCCGTCTGAGCATGCTCGAACTCGCACAAAATGGTGAAGGCTCGCGTCTTGACGGCAACCATGAGGAACGATGTGAGGGCTGATGGGACGCCGCAACGCTGCGGAGGGAGACCGGCGCTGGCCGGTAGATCGGGACTCCGGCACGCCGGGTCAACGGCCCATCAAGCGATCGTGCACGCGACCCAGGCGGCGTGCACGATCCGGTCAGCGGCATTCGAAATTGGCCGCATCTTCCAGGCTGCCGCTCCCTTTGTAGGCCAGCACCTTCGGAAACGCGCAGAGATCGCGCGTGCGGCCCGGCCACGGCACGTCCGGCGCACGCCGCGCGGTGGCGCGGATCGCCTCCGGCGCTGCGGCGGTGCCCTCCACCCATTGGTCGAGCGCGGCCAGCAGGTCGAACTGATCGGTCGCAGTTCCGCCGCCGCAATGGTTCATGCCGGGAACCAGGAACAGCCGCGCGAAGCCGTCGGCATCGGCATATCTTGTCTTGAGCTGGCCGACATAGTCGACCGTGTCGAACGCCGAGAAGATCGGATCGGCTGTGCCATGATAGAACAGCATCTTGCCGCCCCTGGATTTGAAGGCGTCGAGATCGGTCGAAATCGCCGCCTCATATTCCATGCCGGCGTCGAAGCCGCCGGCGCCCTTCATCACCTTCCGCGTATCGCGGTCGATATCGAAATTGCGCACCCAGGCGACGAGATCCTCCGGCGTCTCCGGCGGGCTCATGAAATCATAGGGCACGCCGCCGGCGATCAGCGTCAGATTGCGCGCATTCGGCGGGCTGGACTTGGGCGTGCCGAGCTTCCAGGCGCGCCAGCCCGGCGCGGCGAGGCCGGGATCATAGGGCCAGCGTGCATAGATCAACCCGCCCATCGCATTGCGGCTGCCGTCGAACATCAACTTGATGGCCTTCAGCTTCGGCGCAGACAGGCATTGCGCGCTCTCGCCCTCCTTGCAGGCCAGCACGGCCGGATCGAAGCGGCACGCCATGACGTCCTGCACCATGCCATCCTTGGCGCCGTCGGCACCGTCGCACGCCGCGATCACGCCGTCGGCCACCAGCTTCAGATCGTCGTCGGTCAGCGCGCTGCCGACATCGGCCTTGCCGTCAGGGCCGGGCGGCGCGATCGCCAGCAGCGCCTGCTCCTGCGCGATCACGTCGATGCCGGCGAGCGGCACGCGATAGGCCGGGGCCCCGGCGATCACGCCGTCGAACAGTCTCGGAAAGCGCTGCGTCACCGCCATCGCCTGGCGGCCGCCATTGGAACATCCCGCGAAATAGGAGCGGCGCGGCGCGGTGCCGTAAAGCTTCTCGGTCGCGGCCTTGGCGGCTTCGGCCACCGGCGGAATCGAGCTGTAGCCCTTGTCGCGCCGCGCCTGCGGATCGAGCCCAAACAGATACGGCCCGAGCGGCCCCGGCTCCTCCAAATGCCCGGAATCGGTGGAAGCGACGGCATAGCCGTTGGACAGCCCGTTCGGCGGTGTCGCACCGGTGACCAGGCCGAGTGCGGGCCGCAACACGCCGTCGACGCCGCCACCGCCCTGGAAGACGAACTTGCCATTCCACGTCGCGGGCAATCGCAGTTCGTAACCGATCGCGTAGGGCTTGCCGTCGATGCCGGTGCGCTCATTGATCTTGCCGCGGATCAGGCAGTGATCCGGCGCGGGACTGGTGACGCCCGCGGGCGCCGGCGGCGCCAGCTGCACACCACCGGCGGCGACGAACTCCGCCGTGACAACACGGCCACTGCCCGAGAAGCCCTGCCCCAGCGCGGCGCAGCTCGCCTTGAAATCATCGGCGTGGGCCGATGCCACGGCCGACGACCCCAACGCGACCGCAGCCAGCGCCATCATCCGGATCTGCATCAATCTCGTCCTCCCGACTGTCCGGGGCCGATGGCCCGTCGCGTGCCGTCATTGCGTCGCGGCACGCTTGATCGCATCTGGACCATAGCCAAGCCTGCGCGCGGCTCGCAAGCGGCCCTGCGCATGCGCGCGATTGAAAACGCCAGCCCAAGCGTGCCATCTGTCTTCACGATACGATCGAGGGACCATCATGGCTGCGGACATCCGGTTGAATGCGTTTGCGATGAACTGCGTCGGGCACCAGTCGCCCGGCCTGTGGCGGCATCCGCGTGACCGCTCCTCTGACTATAACCGCCTGCCGTATTGGATCGACCTTGCCAGGACCCTGGAGCGCGGCCGCTTCGACGGGCTGTTTCTCGCCGACGTGCTCGGCGTCTACGATGTCTATGGCGGCTCGCCGGACGCCGCGCTGCGCCATGCCATCCAGGTGCCGGTCAACGATCCGATGATGCTGGTCTCGGCGATGGCCGCGGTGACCGAGCATCTCGGCTTCGGCGTCACCTGCACCTTGTCCTATGAGCCGCCCTACCCGTTCGCGCGCCGCATGTCGACGCTCGACCACCTGACGCAGGGCCGCATCGGCTGGAACATCGTCACCGGCTATCTCGACAGCGCCGCGCGCGGCATGGGCAAGGAGCGCCAGACCGCGCATGACGACCGCTACGACATTGCCGACGAGTACATGGAGGTGGTCTACAGACTGTGGGAAGGCAGCTGGGAGGATGACGCCGTCAAGCGCGACCGCGCCAGCGGAATCTTCACCGATCCCGCAAAAGTCCATCGTGTCATCCATCAGGGCGAGACCTACCAGCTCGACGCCATCCATCTCTGCGAGCCGTCGCCGCAGCGGACGCCGGTGCTGTACCAGGCCGGCACCTCGCCGCGCGGCCGCGTATTCGCCGGCCGCCATGCCGAATGCGTGTTCATGTCCGGCCCCTCGGCCAAGATCATCGCGCCGCGCGTCGCCGCGATCCGCCAGGCGGCGGTCGAGGCCGGCCGCGCCGGCAGCGACATGGTGATCTTCAGCATCGCCACGGTCGTGCTCGGCGAGACCGACGCGGAGGCCGAAGCGAAGTTTGCCGATTATCGCCGCTATATCGACCATGAGGCCTCGCTGACCCTGATGTCGGGCTGGACCGGCGTCGACTTCTCGACCTACGAGCTCGACCAGCAGGTCCGTCACGTCCTCAACGACGCCGGCCGCAGCGCGATGGACAACGTCACCCGCGCCGACCCGGACCGGGTCTGGACCGTGCGCGAGGTGGCCGAGCATATCGGCATCGGCGGCATCGGCCCGGTCTTCGTCGGTGGGCCCGCGAAGGTCGCCGACGCCATCGAGCAATGGGTCGAGCAGACCGGTGTCGACGGCCTGAACCTCGCCTTTGCGCTGTCGCCGGAGAGCTTTGCCGATGTCGCCGACATGCTGGTGCCCGAGCTGACCCGGCGCGGCCGCTACAAGAAGGAATACCAGCCGGGCACGTTGCGCGAAAAGATGTTCGGCGCCGGCCGCGCCCGCCTCGCCGCGCCGCATCCCGCGGCCAGCTATCGGCCGTGATTTGCAGGGCTACCGAGATCATGATCGCGGGCTCCCGCCGCAATTGATCTGACAATGAGGTTACTGGTCATGCCCGGGCTCGTCCCGGGCACCCACGCCGTGCCACCCACGCCGACGTGGCTGGCCGGGCCTTCGCCGCGCCGAAGCGGCTTCGGCCGCGCAGGCGGGTCAAGCCCGGCCATGACATAGAAACTGATCGGGCCTCACGTCGCTCTTGCGCGCGGAGGCCGCCCCCGCCTGCTCAGCCGGTCCTACTTCTCGCGCAGGCCCTTCTGGATCGGCGTCATGCCCGGCGAGCCCTGCTCATCGGCCTGCTGCAGGGCGAGGAATTCGCCGAGCCGCTTGCGCGCGGGCGAGCCGAGCGCGCGCGCGACCTCGGAGATCAGGAGCTCGGTGAGCACGAACCCGCCCGCCATCGAATCGAACGGCTCCAGCCCCTTGGTGCTGCTGGTCAGCAGCGTCGTCGCGTGCGAGGCCAGCGGCGACAGGAACTGGTCGGTGACCAGGATCAGATGCGCGCGGCGCTTGGCCGCCTCCAGGCCCCAATCGAGCGTGCTCTGCTGGTAGTGCCGGAAATCGAACAGCACCACGACCGTCCTGGGCTTGAGGTCGACGAGCGCCGAGATGCGCTCGGTGCCGTCGGAAGCGATGTGGGTGACGTCCTTGCGCAGCATCGAGAGATAGGTCGCCAGCTGCGTCGCCAGGATCGCGCTGATGCGGCCGCCCATCACCACGACCGGCCGCGCGACATCGGCGAGCGCTGATACCGCGGCCTTCAGCTCCTTCACGTCGAGATGCGAGAAGGTCGAGCGGATGCAGTCGACATAGGCCGCCTGCGCCCGCGCGGCCGGCGTCTCGGCGGCAGGCTGGCGCTTGGAATCCGGATAGGCATCGACCGGCGAGAAGATACGCTGGTGGATCTCGGCGCGCAGCGTCTCGTGAAACGCGCCATAGCCGTCGAAGCCGAGCTTCGACACCAGCCGCAGCACCGTCGGCGCGCTGACCTCGGCGGCGGTCGCGAGCTGCACGATCGGCACCAGACCACCGGTCGGGTAGTTCTCCAGGATGACCTTGGCGACCGCGAGCTCGGCCGGCGCCAGATGGTTGCGCACGACGCGAATCCGCTCGGCCACGGTGCCCTCGTTCGGGAGCGGCGCACTCACGACGAACGGTCCTGCGATCGGAGGGGCATGGCGATGATCATCACCACGCAGCTAGCATGAATCGCGTTGTCGCAAAAGCGAGCTGCCTCAGAGCAGGAACGTCATGTTGTGCTGGCTTCTGGCGGCATCGAGCAGCGCCACCAGCTTGCGGTCGATCTTGAGCCGGCCGTCCTCCTCGCGCAGCACGTGTCCCATCCAGCCGGTCAGGGTCTGCACGACATGACCGGCGCGCATCTCGTGGACGATGAATTGCGAGCGGATCTTGACCTCGCCGTCCGCGGCCGTGGCGATGCGCACGAAGCCGGCACTCAGATGGCTGGTGTAGGATGGCGGCAGCTGCGACGACGCCACGCCGGTGCGCAGCCAGACGATGCGATCGCCCATCCGCCGACGGTCGTCGAAGGCGATCGTCACCTGGCGCTGCGGATCGCCCCTGACGGCGTCGGGCATGTCGCCAGCCGCGGGCACCCAGTACAGGCATTGCCGGGTGTAGAGCTGATACCAGCGTTCAAAGGCGCGGCGGTCGAGCAGCCAGTGCTCATGCAGGATCAGCGCCTCGTAGCGCTGCCGCTCGGCCTCGGTGAGCGGCGTGCCGATCGCCTGCCATTCGTCGAGATCGCCGCGCAGCCGAGCATAATAGGCATCGTCAACATAGGTCGATTCCAGGCTGTCGCGCAGAATGTCCTTGAGCGTGAAACCATCATCCAAGGCGATATTCATTCCGGGATCGAGCGGGGTCATGCGGCGGCCAATCGTGTCGTTGACGTCATCAGGCGCTTCCACTCGCGCCAGAATGCGCGCAGCGGCAGATCGTCGGTCACCGGTCCCGTCAGCATGCCCTTCGGGCCGATATATTCCTTGCCGGTGCCGAGATGGCGGTTGGTCAGCACCCATTCCATTTCGGGGATCGACAGGCCGGCCTGGCACTCCTCGAAATTGGCGAGATCGTCGGGCTCGCCAAAGCTCGGAAAATCCTCCTGCAGCCGCATCCGCAGCGCATTGACCTCGTCGGGCAGATCCGGCGCCTCGAGCGCCGTCGCGTACCAGGTCAGATGCGTCAGATCGACCCTCTGCGGCTCGATCACCTGGATCTGGTTGCCGATGATCAAAAGGTTTGGGAAGATGTTGAGGTTCATGCCCGAGCCCATCACGACGTCGAGCGCGGCATCCGCCTTGGCGCCGAGCTTGGCGCGGATCGCCTGCTCGTAACGGGTCTCGCCGGGCATCGGCGCGGCCTGCTCCCAATAGCGTTTGATCTCGGCGCGCTGGTCGATGAAGGTGTGGCCGTTGCCGACATCGGCCACTGTTTGCAGGCCGTGATCGACATTGCCGATCGTCCACTGCATGTCGACGCCGGCGCCGTAGCGGTCCTTGCGCATGCGCAGCAGCGACATGTGTGAGAAGCCCGGATGATAGCCGTCGGCGGAATTGTCGTAGACCAGCTTCCAATTTCCGAGGCAGATCATGCGATGCGTGCCACGCTGCAATTTCAAGGTCGCGCCGGGCCAGCGGTCGAGCCATTCGTCGATCAGCTGCGCGGCCGGGCCGAGATGCGTGACGAGGTCCGGCATCTCCGCGTTCAACGTCGCAAAGATGAAGCCGCGATAGCTCGCGACCCGCGCCTTGCCGAGGCCGAGCGCCGCCTTGTCGAAGCCGGGGCCGTAGCCTTCCTCGATCGGCACGCCGACCAGCGCGCCGGCGCTGTCGAACGACCAGTTGTGATAGGGACAGGTGAAGCGCCGCGCCGTGCCCTCGTCCTGGCGGCACACGGTGGCGCCACGATGGGTGCAGCGGTTGAGCAGCACGTGCAGCGCGCCGTCGCGGTCGCGGCTGACGATCACCGGCCGCAGGCCGAGCTTGCGACGGACGAAGCTGTGCGGCGCCGGCAGCTCGCTCTCATGGGCGAGAAAGGTCCAGGTGCCGCCGAACACGCGGTTCATCTCGTCGGCGAAGATCGCCTCGTCGGTGTAGAGCGAGCGGTGGACGCGATGCTCCTGCACCAGCGCGTCGAGCGGCAATTCAGGTGGATGGCTCATGCAATCTCCTCGAAGCCGGCAGGACGCAGGCGGTTGGCGCTTGCGTCCTGCGCCACGGTCAGTAGCGCGTGAAATATTCGCGATGCTCCCAGGCGGTGACGTCGTCCGGCGTCGCCCGCCAGTCCGGCTCGGCGGCAAGGAAGCGGTTCACCTCGCTCTGCTTCATGCCGAGCAGCCAGTCGACGAAGACGTCGCTGAGCTGGGCGCGGAAATAGCTGCTGCCCTTGAGTGCTTCGAGCGCCTCCATGAGGTTGGTCGGCAGCAGCGGACGATGCGTCGCGGTATAGGGGCTGGTCTCCAGCGGACCGGGATCGAGCTTGCGGCGCAGGCCGTCGAGGCCGGCCAGCGCCTGCGAGGCGATGTAGAGATACGGGTTGGCGCCGGGCTCGCCGATGCGGTTCTCGATATGCGCCGACGGCTCGCCGGGCATGCCCTGCACCCGGATCATCGCGGCGCGATTGTCGTAGCCCCAGGTGGCGCGGTCCGGCGCCAGCGAGTTCGGCTTGCGGCGGCGATAGCCGTTGACGGTCGGCGTCGTGAACACCGAGGCGGCGGCGGCATGTTCGAGCAGGCCGCCAACAAAGCGGCGGCCAACCTCGGACAGCAGCTCGCCCGAGCCGGGCTCGGAGGCGAAGGCGTTGCGGCCGTCGGCGGTCGCGAGGCTCTGATGCAGGTGCCAGCCGCTGGCCACGTAGTTCGGCAGGCCGGGCCGCGTCATGAAGGTGGCATGCAGGCCCATGCGGGTCGCGACCTGCTTCACCATCGATCGGAACAGCGACATCGTGTCGGCGGTCTTCAGCCCGGTCTGAACGTCGAAGGTGAATTCGAGCTGGCCCGGCCCCATCTCGTTCTCCATCGTGCGCAGCGGCAGGTTCAGCGCCACGCAATGATCGGCGAGCGTGCAGATGAAGTCGTCCATGCGGTCGAGATTGTCCTCGACCTGGTAGGAGAAGCCGCGCGCCGCGGCTTCCACCACCGGCGGTGTTGGCGGCAGGCCGAGCGTGCCCATGTCCTCCGGCGCGAGCTTGGGATCGATCACCTTGGTGACATAGAACTCGATCTCGAGGCCCGTGATGAAGGTGTATTTCTCCCGCGCGAGCTCGGCGAGCGCGGCCTTCAATTTGTGGCGCGCATCGAACGGCACCGGACGGCCGTCGCGGAAATAGAGATCGCCGAGCACCCAGCCGGTGCCGGGCGACCAGGGCAGCACGCGGAACGTGGTAGGATCGGGCACCAGGATGACGTTGGCAAAGCCGGCCATCTCGGCCATGCCGAAGCCGCCACCATCGACGAACGGATTGTAGGCGATGCCCTCGGCGGAATCGAAGCCGTATTGCGCGTTGGTGAACTCGATGCCGTTCTTCAGCGCAGCATGGAATGGACCAGGCATCAGCGTCTTGCTGCGCAGCTTGCCTTGGGGATCGGCGACCGAGACGCGGATGCAGCGCACCCCCGTCTCCTTGACCGCAGCGAGTGCCTCGCCTGCGGCCGCCTTCTGCTCATCGCTCCAGAGGCCATGCGCCTCGATGAAACCGCTACTCACGTTGGCTCCTCCTCGCATGAACGCGCCGCGTCGCGGGCATTCGCTTGATGGTCACCGGCGCAGAAAATCTGTTTCATTACGTCAAAACTTGAAAGCGTAAAATTTATTACCCATGCCGAAATAATGAGCCGCATCCTGCTCGCGCGCGAGCCAGCGCCCCGGCGATCAGCTCGCTGCGCCTTATGGCCTCATGAGTGGGATGAACGCCTTCGGATCAGGCGCAGATCAGGCGCCGAGCCGCTGCAGCAGCTGCGTCACCGCCGCCGCGATCGGCTTGATGATCGGCACCTCGAATTGCGGCTGCAGCCGGTCGGCGGCCTGCGCCAGCGGCCCGCCGCCGATGATCACGGCCGCGGCGCCATCCTCCGTGATGCAGGCGCGCGCCGCCGCCGCGAGCGCAGGCTCCAGTTGTTCGGGGTCGGCCGCGAGGACCGCCGGATCGCCCGTGGTCAGCCGCGTCCCCGTAAACTGCGCCGCCAGCCCAAGCTGCCCGGCCAGCGCCGCGATGCTCGCGACCAGTGCCGGCGTCACCGTGGCAATCCCGAAGCGCCGCCCATCGCGCGCCGCCTCGCGCATCGAGGCTTCGCCGATCCCGACCACCGGTCGCGGCCAGAAGCTGCGGATCTCGGCGGCGCCGGGATCACCGAACGCGGCGACAATGATGCCGTCGCAGCCATCACCCTGCGCCCGTGCGATCTCGACCACTTCGTCGGCGGATGCGGCCAGCGCCGCGCCGTCGACGATCATGGCAGGCGCCCGCATCGCGGTCGCGCCGACGATCTCGGCCCGCCCGTGACAACATGCGGCGGCGATCGCCACCATCATCGCCGTGGTCGCGGCCGAACTGTTCGGATTGATCAGCAGTATGCGCGGCAGGGGCGAAGTCATCGAGTGCGTGCCGCCGTGCTCAGCTGTCATGGCGCGCGGCCGGCCTGACGCCGAGATCCTTGAAGATCTCCGTCAGCTCATCGACCTCGCCGTCAGCCTGCCGCGGCTGGATGCGGCGCTCGATGTCATCGAGATGATGCGTCATGGCGGCGACCGCCGCGGCCTTGTCACGCGCCAACACCAGCTCGCCGATGTCGGGGTGCGAATCCGGCGAGCAGTCGGGCGCGCCGGGCTGCTCGAACGTCGCGATCGCCAGGGAGGTGCGCAGGATCAGCTCGCGCGCCATGTCGAGCAGCACATGGTTGCCGGCGAGCTGCGCGATCAGGATGTGGAATTCCGCCGTCAGCGACAGTGAGGCCCAACGATCGCTGCGGTCATCGGCCGCCTCGCGCGCCATATGCGCCTTCAGCAGCGCCTTGCCGGGCTTGTCGAGCCGGTCGATGGCGGCTGCCACCGTCGCCGCCTCGATGACGCGGCGGGCGGCGAACATCTCGCGCGCCTCCTCCCAGGTCGGCCGGTAGACGAAGGCGCCGCGGTTCGGAAACTGCACGACGATCTTGCGCGAGGCGAGATGCGCCAGCGCCTGGCGGATGTGGATGCGCGTGGTGCCAAGCGCGCGCGCCAGCCGGTCCTCGCCGAGCTTGGTCCCCGGCTTCAGCCGCTTCTGGCTGATCGCCGTGAGAATGCCCTGCACGACCGGATCGTCATCCATCCGCCGCGGATCGACCGGCTCGGACTCCGGCCGCGGCGCCGGCCGGCGCCGGACCTTGCTCCGGGCCGGGGTCTTCTGCGCAACGCGATCGGCTTTGCCGCGAGTCTTGATCATGTCGTCCCTTTTAGCCGAAGCCCGCAAGATTGAAAGCAGCCACATTGCCGCTTCTTTCACCAGACACCGCCCATTTCGTCGCCAATATCGAACAAAAATTGGCGCCAATTTTAGGCGCCAAATTTTTTTCAACGTCTTTACAATTGCTTGCGTCAGCAACAATACTGGCACGGCGCTTGCTGACCTCTGGCGCGACGGAGAGCCATGCATGTTGAGCAGCGCGACGACGAGAGTAGCGGAGACCCGGACGGAGGCGCGCGGCTGCGCGTTGATGCTGCAGGGCGTCGGCCACAGCTTCGGCGCCACGGTCGCGCTCGAAAGCATCGATCTGGCGGTGGCGCGCGGCGAGTTGATCGCCCTGCTCGGCCCCTCCGGCTGCGGCAAGACCACGCTGCTGCAGATCATCGCCGGCTTCCTGCAGCCGAGCCGTGGCGCCGTCAGCTTCGACGGCGTGCGCATCGACCGCACGCCCGCCAATCGCCGCCGCATCGGCATGGTGTTCCAGAACTACGCGCTATTCCCCCACCTCACCGTCGCCGAGAACGTCGCCTACGGCCTGCGCGCGCGAAAGTCGCCCGGCGCCATGGTCAAGCAGCGCGTCGCCGAGATGCTGGCGCGGGTGCAGATGACGTCGTTCGGCGATCGCTTCCCGCGCCAGCTCTCCGGCGGCCAGCAGCAGCGCGTCGCCCTGGCGCGCGCGCTCGCCATCGATCCCGTGCTGGTGCTGCTCGACGAGCCGTTTTCCGCGCTCGACAAGAACCTGCGGCTCGACATGCAGATCGAAATCAAGAGCCTGCTCAAGAGCTGCGGCGTCACGTCGATCATGGTCACCCATGATCAGGAGGAGGCGCTGTCGATGGCTGACCGCATCGTCGTGCTCAACAAGGGACGGATCGAGCAGATCGACACGCCCGATGCGCTCTACGATGCGCCTGCGAGCCTGTTCGTCAACGGCTTCATCGGCCACGCCAATTTCCTGAAGGGACGGACATCGCCGCAACCCGGCACGATCGCGCTCGATGCCGGCTGCGCACTCGCTCTGGCCGGCACCGCACCGCCGCCTGCGCACCGCGACGTCATGGTCTCGATCCGGCCCGAGAACCTGGCCCTGGTGTCGGACGCGCAGCCGCGCTCGATCGCCGTGACGATCCGCGTGGTGATGCCGCTCGGGGCTTTCAGCGTGATCGACTGCGTCACCGCCTCGGGCGAAGCCATCAAGGTCAGCCAGTCCCGCGCCGCCTGGTCGGGCCGGCCGGGCGACGCCGCATGGCTCGTGATTCAGGACATCAGCAAGGTCCACGTCTTCGAGGCCACGACGGCCTCGCCATCCATCGCAAGAGCATGAGGAGTTTCACGATGATCCTGTCCCGCCGACGCCTGCTCGCCACCGCCGCCGCGGCCCTCGCCGCGCCCCATGTCATGACGTCCTCACGCGCCCGCGCCGCCACCTCGATCGTCGCCACCACCTACCCCGGCAGCTTCGACGAGGCGTTCCGCGCGGTGATGGGGCCGGCCTTCCAGAAGGCGAGCGGCGCCGACGTCACCTTCACGCCGCTGCTCGGCGTCGACCAGATCGGCAAGATCCAGGCATCACGCAACGCCCCGCCCTTCGACGTCGTGCTGTTCGACGAGGGTCCGCTGATCCCGGCCATCGCCAGCGGCGTGATCGAAAAATTCCCGACGGAAGCGTCCAAGAGCTTCGCGCAGATCCCGCAGCCGTTCCGCCATCCCGACGGCTACGCGCCGGTCATCACCGTGCAGCTGATCGGCATCGCCTATAATCCGAAGAAGATCACCACGCCGCCGACCTCGTGGGAGGATCTGTGGAAGCCGGAATATAAAGGCCGCGTCGGCATCACCGGCATGGGCTCGAGCCTCGGCACCGCCTTCATGGTCGAGATCGCCAAGCTGAACGGCGGCTCGGAGACCAATCTGGAGCCGGCCTTCGAGGCGATCAAGAAGCTGTTGCCCAATGTCGGCGCCATCGCCGCTTCGCCCGGCGCGCTCGCCACCCTGTTCCAGCAGGGCGAGATCGATATCGCCTTCAATTTCTGGAACAATGTCGCGCTGCTCGCCGCGAAGGGCGTCGATATCGCCTTCGCCAAGCCGAAATCGGGCGCGGTCATCATCCGCTCCAGCGCGCAGATCGTGAAGAACAACCAGGATCCGAAGCTCGTGCTCGACTATCTCGACACGGTGATGTCGGCCGAGGCCCAGAAGGGCATCGAGGCGGCGCCCTGGGTGATGATGCCGACCAACAAGAACGTGGCGCTGACCGGCGCCAATCTGACGGTGGCCAAGAGCGTCGACGACCTCATCGCCAGCAACGTGCTGCTCGACTGGACGAAGTTCCAGCACATGCGCGGCGAATGGATCACGCGCTTCAACAAGGACGTCAAGATCTAGCATTCGGCATGTCGACACCGCGTCCCACAGGAAAGCTCGCGCCGGCGCTGCCGCTGGCGCTGGTGTTTCTCGCTGCCTTCGTCCTGCCGCTGGTCGCGCTGGTCGCGATCAGCCTGTTCCGCACGCCCGCTTTTGCCGAGCTGTCGCCGGCGCAATATCTGCGCTTTCTCGGTGACCCGTTCAGCCTGCGCGTGCTGGCGGACACCGTGATGCTTGGCCTCGAGGTCGCGCTGTGCGCGCTCGTGCTCGCCTACCCGCTGGCGCTGGTCTATGTCGCGAGCGGCCCGTTGATCCGCACGGGCCTCATTTTCCTGATCCTGCTGCCGCTGCTCACCAGCACCGTGGTGCGCACCTTCGCCTGGATCGTCATCCTCGGCCGCGACGGCATCGTCAATTCGGCGATGCTGTCGCTCGGCCTGTGGGACAGTCCGGCCCGCCTGCTCTACAGCTGGGGCGGGCTGGTGCTGGCGCTGACGCAGATCCAGCTGCCGCTGATGGCGCTGCCCCTGATCAACAGCCTGCTGCGGCTCGACGGCAATCTGGCGCGGGCTGCCGAAGGTCTCGGCGCCGGCCGCGTCCGCGTGTTCGTCACCGTCATCCTGCCGCTGACCCTGCCCGGCGCGATCGCGGGGCTCCTTCTGGTATTCGCCGCAGCCGCAACGGCCTTCATCACCCAGACGCTGATCGGCGGCGGCCGCATCATCCTGATGCCGAGCTACATCTATCAGCAGTCGATGGGCGTGCAGGACTGGCCGTTCGCCGCCGCGCTGTCCCTGATCTTCACCGCCGCGGTCATCGGCATCGTCGCCGCGATCGGCGCGCTGTCGCGCAGACTGACGCGAGGCCTCGATGCAGCGTGACCTCTCCGACCGGATCTATGGCGGCGTCGTCGGCGCGATCGCCGCGGCATCGGTGCTGCTGTTGCTGGCGCCGACGCTTGTCGTCCTGATCATCTCCCTCACATCTGGCATGACGCTGAAATTCCCGCCGCCAAGCTGGTCGGCGCGTTGGTATGTCGAGCTGTTCCGCTCGCCCGAGCTGCTCACGCCGGCCCTGACCAGCCTGCAAGTGGCGCTGTGGACGACATTGTTCTCGGCCTTGCTCGGCAGCGCCGCGGCGCTGGCGCTGGCCCGCAACCGATCGCGGAGCGCGCGCCTGCTCGATGCGCTGTTCATGTCGCCGATGGTGCTGCCCGCGATGGCCTTCAGCCTCTCGCTGCTGCTGGTGTTCAACGTGATCGGCATCAGGCTGTCCTTTGCCACCTTGGTGCTCGGCCACACCATCGTCTGCGTGCCGTTCGTGATCCGCATGGTCGGCGCCGCCGTGCAGCAGCTCGATCCCGTGCTCGTCACCTGCTCGCTGAGCCTCGGCGCCAGCCGCTGGTACACCTTTCGCCGCATCACCTTGCCGCTGATCCGCCGCGGCATCGTCGCGGGCGGCCTGGTCGCCTTCCTGTCTTCCTTCGACAATGTGCCGGTGTCGCTGTTCCTGGCGGATGCCCGCACGGAGGTCCTGCCGATCAAGCTGTGGGCCATCCTCGAAGGCAGCCTCGACGTCCGCGTCGCCGCCGTCTCCGGCGTGATCGTGGTGCTCACCCTCATCGGACTTGTCTGCGCGGAGACGCTGGGCGGACTCAGCCGCAGCTTCGGAAAGAGCTCTTCATGACCATCATCCGTGACCTGCGCGGCTATGGCCGCCAGCGCCCCGACATCATCTGGCCGAACGGCGCCCGCGTGGCGGTGTCGCTGGTGATCAATTTCGAGGAAGGCGCCGAGCTCGCCGTCGAGCAGGGCGACGCCGACACCGAGCGTTATGGCGAGGTGCAGCCGACCCTGCCCTCCGGCATGCGCGATCTCGTGCAGGAGCAGGTGTTCGACTATGGCATGCGGGTCGGCCTGTGGCGCTTCCTCGACGCCTTTGCCGCGCAGCGCAGGCCGGCGACGCTGATGATGTGCGGCCGTGCCGTCGAGCGCGTGCCGGATCTCGCGCGCATCGCCGTCGAGGCCGGGCATGAGCCGGCCGTGCATGGCTGGCGCTGGCTGCCGCACGCGCTCTATGCCGACGCCACCACCGAGCGCCGCGACATCGTCCGCACCCGCGACATCATTGCGCGCGCGACCGGCGTGACGCCGGTCGGCTTCATGACCCGCGGCAGCCAGAGCCCCTGGACACGCGACCTGCTCGGCGAGCTCGGCTTCACCTACGACTCCAACGCGCTCGACGACGACCTGCCCTACTGGACCTCAGCCGCGAACCGGCCGCTGCTGGTGCTGCCCTATGGCTTCGACACCAACGACATGAAGTTCTTCCATCCGAACGGCTTCGTGCAGCCCGAGGATTTTTCCGACTACGTCGCGGCCGCGCTGCGCACGCTGCTCGCCGAGTCCGATCGTGGCGCGGCGTCGATGCTGACGATCGGCTTTCATCTGCGGATCTCCGGCCGGCCGGCGCGGTTTGCGGCGGTCGGGGCCATCCTGGCGATGCTGGCGCGGCTGGGTGATCAGGTCTGGGTGGCGCGGCGCGCCGATATCGCCGCGCATTTCCGTGCGATCGTCGCCCCGCCGATGGGCCAGAGCCCGGCGCGCGCGGATCACCTGATGCTCATCGACAGTTCGACCTCGTCGTCGAACGGAACCGAGAGGTAGCCGTTCCCCGGCGCGCGGACATAAGCGAGATAGTCTGGACAATGATCCGCATTGTCGGCCACGATGAACGCGCCGGGGCTGAGCTTGCTCTCGAGCAAATCGAGAACATCGCGATAGAGCGGCTTGGCGCCGTCGAGCAGGACGAGATCGATCGCCTCGGGCAGATCGGCGCCGAGCGTCTGCAGCGCATCGCCCTCGCGGATCTCGACGAGATCGAGCAGGCCCCCCTCGGCGAGATGATGCTTGGCGCGGGCGATCTTCGACGGCTCGAACTCGGTGGTGATCAGCCGGCCGCCGCCATTGTCGCGCAGCGCCGCGGCAAGGAACAGCGTCGAGATCCCGAACGAGGTTCCGAACTCCACGATCCTGCGCGCCTCGAAGCTGCGCGCCAGCATGTAGAGCAGCACGCCGGTCTCGCGCGAGACCGGCAGCGGGAAATCCTTCAGCTGCGTATAGAGCTCGACATGGCCGGACTTGCTGCGCATCAGCGCTTCGCCGCGTTCGGCCATGCCGGCGAAGATCGGGCTCGTCTCCGGCCGCGCCAGCGCGGCTTCGGCGAGCAGTCGATCGAGCAGCGGTGCGAAAGGTTGGGTGGTCAGCGTGATCATGGTCATCTCCAGGGCGTTGGTGGCTCATTGCGTCCTGGTCAAAATACGAATAATCACTCGCGTTCGCTAATCGCATTCCGGAACGCCGCATGGCTCCTCGTCGAAAAGCCTCGATTTCCGCGCGAAAACAGCCACAACAGGCACGCTCGACCGATCTCGTCGCAGCCATCCTGGAGGCCGCTGTTCAGGTTTTGACGACCGAAGGCGCACAGCGTTTCACCACCGCCCGCGTCGCCGAGAAGGCCGGCGTCAGCGTCGGCTCGCTGTATCAGTACTTCCCCAACAAGGCCGCCATCCTGTTCCGGCTGCAGAGCGACGAGTGGCAGCAGACGACCCGCCTCCTGCACGGGATCCTGGAGGATACGAGCCGCCCGCCCCTGGTGAGGTTACGGGCGCTGGTTCATGCCTTCCTGCAATCGGAGTGCGACGAGGCCGCGATCCGCGGCGCGCTCGACGATGCCGCTCCGCTCTATCGCGACGCGCCCGAAGCGCGTCAGGCCACGGCCAGCGGCCGCCGCGCGCTGCTGGCTTTCATGCGCGAGGTCCTGCCCGACGCAGGAGAAGCCGACCGCGCGCGTGCAGCCGACCTGATCAAGGCGACGCTGAGCCAGGTCGGCAAGCATTTCTCGGAGACACCGCGCAACCGCGCCGAGATATCGGCCTATGCCGACGCGATGTCGGACATGTTCTGCGCGTATCTTTCCACGGCAAACAAGCCTCGCAGGCGCAAGGCCGGGTAGTCCTGCAGCCGGCGCATCTCCGATCAACGCCCTCACAGGATCCTCCGTCATGCACGGGCTGGTCCCGCGCATCCAACGGGGTCAGTGCCCGATAAGCAGCATATGCGTGACCCAGGCTTCCGCAAACACGCCGCACCCGAAAGCAGCTCGGATGTTGCAAAGTCGATTGCGGCATCGACTTGCTCCTCATATCCAATGATAGGTCGGATGGGGCTTGCTTCTTTGCGGGTGCCGTCCGTGTGGACCGGTAAGATCAATACCGAGAGGTCATCAGGTCCGAAACAGGAGGTCCGATCTGACCGGAGGATTCGCCGGTGCGGCAGGGCCAACATGCGCTCGCGAGGACGGACGATATGGTCGCAGTTGTCGCTGCGGCGCGGATCTGGGGAGGGAAGGTTTTCACATGACGGATGTCAGCCTTGTTGGTCAGCCACTCTGGCTGCGCATTCTGCAATTTCCGCTGACGCGCCTCATCGTCCTGGGATCTGTCTTGTTCTACTTCATGGGGTGGGCCCAGGCTCGCCTCGAGCAATTCCACGATTCACCCTTGTTGAACGCGGCCATCCAGATCATCCTGGGCCTGGCGGCGATCGGCGTGTACGTGGCCTATGGAAAACTCGTCGAACGCCGCGAGGTGACCGAGCTTTCGACGCCGGGGCTTGGCCGTGAATGGGCCATCGGCGCGCTGTGTGGCGCGGTCCTTTATACCGTGAGCGCCGTGGTCCTGATGCTGCTCGGCATCTACAAGGTCCAGGGATTCAACCCCTTGCTGTTCCTGCTTCCCAACCTGGCGTTGGCGATCAAGTCGGGAGTCTTCGAAGAGTTGGTTTTCCGCGGCGTCCTGATGCGATCGGTCGAGGACATGTTCGGAAGCTGGGTCGGGATCCTGGTCTCATCCCTCGCGTTCGGACTTGTTCATCTGCTGAACCCAGGAGCGACGCTGGGCGGGGCCATCTACATCTGCATCGAGGCCGGGCTGTTGCTGTCCGCGGCCTATCTCGTCACCCGCCGCCTGTGGATCTGCATGGGCTTCCACATGGCCTGGAACTACTTCCAATCGGCGGTCTTTTCCGGCGTCGTCTCGGGCGCCGTCAGCGATCCCTGCCTGCTGAAGGCCACCATCGAAGGACCGGAGCTGCTGACCGGGGGCTCGTTCGGGATGGAGCATTCGGTGGTCGCGCTGGTGGTCTGCACCACGGCCGGCGTGATCCTTCTGCTCATCGCCATCCGCCGGGGTCACCTGATGCCACCGATGTGGCAGCGCTGAGAGAGGGGCGCGTTTCATGACGGGCAGCGGGACCCACGGCCGCCGGGACGCGACGTCGACTCGATGACCAGCGCATCCAGATCTCCGCTGACGTGATGCAGCGTCGCGAATCGGCGACGAGCCGACACCGGACTCTCATCAGAGCCTGGAAGGTGTCTGTTAAGGGCGAGGAGCGGACGTGATAGAGCATTCTGATTGAGGTGTAGCTTGTAGCGTCCGAACAAACGGAAATTTCCGGTATTGGGCTAGATCGGCTGGAACATCAACCTGCGCGGTCATGGTGGCCTCGATCCTTTCCGGATATTCAGCCAACGATCGGCGTCGCCTCAACGTAGATCTAAAGCCTTTGCTCCTTGACCATTCTAATTGCTCGCTCGCAAAGCTGCCCATCTCCACTTACCCGACCGTAGAACGCGTTTCTCCGTCCGACCTCTAGTCGTTTAATGCTCACGAGGACTTGCGCTCGCTCCAATTCGTTGTGGACTTCGCCGTAACCGGCCTCCAAACGCTCCAGATCAGCCATCGATCCGTGGGTCTGTAAGATCAAGCGGCATACTGCCCTCAGATAGAACGCTCGCGCATTGTCGAAGGTTATGAGTCGGGCGACAGTAATCAACCCAACACTCGGTGGAGAGCCTAACGAGTGCAGCCATCGAAAAATCTGATAGACTTGATAGTCATACATGCAATCAGGCGACTGGAGAAAACTCTCAATTGGAGTAAAATCTCTTGGAAATGTTCCAACCGCGCCAATGTAGTCCAAGAGGGATTGGGTCTCTTGTGGTTGGGTTGCCAAGTGTTCAAGGCAATATGCCAATGCGTAGTCGTCGGATTGTGCTCGAAGGCGATTTATAAGAAAGTGAAATAGGGTTTTGTTGAATTTTCCAGGCGCATCTATAAACTTCTGACGGAAAACCTCTCGCACGACCTCCACTGGCGCATCATCCGGACTCACCTTGTCATCAAGGTCCTCTATCGTCATGTAGGGATTAATCGACTCCATTGTTTTAATGAGAAAGTCCCTATACTGCTTTTGTACGTCAGTTATTATCGGAGCGATACCCTCGATGATAGCTTTGGCTTCAGCTGCTGAAACGATTTCCGTCTTTGCCGACTGCAAATTTAGACCCCGTCGGCGGAGAGATCGGATCAGAGACATCAGTGCTTTTTTGCAAGCTGGTACGTCTGAACAAAAAATTCGTATGTCGTCCACGTAACGAATAAAGTCGACTTGCATGTCTGCCATGGCTTGGTCAATTGGGTTTAGGTAAACCTTGGCCAGCACATCCGAGGCGGAAAGTCCTTGTGGAACTCCGCGATTGGGCACGACAGCCCATCGATTCAGGCAGAGCTGAAGCAATTGGATTACGTCGCTATCAGCGCCGAGCGTTCTCAAGTCCGAAAACAGAACCGTCAAATCTATGTTTTCGTAGAATCCCGTAATGTCGGTAAGAACGACGTGAGCCGCGCCATTATCAATCCGCTCGACGCTGACTTTGCGAAATGCAGACCAGCCATTGAAGCGATTTGTGAACCACTCAACCCGCCGGACGCTCTCGGAAAGCCGATATGAAAAGTCGACCTTACCTTGAGACCAACCTAATCCGAGGTTGATAGCCGAAAGCAAGGCGCCAACTGCAGCTGCATACACCACGCGATCCTCAAGATTGAGGAGGGCTGCAGGACGAACTGCGCCATTTCCTTTAGGAATGTCCGCGATCACAGCAGAGTGGGGACGATATCCGGCGGCAATTTTTTCGCTAAGCTGACTCAGCCAAGTGGCCTGATCGGCATCAACCAACTCGATCTCCAAAGGAGACTCGATAAAAGAGCGTGCAGTATTTAGATCAGATTTCACTCGCTTGAGGGCGAGCTCGAGGTCCAACTTCTCAACCGGAAATGCCATTTTGCATTGCACGCGACCGTTGCGCTCCCTATCCCGGCTAAGAACTCCCGCCGCCGACTCTTTAATCTCCGAGCCGGACCAGAGAAGCGTATCTTGATCCGGGTTGCATAGGAAGCGGGCCTCAGAACGCGACGGGCCACAGCCTCTCTTGACCCGTAGCCGACGTCCGTTTTGGGCTGAATGCGGACGCCACGGGCTCATTTGCAGAGGTCTGCCTCAGCGACAGTCTGTCTTCCCGAATCGGATTGCTTCGTAGCTTCCGCCCCCCAATGGCGCCGACCTGCTCCGCCGCGCAAGACGGAAGCCTCAGGTGAAATCCGCTCATGAGCCGCCGTGCTTCGTTTCGGCCGGCTTTCTTCGCGCGTGCTCAAAAAAGCGAAATTCCCCCGCGATCTCAAGCTGATTTGCCCTGTCCAGTCCCGCCGTGGACAATATTCTTGTTTCTTTTTTTCAGAATTCATGATCTTATTTCCCCATCCCGCCCGATCGAGGGGCGCTTTCGCGAACGTCACGAAACGTTGGGTGGGATGCGATGGCCGGTTCTCGTCGCAGCGTGCGTCACGCATGCGGACGAACGAGGAGAGCCGGACGGCGAAGTCGCGTGGTCCTGATACTCCGACGCTAGTATCACGCGCTGATGCGCAAGCATCATGCGCAACGGTGGCCAGACAGCCCGGCGCACCGGGGAGATCGCGTATAAGCCGTAAGCCCATTGCGCAGGGAAGGCCGGATGCCGGCTGATCCTGTGGTAACCGCCGCGTGCTTTGCTTTTTGCACGCGGGCCATGGGCGTCAGTCGATGCCCGGCCTTCCCTGTGCCCTCTCCTCAGAGAGGGACGAACGGCAGACACATCTTGGACGCCTGGTGCGCCGCGAGCCTGCGGACGGCTGCCTCATCGGATTTCCCTCGGCAGGAAGACAGATTTTCTCGCGACAGACCCGAATGAAGAACTTTCCTCTCCATCCCGACCGATCTGCAAAATTGCGCAGGGAAACCGATCCTGCGAATGATCCGGCCAGATTGCAGGCATCGGCTTTCAGGAGATTTCGCATGACATCCTCTTTCACCGGCCCGGCGCGCGGATCGCGCCCCCTGAGGCTGGCCCGCCGCAGCGTGATGATGATGGCCGTCGCCCTGCTCGGCGCCCTCGCCGCATCGCGCGCTGAAGCCGCAGAGACGCTGCGCATCGGCTATCAGAAATCCTCCACCTTGATCGCCCTGCTCAAGACCAATGGCGAGCTGGAAAAGGCGCTGGCGCCGCTCGACATCAAGGTGTCCTGGCACGAATTCTCCAGCGGCCTGCCGCTGCTCGAGGCGATCAACATCGGCAGCATCGATGTCGGCGCTGATGTCGCCGACACCGTGCCGGTGTTCGCGCAGGCCGCAGGCGCCAAGATCGCTTACGTCGCCGAGGAGGCCGCCTCCCCCTCCGCGCAGGCGATCCTGGTGTCGACCGCCTCGCCGATCAAGTCGCTGGCCGAACTCAAGGGCAGGAAGATCGCGGTGACCAAGGGCGCCGGCAGCCATTATCTGCTGCTCTCAGCGCTCGCCAAAGCGGGGCTGACCTTCAAGGACATCACCCCGGCCTATCTGCCGCCCGCCGACGGCCGCACCGCCTTCGTCAGCAACAATGTCGATGCCTGGGTGGCGTGGGATCCGTTCCTGACCAGCACCATCCGCCAATCCGGCGCGCGCGTGCTCACCGACGGCAGCGACGGGCTCGCCAGCTACAAGCGCTATTACCTCGCCTCGGCCGATTATGCCGCCAAGCGCGGCGACGTCCTCAACATCATCTATGGCAAGCTGGTCGAGACCGGCAAATGGGTCAAGGCCAATCCGGCCGCAGCGGCGAACCAGCTCGCCACGCTGTGGGGCATCGATGCGGCCACCGTCGAGGAGGCCAACAGCCACCGCTCCTACCAGGTCGGCACAGTCACCGCAGCCGGCCTCTCCGAGCAGCAGAAGATCGCCGACGCATTTCTGGCCGAGCGCGTGCTGCCCGCGAAGGTGGACACATCTGCGTTAGCGATCTGGACTCCGAAGGCGCCGTGAGCCAGAGAGGGAACCGAGGTTTGTGCTCTGCAGCGAAGCCGAGCACGAGGCCCGATGACGAGCCTGAATGAAGGAGCCCACCTTGACCGACCACCTCCCGCCGACCGACCGCACCACCGAGCACCCGGCCCACCGCCTGTTCGTCGACCGCTGGTCGCCGCGCGGCTTCACCGACGAGGCGCTGCCCGAGTCGGCGCTTCTCACCTTCATCGAAGCGGCGCGCTGGGCGCCCTCCTCGTATAATTCGCAGCCCTGGCGCTTCCTCTACGCGCTGCGCGGCTCGGCACAGTTCGACACCTTCCTGGCGCCGCTGATCGAGTTCAACCGCGGCTGGGCGCAGCATGCCGCTGCCATCGTCTACGTGCTGTCGAAGAAGACCTTCATCCCGGCCGGCAAGACCGAGCCGGTGCCGGCCCGCACACATTCCTTCGACGCCGGCGCCGCCTGGGCCAATTTCGCCAACCAGGCCGCCCTGTCCGGCTGGGCCACCCACGGCATGAGCGGCTTCGATGTCGCTGCCGCGCAGGCGGCGCTCGGCGTGCCCGATGATTTCGCGGTGGAGATCGCGATCGCCGTGGGCCGCAAGGGCGACGGCGAGAAGCTACCGGCGATGCTGAAGGAGCGTGAGAAGCCAAGCCCGCGGCTTTCGATCGCCGAGATCGCCGCGTCAGGCCTATTCCCGAAGAGCTTCGGCTGAAGCCGATCAGCCGGTTTCGGCTGGCTCCTCCTAGACGGGGTAACGGGCCGACCACCCGGGCGGCACGCGAACGCGCTCCCAAATAGCGCAGGAGTGAGCGTGCCGCTCGGGTGGTCGGCCCGTTACCCCATCTACGATCCTGTTGAAACGGGTGTGGGCGCGCCGCATCTCGAACCAGGAGGCCCCCGGCGCTACCCCAGCTCCCGACGCTGACGACCGCCGCAATCTGTGGCACAACATGCGACCCGCCTGAAGAGAGTTGCCCCGCATGCCGCCGCCGAAACCGCCTGCCTTCGAGACCCTGAGCCTGCATGCGGGCCAGCAGCCGGATCCCGCGACCGGCGCCCGCGCGGTGCCGATCTATCAGACCACGTCCTACGTGTTCGACGATACCGAGCACGCCGCCGCGCTGTTCAATCTCGAACGCGCCGGCCACATCTATACCCGCATCTCCAACCCGACCACAGCCGTGCTCGAAGAGCGGCTGGCCGCGCTCGAAGGCGGCGTCGGCGCGATCTGCACCGCGAGCGGCCAGGCCGCGCTCCATCTCGCCATCGCCACGCTGCTCAATGCCGGCGACCACATCGTCGCCTCGTCCTCGCTCTATGGCGGCACCATCAATCTGCTTGCCCACACTCTGCCGCGCTTCGGCATCACCACGAGCTTCGTCAAGCCGCGTGACCTCGACGGCTTCCGCGCCGCGATCCAGCCGAAGACCAAGCTCGTCATCGGCGAGACGCTCGGCAATCCCGGCCTCGAGGTGCTGGACATTCCCAGGATCTCGGCCATCGCGCACGAAGCGGGCATTCCGCTCCTGATCGACAATACCTTCGCGACGCCCTATCTCAGCCAGCCGATCGCGCAAGGCGCCGATATCGTGATGCACTCGGCGACCAAATGGCTCGGCGGCCACGGCATCGCCATCGGCGGCGCCATCATCGATGGCGGCCGGTTCGACTGGCGTGCGTCCGGCAAGTTTCCGCAGCTCACCGAACCCTATGCCGGCTACCATGGCATCGTCTTCGACGAGCAGTTCGGCCCGGCCGCCTTCATCATGCGCGCCCGCACCGAGGGCCTGCGCGATTTCGGCGCCTGCCTGTCGCCGACCAACGCCTTCCATCTGCTGCAGGGCGTCGAGACCTTGCATCTGCGCATGGAGCGTCATGTCGCGAACACCAGCGCGGTGCTGGCCGCGCTGACGGCCAACAAGGCAGTCGACTGGGTGCTGCACCCGTCGCTGGAGACCCACCCGGATCATGCGCTGGCGAAGCAGCTGTTGCCGCGCGGCGCCGGCTCGATCATCTCGTTCGGCATCAAGGGCGGACGGCCTGCCGGGCGCAAATTCATCGAAAGCCTGAAGCTGATCAGCCATCTCGCCAATGTCGGCGACGCCAAGACCTTGGTAATCCATCCCGCCTCGACCACGCATCAGCAGATGGATGCGGCCCAGCTCGCTGCCGCCGGAATCGGCGAGGAGCTGATCCGGCTGTCGGTCGGCATCGAGGCGGTGTCAGACATCATCGACGATCTCGGACAGGCGCTGCGCGCCTCGCAGAAGGTGTGAGCGATGCAGCTGTCGATCAACGACCGCGACGTCTTCATTGCCACCGGCGGCCGCGCTTTCGAGCCCGCTTTGCCTGCCGTGGTCTTCGTGCATGGCGCAGGCTTCGATCATTCGGTCTGGGCGCTGCATAGCCGCTGGTTCGCCCATCACGGATTTGCGGTGCTGGTGCCCGATCTGCCCGGCCATGGCCGCTCCGCCGGGCCGGCGCTGCCGACCATTGCCGCGATGGCCGACTGGATCGATGCGCTGATGCAGGCGGTGAATGCCAGGCCCGCGCATCTGATCGGCCATTCGATGGGCTCGCTGATCGCGCTGGATGCGGCGGCACGTCACCCGGAGCGCGTCTCGGCGCTCAGCCTGATCGGCACCGCGGCCACCATGACGGTCGGACCTGATCTCCTGAAGGCCGCGGAGGCCAATGATCACGCCGCCATCGACATGGTCTCGATCTGGGGCCTCGGCTTTGCGGCCGAACTCGGCGGCAGCCGGGCGCCCGGGCTGTGGATGCATGGCAGCGCGCAAGCGACCCTGGAGCGCTGCGCGCCCGGGGTCCTGTTCAACGATCTCGCCGCCTGCAACACCTATCAGGACGCTCTGACGTCGGCAGCCAAGATCAAGGTGCCGACCCGCCTCATCCTCGGCGAGAAGGACATGATGACGCCGGTCAAGGCCGGCAAGGCGCTGGCAGCGGCGATTGCACAATCGCGCACGATCGTGTTGCCCGGTGCGGGACATACGATGATGGCGGAATGCCCGGATGCGCTGCTCGATGCGTTGATCGATTAGTGGAGCGCGTGTGGTCGAGCCGTTGGTGTAGGTGGATCCGCAGCGGCCTCCCGCAGGGCCGCTGCGGCGTTGTGACCGCGATGCGACCTTGTGCCACCGATACGGCGGCAGCATGACGCGGAACGGGCAGTTGTGGCGGAACGTTGCTCCCAATATCTGAAGGTCAGAAAGGAGCACGCAGATGCAGCTGCGCAAACTTTTGACGATCGCCGCCATCGGCACCATCACACTGTCTGCCGTGACGCCATTGGCGGCGGCACCTTTGCTGCCGAACAATCCGGCCGCACCCGCCCGGGCCGTCGACGGCCTGCAGCAGGTGCAATACCGCCATTGGCGCGGCGGGCACGATTGGCATCCCGGCCTCGGTCGCCGTCACGGCTACCAATACGGCTACCGGCATCATCACCACGGCTCCGGCGCGGCCGTGCTTGGCGGCCTCGCGGCCGGCGCGATCATCGGTGGCGCCATTGCCAACAGCCGTGCGCAGGCCAGCGAGTCCCAGGTCTCCTGCGCGCAGCGTTATCGATCCTATGATCCGGCCTCGGGCACCTATCTTGGCAAAGACGGGCGCCGTCATGTCTGCCGGTAGAGGAACTCAAACGTCGCCGCGTTCATCGACACATGTGGCGCGACAATCGGTCCGCCTTGAGAACTGAAACCAGGCTTCTGTCGTTCGGTTTGAGCAAGACCCAACACCTCGGGAGAAATCAGAATGATGACCTTCAAGGCCGCCGCGACCATGGCTGCCGCCGGCGCGATCTCTTTGTCCACGCTGCAATCGGTCTCCGCAGCGCCGCTCACCGCGGTGTCAGCGGCCGCGAAACCGGCTGAAACCTCGCACGCCGTCCAGGTCGGCTATCGGGGCTGGCACCATGGTGGCTGGGGCGGCGGTGCGGCGATCGGAGCCGGCCTGCTGGCTGGTGCCGTGATCGGATCGGCGATTGCGGCACCGAACTATTATGGCGGCTATGCGCCCTACCCGTCATACGGTTACGGCGGCTACCGCTACGCAAGCTCCCCGTATTACGGCTATGGCGGCTACTACCCGGTGCACGCCTATCGTCCGTATTACGGCGGCTATGGCTACAGCTACGCGCCCCGCCCGCTCTATCGCAGCTATGGCTATTCCTATGGGCCGCGGCCGTGGCGGCACAGCTACGGTTACTATCGCGGTCCGGGCTGGGGTCATCACCATGGCTGGCATGGCGGCCGTCACTTCGGCCACGGTCATGGCGTGATCCGCACCCATCATCATTGGTGACATGATCGCGTGAAGTCGTGGCAGCGGCGCGAGCGGTCGGTCCGCCGCACCGCTGCCATTCACTTCACGTGCCGTGCGCCGCGGACGATAATCCCTGCCGCGCTTCAATGATGCCGCGGTCAATCCGGGCGACCTCTGCTGCTGGAATCACATACTCTTCGTGATCGCGCCAGGCGAACGCGACGAATGTCGCGACGGCCCCTGTTGCACCGAGCGCCACCATCCACCAGATGTGCCAGATCAACGCAAAGCCCATGATCGTGGCGAAGAAGGCGCAGACAAGGCCGGTGGGAGAATTTCTCGGCAGCTCAATGTCCTCATAGTCCCTTTCTCTGGTCTGGAGCTGCTGGTTTTTGGCGTTTTCCTTGATCCGCCAATACGCGTCCTGCCCGGTGACATTCGGCAGCACCGCGAAATTGAACACCGGCGGCGGCGACGATGTCGCCCATTCCAGCGAGCGGCCGTCCCAGGGGTCGCCGGTGGTGTCGCGCAGATGTTCCCGGTCGCGGATGCTGAACACGAGTTGGAGGATTTGAAGAACGACACCGATCGCGAGCAACGCCGTGCCGAAGGTCGCCGCGGCCAGCCAGGGCCGCCATTCGGCGACATCGTAGTGCTGCATGCGCCGGGTCATGCCGAGCAGCCCCACGACGTAGAGCGGCATGAAGGTCATGTAGAAGCCGATCAGGGTGAACCAGAAAGCCGCCTTGCCCCAGCTTTCATACAGACGGAAGCCGAACGCCTTCGGAAACCAGTAGGTGACGCCGGCAAAGACGCCGAACAGGACTCCGCCGATGATCACGTTGTGGAAGTGGGCCACTAAGAAAAGACTGTTGTGCAACAGGAAATCCGCCGGCGGCACCGCGACGAGCACCCCGGTCAATCCACCGATCATGAACGTGATCATGAAGCCGATCGACCACAGCATCGGCGTCGTGAACCGCACCCGGCCGCCATACATCGTGAACAGCCAATTGTAGATCTTCACCCCCGTGGGCACCGCGATGATCATGCTGGCAACGCCGAAGATCGCGTTGACGTCCGGCCCCGCGCCCATCGTGAAGAAATGATGCAGCCAGACCATGAAGGAGACGACGCAGATCGCCATCGTCGCCAGCACCATCGATCGATAGCCGAACAGCGATTTGCTGGAGAACGTCGCAACCACTTCCGAGTAGATGCCGAAGGCCGGCAGCACCAGAATGTAGACCTCGGGATGGCCCCAGGCCCAGATCAGGTTCATGAACATCATCATGTTGCCGCCGGCCTCGTTGGTGAAGAAGTGGAAGCCGAAATAGCGATCGAGCATCAACATCGTCAGCGTCGCCGTCAGGATCGGAAACGCCGCAACGATCAGCAGATTGGCGGCCAGCGTGGTCCAGCAGAACATCGGCATGCGCAGATAGCTCATGCCCCGAGTACGCAGCTTGAGCACGGTCGTGACGAGGTTGATACCGCTGACGAGCGTCCCTACCCCGGAGATCTCGAGCGCCCAGATATAATAATCGACACCGACGCCAGGCGAATAGGTGAGCTCCGACAGCGGCGGGAACGGCAGCCAGCCGGTGCGGGCGAACTCGCCGACCACGAGCGAGACGTTGACCAGCAACGCACCGGTCGCGGTAAGCCAGAATCCCACGGAGTTCAGGGTCGGAAAGGCAACGTCGCGGACACCGAGTTGCAGCGGCACGACGAGATTCATCAGCCCGACCACGAACGGCATCGCCACGAAGAAAATCATGATCGTGCCATGCGCGGAAAAGATCTGGTTGTAATGCTCCGGCGGCAGGTAACCGTTGGAATGGAAAGCGACGGCCTGCTGCGTGCGCATCATGATGGCGTCAGTGCCGCCGCGCAGCAGCATGACGAAAGCGAGCAGGATGTACATCACCCCGATCCGCTTATGGTCGACGCTGGTGATCCATTCACGCCAGAGATAGGGGAAATACCCCTTGGCAAACACCCAGATGAGGACGCCCAGAATAGCAACCAGCACCAGACCGGCGGCGACGAGTGGAATGGGCTGGCCCAACGGTATCGCCGACCAATCGAGCTTGCCGAGCATGCAGCCTCCAGATCAACGGTGCGCGCGGGCGCGCGGCGCGGACGATGGACGACGACGTGCGAGCAGCATCAATGCGATCCCGCCGATGCCGACAGCCAGTCCGATCCTGCTGAGTTGACCGGCCGGCGGCAGCTTCTTGCGGCCGAGCCAGCCGCCGCTCACCGCAGTGCCGGCCGCGATCGGTGCAAGCACCGCGCCGGTGCTGCGCGGCGCGCTGTTGGCTCGCGACAACAGAAAGCGGAACGCTGTGCTCATCAGTTGCTCGGTCGGGCGGCGGGCCAGCGCATAGGAAATCTGGCCGAGCCGTGCCGGCCAGCCGACAGCGACCTCGTCGCGCGGCGTCCGAACCAATTGCACGAACGTCTCAGCGACGTCCTCGGGGCGATACAGCAGCGGCCCCGGATCCAAGGTGCGGCCGGACACATTGGCGCCGTGGACAAAACCGGGCGTGTCCACCATGGCAGGAAATACACTGCAGACGTGAACATCCTTGTGAGCGGTGAGTTCCTGGCGCAGGCTGGCCGAGAAGCCACGCAGGCCGAACTTGCTTGCCGTATAGGCCGCGGCGAACGGTGTCGGCGCCCAGCCGCCCAACGAAATGTTGTTGATCAGGGTTCCCCGCCGCTGCCGCAGGAAGATGGGCAGCACCGCATAGGCGCCGTTCATCGTGCCGAGCAGATTCACCTCGACGGTCTTGCGATGCAGCGCCATATCGGCATCTTGATAAGGACCGAACACGCCGGTCCCTGCATTATTGATCCAGACATCGACGCCGCCGAACGTCCGCACAGCCTGTTCGGCCAATCGTTTGACCGCATCGGCGTCGGTGACGTCGGTGGCAACGGCGATGGCCCGGCCCCCGAGCGTCTCGCATTCGAGCGCCACATCCTTCAAGACATTCTCGCGCCGCGCAGCCAGCACGACACTTGCACCCTCGCGTGACAAAGCGAGCGCCGTGGCACGGCCAATGCCGCTGGACGCGCCGGTGACCACGACGCGGGTTCCGCGCAGATCTCGCATCAGCCTGCGCGCTTCGGGGGCAGAATCCAGAAGCCAGCCAAGCGAGGCCCGCAATCGCTGCGTGCCGCCAGTATCGAACCAGCGGCCATGGGCAAAGATGACGCGCTCGGGCGCCAGCGTGATCAGCCGGGCCGCTGCAAGCCGGACGGCGCGGCCGCCGAGCCGCAACACCAACCTCAGATAGGCCGGAGCCTTGCCGTCCGGCGCCGTGATTCCGAGCAGACGCGCCACGGTGCGCCGCACCGCCCCGAGACCTTCCGGGGCCAGATTCTGCACGAGATCGGTCAGGATGAGCGTACGGCTGGGCCGGTGGAACAGCTCGACCTCCGAGAACAGCGGCGCAGAAATCAGCACGATCTGCAGATCCTGCGACCAGGCATCCGGCGTCACATCGGTCAGTTCGCGATCGATCCGCAGCCCGCTGCGGCGGACCTGCGCGCGCCGCGCAAGGCCCGGCGCGGCGTAAACTTGGGCATTCGGCAGGGCCGCCTGCCAGTCCCGAAGAAACATCCAATGCGCGACGTTCGGGGCGAGCAGATATTTGATTGGACCGAGCCGCTCCAGCTCCTCCCGCAAGGCGTGGGAAAATCGTGTTGGCGAATGCAGCAGCAGGTCACCGCTCGACAGCCGTATCACCACCATTCGAATTGGCAGCGGCACACCAGCGGCGCTGATGCGGCCGGCATCGACGATCCACACATTGTCTGCGACCGACCGCAAGCCATGGCCGGCGCTTCGAGGCTGAGTTGCTTGGTCCATGCGAGGTCCACCGACGGGTTGCCCGTCAACAAACCTCCGGGAGCCGTCATGGTTTCAATCGGCGGCGCTCAGGTTCCAGATATATGTGCTGCCTGGGTCGAGTAAGGGACAGTCAGGGATCGCCATGACCTCCCCGGATCAACGCAGGTAGCTTGCCAGGTTCAGGCTCTGGATCTTAGAGATGGCGGTATAGGACGCCGTGAGCTGGGCCTGATAGGTGGACAGCTGCGCCGTCACCGCAGCCACATCGACGCTGGTCAGGTCCGTCGCGAGGCTCTCGGCATAGCTCTTGAAATCGGTCTGCTCCGATTTCGCGCTCTCGATCCGAGAGGCGGCATCGGACAGCTTGGCCTGCACGGTTGCGACGTCGTCGACGGCCTGGTCCGCCAGCGTCAGCGCCGAGCTGATATCCGTGGACGACAGGGTCGAGCTGTTGGCGACGAATTTGAGCACCCGCATCACCTCCTCGAAGGCCGAATTGTCGGCCGTGACGCCATAGGTCACGGCCGCGCCTCCGGACACCCGAGCAGACGCAAGCTCGTCGTCACCTTTATAATAGCTGGTATCCGGTGTCGCCAGCGATCCCGCTCCGGAGGCGAACGTCGAGGTATCGACAGCGGCTGTCGACGTCCGTGCGCCACCGAACAGATATTGTCCGTCATATTGGGTGTTCAGAATGCCGGCCATCTGCTGCAGCAATTGCTGCGCCGAGCTGATCGCCGACGTGGTTCCGGTGCTGCTGCCGGAGCTGGCGGCGCTCAGGGCCGACCGCAGCTGGCTGACAATATCGGACACCTGCCCGACGGCGGAATACATCACCTGCACTTTGCTATCGGCCAAGGTCGCCGCATCGATATAGGACTGCGCGCGCGTGACCGACACCTGCAGATTCACCACATGCTGCGTATCGGCGCCATACCCGGCCAGGTACTCCGTCTTGAGCCCGGAGGCCTCTTGCACCTGCATATCGGCCATGGTGGCCTGCGTGCGCAGCGCGCTCGAAATCATCTGGTCGGAGTTTGCGAAGGTCGCGACCCGCATCGTCATGTTACACGCTCCGGATCAAGTCGATTGCACGGCAGTGAGCAGCGACGAGAACATGCTGTTGACCACGGAGATCAGCTGCGACGCCGCCGCGTATTTGTTTTGCAGCGAACTCACGCGCGCGGTCTCCTCGTCGATATTCACGCCCGACTGCGACGACAGCGAGCTCGCATAGCTGGCTTGGGCGGTCGATTTGGCAGTATAGTTACTCGACGCCTGGGTTGCCTTGCTTGCCACATTGGCGACGATCGCTGCGGCATAATCGGCGAACGAGCCGGTGGTCGCGCTCAGGCCTCCCGCAGACGAGAAGCTCGTCGAGCCGGTCAGCTTGTCATAGAGCTGGTTGATGATCGTGGCCGAGCCGGACGTCAGCACCTGGCTGCCGGTGGTCAATGTGGCCGAATTGTCGAGGGTTCCAGTCGGCAGTCCGGCGGCACCGCTGAGAATACTGCTGTCGACGGCGAAATTGGCGGCGCCTGTGCCGGTGACGAGGTCATTCATCCCGAAATACTCGGAAAAACCGCCCCCGCCGACCGAACTCGTCATGTCGTTGATCGCGATGCCGTTGGACGACGATGTCGCGCTGATCGACAGGTATCCGCTCGAATCGAGCGAGGCGGACACACCGGAAATGCCGTTGAGTGCCGTCACCAGATCGCCGACCGTGGCGTAGGACGACAGATCGAGGTCCTTGTACGAGACGAGATTGCCGCTCTGATCGGCTACCGCGATCCGCACCGTTCCGGACGCCGCCAGCGCGGTTGTACTGCTCACGCTGGCAGAGCCGGTCAGGCTGGTCGGCGGCGGAACCGCCGACGCGCCGTTGGTGATCGCGTTCAGCGCCGATTTCAGCTCCGTGGCAAGCTGATCAAGCTGCGTCTGCGTCGCCGGCAGGGTTTGGTCGCGCAACGTGATCAATGCGCCGATCTTGCCGGACGTGATCTGCGACGTGACATCCACGCCGTCGACCATGATGCCGCTGAAGCCGCCAGACGAATAGCTCGACGACGCCGAGACATTCGCGGACGCGGTATAGCTCAGCGTGTGCGCCGAGCTGTCGACGAGAGCACGCCCCGACGACGTATAGACCTGAAGGTCGCCGTTCGAGGCGGTATAGTAGCTGACGTTCATATAGGACGACAGGTCCTGCAGCGCGGAGTTGCGCTGGTCCTCGAGATCTGCCGTCGACTGCCCGGCCGCCGCCATCTTGCGGATCTGGACATTCAGATCCGCAATCTGCTGCAGATCATCGTTCACGCTTTTGACCGAGGAGGCGATGTCCTTGTCGGAATTCGCACGCAGACTCTGCACGCCGCTCGACGTGCTGCGCAGCTGACTCGCAAAGTCATCGAGCGCACTGACCGCGGCCGATTGCAGCGACACGCTGCTCGGCGAACTTGCCAGCGACGACAACGCCGATTCCAGCGATGCCAGCGCGTTCGCCAGCGACGTTCCGGTCGTCGAGGTCCCAGATGTCGACGCGCTGCCGAACAGCTGCTGCAGCTGCTCCAGATAGCTGTTGGTCGTGTCGGCGGCACCGAGCTCCGAATTGGCGCCGATCAGCGATTTCAGCAGCAGCTTGTCGACGTTGCTCGATATGCCGGTAATCGAAACGCCGGTTCCGACGCCGCCTGTAACGGTCGCGACCTGATTCGCCAACTTTTCCGTGTAGCCTTTGGTGTCGGCATTCGAGATATTCGACGACGCCACACTGATCTGCAGCTCCGTGGCGGAGATGCCGCTGAAGGCGACAAGACGGGCTATATCGAGCGACATCGTCCCCACTCCCCTCGAATTGCTTCAAGCTCTGACGTTGGTTCCGCAGGACGTCGCCCGCACCGTGCGCCGTCCACTCGCGCCATAGGGCGACACGTTCGCGATCTGCTCGCGGATCGCCTGCATCACGGCCTCGATGCGCCTGTTGCTCGCCTCGATGGCCGCGCGCAGCCGAACGAGGTTCTCATCCATCGCAAAGCGCAGGTTGAGAATATGCTCCAGGAGCTGCTCGCGCAGCACGCGGTCCTTTACGTCGAGCGCAGCGGTCCGCGCGGCGCACTCGGCCACCCGTTGCTCGAAGATGCCGGCCAGCCTGTTCTTGTCGTCGAGCTGCTTCGATCGCGACGCGGGCAGCCCCTTGGCGAGCTCGACATTCTCCTCCGCAACGACCGCGATCAATTCGTCGATCAGCGCAATCAAGGCCCGGACCTCGTCCTCGCTTGCGGCCGTTTGAGGAACCTCAACCTTCTGTCTCATGCTGTCGCTCCAATCTCAATGCTCACGCGGCGGACGTCGGCCCGCCTGGGCGACGCGCGCGTAGGTGTTCAGGGCGGTGACGCGGACCGCGGCGATCCGAAACTCTTCCTCGAGCTGCGCGCATTCGCGCAACAGCTTGCGTCGGATCGCCTCGATATCGTCCATCAGCGCCAGAAGCTGCGCGCGGTCATCCTTGCCAGCAGCAGCCGCGCGCAGCTTCAGCCGCCGCAGCTTCTTCAACAGCGCCTCGCCCTCGCCGAGCCGCTCCCTCTTCACGTCGGCCATGCTCACCTCATCGACGAGATCAGGGTGTCGTACATCTTGTTGACGGCCGAAATCACCTGCGAGGCAGCCGAATAGGCCTGCTGAGCCGAGATCATGTTGCTGAACTGACCGGTGGTGTCCGTCGTGCTGGATTCAAGCTCGCTGCCATAGATGGTTCCCGCCCCGTTCTCGCCCGACGCCTGCAAGGTCGCATTTCCCGACGTCGCAGTAGCGGTGTACATGCCGTTCGAATGCGCAACGAGACCGTTCGGATCAGCGAAAGTCGCCACCGCGATCTTGTAGATCGGAACGGTTTGGCCGTTGGAATAGGTCGCCTCGACGAGGCCGTTCTTGCCGACCGAAATGCTGCTCAGCGTACCGAAGGATATGCCGTCGGAATTGGCGCTGAAGTTGGACACGCTGGGTGTTGTGCTTCCGGACGCCAGCTGGGTCAGACCGTCGGTACCGCCCCCGGTGGTCCCGAAGCTGAGCGCGATCGAGCTCGCCGCAGCGCCGTTGTTCCAGGTGATGCCGAGATTGGTCGAGGAGACGGTGCTGAGCGAACCGTCGGAATTGAAATTGATCGTATAGGTGCCGCTGGTGACCGTGCCGTCGGATGCAGTGGCTGGCGCGAAGCTGGCGGTCCATTCATTCGCCGTTGTCCCCTTGGTCCAGGTGACGTTGAGCGTATGCGATTGCCCCAGCGAGTCGTACACGGTCATCGAGCTGCTGAACGTGTCGCCGCTGGCTGCATCGGCCGGCAGGTTGGCTGCGAGCGAGGTCTTGGTGGTCGCTCCGCCATTGGTCAACGCCACCTTGGTGTTGACCGGCTCCAGGCCGCTGCCGACGACATTGCCGCTCGCATCGGTCCGCCAGCCTTCGAGATAATAGCCGTTGTTCTCGAGATAGCCGGCATTGTCGGTGGTGAAGGCGCCATTGCGTGTATAGAAGGTCTCGCCGCCGGCCGAGGTGGAGTCAGTTGCGACGAAGAAGCCGGAGCCCTGAATTGCGACGTCGGTCGCGTTCGTGGTGGTAGCCAGGAGTCCCTGCTGAGTGATGTTTGTTCGGCTGGAGACAGACACGCCGCCGGAGGAATAGGCCTTCGAGTTGCTCGAGGCGGTCACAAGCTGCTCGAACAGGCCAGACGTCGTCTTGTAGCCGGTCGTGTCGGCGTTGGAGATGTTGTCGCTGATCATGGCTAGCGACGAGCTCTGCGCGTTCAGCGCCGAGATGGCCGAGGACAGGGCTCCAGAGAGACTCATGATTTTACTCCGAATGACACGTCAGGAGGTGACGCCGATGATGTTGCTCGCACTGACCGGAACGCCACCGACGGTGAGCGACGGCGTGCTGGTCGAGGTATCGATGCCGGTCACCGTGCCGGTGATCGTCGTGTAGTTGAGGACCGAATTGCCCGCGGAGTCGGTTGCGGTGACGGAGATCGTGTATTGGCCGCCGTCGCTCAGCTGGTTGCCTTGAGAATCGGTGCCATCCCAGGTGATCGAGTTCGCCCCTTTGTTTCCGGTCCCCGTCCCGGTCCACACCGTGTTTCCTGAGGAGTCCTTGATCGAGATCGAGACGTTCGATGCGGCCGAGGACAGCGAGTAGCCGAAGGTGGCGGAGCCGTTGGAGAGAACGGCGGTGTCCGTTTTTGCCTCGACGGTGTGACCGATGTAGTTGACGGAGTTCAGCGTCACCAGGCTCGAGAACGAGCTGGCGAGGGAGTTCATGCTGGTGTTGAGCGACTGCTGTGACGTGTAGTTGGCATAAGACGTCATCTGGTTGACGAAGTCGGTCACGCTCGTTGCATTCAGCGGATCCTGGTTCTGCAGCTCGCTCACGAGCAGCTGAAGGAAGTCGCTGGAGCTCAACGTCGTCCGAGACGAGTCGCTCGTTGATGAGGTCGATGAGGTGGTCGTTGCAGACGAACTCGCCGCAGAAACGGTCATGATAGAACTCCGGCTCTCACCGATCGGCGCGGTGGGACACAGCTCACGCCCGAACGTCGTCGGGGCGTCTGCTGATCAAACGGCCGTCGCGCCAAATTCAGGCGCGCAAAATGAGAGGGAATTATTTGATCTCACGGCAGAATTTGCCGCCGCTCAGTTGTGCAAGGGCGGCAAAAAACGCCGGGCGCAGCGGCGCGGCTGACAGGACCTGATCGGCCGGCGAGAGGGACGGTCGGGTCGCTGCTCGTGTTCGACAGCGGACACAGCATGCGATCATGTTCGCAGACAGGTCTCAGGCACCGCCGAACAACCGCGACGGCGAACGCCTGCGCCGGCAGCGGCGCACGTCTTCCGCATGATCCGATGGAAAGCTGGATCTATGATGTGGGACGATTGCACCGGGGCGCAAACGCCGGCCGGCCACTCAGCGCTCGATCCGAGCTTGCGGGCCGGCGCGGCTCAACCCGGCTGATGGACATCCGCAGGCGACGCGGTCGCCTCTTCCGCCGCCAAGCGGCCGGCAGTTGCAACGATACGATCAGCGAGACCAGAGGGCGCGCGGACCGGGGCTGACGACAGGGCTTGGCGGATCAGGCGCGCTTCCGACAGCAGCCGGGCAGCATCAGGCGATGCAGCAAGCAGATCGGCCGCGGCGCGGCGCTGCACATCAGGCCATTGGGAGATGTCCTCTCCCAGGCGGTCGATCAGATCCTCGAATTCCCTGACGTCCATCGTCCGCCCGATCCAGCGTGTCTGGGATCGTCATAAACCATTCTGTAGCTGGACGAAATTGATATTGCCGGACCGCGACAATGCAGCTGCGCGATGCAGCTGGATTTCCGTATTTCCCGGGGGTCCTATGCAGCACATGCTGCTTTCGATACCGCCAATCCGAGCCGGACAGCTCCTGTTTCCCTCGGTTTCGCAATGTGTCCCGCGGTGCAGCGCAGCTGATTCGCCTCAGCTCACCCTCGTTTCGGCGAATCACCCGCCCGCGATCCTGTCCGCGCCCTCATGTCGACCGCCTCCCAGGACTCGCGTAGCTCCGTCACCCCCGCCATGATGCGCAGGAAGTTCTCGCGCATCCCCGGCCGGCCGTAGGCGCGCAGGGCGGCCACAATCAGCGCATTGTAGGTCTCGAACAGGCGTTCTGCGACGGCGCCGCCGCGGGTCGGGTCCAGATGCAGGCTCAGCCCGCGCAGGATCGCGGTGGCGCGGGTCAGATGTGCATGCCCCTCCTCGAAACGCCGTGCCTCCTGGGCCTGAAGACACTTCTGGAGGTACGTCACCGTCCCGTTGAGAAGCATGATGACCGCGCGCACCGGGGGAACCGTGACGGCCGCGCCGCGATAGGCCTGAGTGGCCAAATGTGCCATCGGATTCTGGGTCATCAGTTACTCGAACTCGCGTTGAGAAGGGCTTTCAGATAGGTCAGCGTGTTGTTGGCGCTCTCGATGGCCGCCTGGTACTTGGCGTATTGCGCCGTGAGCTGGGTCTGATACGTCGCAGCCGCGCTCTTGATGTCATCGACCTTCGCCTGCAGCGTCTCGTCGCGCGACGTGAGATTGTCGATCAGCGTCTGCAGCGATCCGGTGGTCGACGAGGCTGTCTTGGCAAATTGGTAGATCTGCGTCGCCAGCCCCTGGGTGGAGGTCACCGTGATCGACTGCGAGGTCGAGCCGGTATAGGTGAAGGCCATGCCCGCATAGGCCGTCCCGGAATTGCCGACGATCGTGTTGCCGCTGACGGTGAACAGGGAGCTGTCGCCGCCGACCGAGGCCGCCGTGAGATTGCCCGACGAATCCACCGTGAGATCCAGCGTGAAGGATTGCGGCGACGTTCCGGTATTCACGACGCTGAGCTGGCTGGACGACGTCTTGGTCTGGGCCGACAGCAATGTGGTGACACCGCTCAGATTGGTGCTGAGGATCGTCGACAAGGTGCCCGTGTCGAGCTCAAGCTCATTCTTCTCGTTGAAGGACAGGCCGAGATCCGCCATCGTCAGACCGCCGACCGAGGTTCCCAGCACATCCTGGAGCGTGTTCATGATGTCGCGCATGGTGCCGTCGCCGAACAGCACCGCGCTCGAGGCCGCGGTGCCATCCGAATTCGTCGTCTGCTGCGCGATCACCGCATCACGGAAAGCATTATAGTTGGTGACGAATGTTTGCAGCGCCGACGAAATCTGGCTGGTATCTGTGCCGATGCTGATGTTGAGTGTCGTTCCGGACGGTGTCGCCTGCAGAAGATCGAAGGTGACGCCGCTGAGAACGTCGGTGATGTCGTTAGTGTTGCGGGTCAGGCTGATTCCGTCGAGCGTGAACTCCGCCGCCTGCGCGGTCTGCAGCACGGTGGCGAAAGCGCCGGAGCTGTCAGTCACCCCGAGCTTGTTGAGGATGTCATCGCCGGACGAGCTGGAATAAGTAATGTCGGCGGCATCCTCCGTGCCGGTCAGCACCAGCTCGTATGACCCGCTCGAGACCTGAACGATGGACGCCTCGACATTCGTCGTTGAGGTCTGGGCATTGACCGCGTCGACGACGTCCTGCAGCGACATGTCGCTCGTGACCGTGATGTCGGCGGTGGTGCCGCCCGACAGGCCAAGCGAGAACGTTCCGGAATAGCCGAGCGCCGTGGTCTGGCTGGATTGGGTCGTTCCGGCAACCTTGTGCGCGGTGGCGATCTGGCTGATAGTCAGGGTGTGGCTGCCGGTCGCCGCACCATTGTTTACCGACATCGAGAGGGCCGACGACGCGCTGACGTCCCCCGTCGCACTGATCGTGGCCGCCCGGGTCGCGAAGACGTTGGTCGCGAGCGAGTTCACCATCGAGGTAGCCAGCGACGACAAGCCTGAAGACAACGTCTTCAACGCGGTCTGCAGCGTCTGATAGGCCGTGATCTTCGCCTCGTTCGACGTGATCTTGGTCGAGATCTGCGTCGCCTGGGTGAGCTTGGCGTCGACGGCGGATTGGATCAGAGCAGTCCAGTCGATCGTGCTCGTGGTGCTCGTTCCCGACGTTGTGAGCGAACTGCTCGAACTCGTCGTCGACGAGGAGGAAGACGACGACGTCGTGCTGCTCGTGCTTGAGGTCGCGCTGCTCACCGTCATTCGTCGACATCCTCCGAGGGAGAGGCCGGGCCGGCGTCGCGCCGGCCCGGCAGAACATGACTTAGCCGAGCAGCTTCAGGAGGTACTGCGGGATCTGGTTTGCCGCGGCTTCGGCCGACACCGCAGCCTGGGTCTTCACCTGAGCCGAGGACAGCTTCGCCTGCTCCGAGGCGATGTCCACGTCCTTGATCGCGGAGTTGGCGGATTGCAGGTTCTGCGTCTGCGTCGAAATTGAATCGGCCGAGAAGTTGAAGCGCGACTCCTGCGCACCGATATCCGCGCGGGCCTTCGACACGGTGTCGATCGCAGTGTCGAGCGTCGTGAGCGCCGCAGTCGCACCGCTCTGGGTGCTGACGTCGAGCGAGGAGACGCCAAGCGTGCTCGCCGTGAGATCCGACAGCTTGATGTCGATGGTGTCGGTGGCGGACGAACCGACCAGCACCGAGACGCCGGCTGAGAAGGTGCTGGTGCCGTCGAGCAGGCTCTGGCCGCTATAGCGCGTTCCCGTCGCGATCGACGAGATTTCGCTGATCAGCTGCGAGAATTCCGACTGGATGTAGGTGCGGCTGGTGCCGACCGTCGTGCCCGAGGCCGACTCCGAGGCCAGCGACTTCATGCGGGCCAGAATGTCGCTGATGTTGGAGGCGCCGCCGTCGGCGGTCTGCAGGATCGAGGTAGCCTGCGCGGCGTTGGTGGCCGCCTGCTGCAGCGTGGTGATGTCCGAGGAAATGCGCGTCGAGATGGCGAGACCGGCCGCGTCGTCGGAGGCCGAGGTGATACGCGATCCGCTCGACAGCTTGGAGAGCGAGCTCGTCTCCTGATTGGAGTTGATGTTCAGATAGCGGACGGCCGAATTGGCGGCGATGTTGGTTGAAATGGCGGGCACGGTGAAGACTCCTGAGTGATCGGCAGAACGGGCCGGATCGTGGAAGGACTGACGGTGCGGATCAGCCCCGTCTGATCGATCAAACGGAAGCGCCTGCGTGTTTCAGGCGGGAATTCTTTCTGGCCAGGACTCTATGGTTAGCAATCGGTGAAAGCGCCGCAGATGTCGCGCTCGTGCCGCCGCAGCATGTCACGCAATTGCTGGCGACCCCGCTTCAGCAGCGACTCCACCGCAGACACCGTGGTGTCCATCACCTCGGCGATCTCACCATTGCTCATGTTCTCGTGATACGACAGGATCACCGCGACGCGCTGCTGCTCCGGAAGCCGACGCATCGCAGCCTCCAGCAGATCGCTCATCTCGGCTCGTTCGATCACGCTCGCCGCGTCGGGCTTGCCGTCCGCGACCTCCGGAACGACATCGACATTCTCGGTCCGCGGCTTGCGCCGTAGGTCGATGCAGCGGTTGCTGACCACGCGATAGAGCCAGGTCGAGAACTTGGCACGCCCATGCTGCCAACGTCCGCGATGGGTCCAGACCTTGAGCATCGTGTCCTGCACCACATCCTCGGCATCGGCGGCGTTGCCGACGATCCGCAAGGCAATGGCATAGGCGCGGTCGATATGACGCTCGACCAGCAGGCGGAACGCCGTCTCGTCTCCCGTGGCGAGACGATCGAGCAGTTCCTTGTCCTCGTCGAACACCGCGACCTGACCGGGCGAGCAATCCGGAACGGTGCTGGCCGACTCGCTCCACGGCACCTCGGCGACATCCGGCGACGCCGGCGCGTTCAGGGGCACGCCATCAGTCGGGGCACAGACGTCCAGCGCGTAGTTCATTTCCCAATCTCCAACCCGCAATGCCAAAACCGCGTCTCGCACACGGCTTCCGATCCTTGAACGCCCAGACCGAAACAAGCAGGCGGATTATTTTTGTTGTTTTTCAAACGCTTAGCTGGAGTATTTTGCCTAGCGCCGGGCAAATTCTGCCCTCCGCGGATCAGGCGAGGCACGATCATGGATGAAGAGAAGCCGCAGGTCGGCATGGCAGGGATTCATTCCGAGGACGAATTCAGCTGAAGATGCAGGCACAACGCAAACACACAGCGTTCGTAGGAGCGCACCGCGGTACATCAACATGGCAGTGGCGCGAGAGCCGGAAATCGTCACCGAGCGTATCCGGCGCCCGGCAATTTTTTCCGAATCATCTTCAGCGAAGCTACCGTATTTTTTGACTCTGTCAGTTGCCGCTGGCGCGTTTTTTGACTCGCACGACGACTTTTTACGAATTCATGCGCCTGATCCGACTAACTCAAACGTTGTAGTAGCCGACATCAAGGAATGCAGGGCGGTCGACATGACGTGTCGAACGCACTGAATGCGCGCGTGTCTGTTTCTATCAGTTTCAATAGCGGGCAGGTCTGTTTCCGGATGTTTCGATCGCCTCTCGCGATCGCTCGGACGGGCGCCGACGAAGCAAACAATCAGGCTCGGCCGCCCGCACTGACTCTCCATTTTTAACTAACTGTTCCGCTCCGGGCGATGAGTTCAATGGACCGCGTTTCATTCCGTGGCACTCAGCGCGCGTGGATGATCAATCAATGGTGACATCCGGCAACATTACGAAATGAACAACACGTTTTCCGTGTCCCCGCTTCCATCACACCCACATCACAAACGGCACGACCACTTGCGCGATCGCTGCGCCTGATCTGCGGCCTTGGTCCGTTCAACTGTCCAGGAGGACCTGCATGACGCGACCAGCATCGAGCGCCATTCATGACGACCCGACGCAGACCTTGCGCGCCGACGGAGTCTGGCTCGGCGAACACCAGGCTCGCCGTCTGCGTTGGGTGTCACGCACATTCGGTCCGCCGGTCCGGTGGGATCGTTTGTCTGAGGCGTGCGGCGGCCGCACCATTCTCGTGCTCGACCCTCCGACGGGTGCCGGAGCCGAACTGCTGGTCAGCAGCTTGACGTCCCATGACGCAGTCGTAATCCCACTCGGGGAAAATCCTGCATTCGACTTCCTCAAATCGAAGCTGACCGAGTTCGGCACCGTTGGCGCATCGGCGGATGGTCCACACGAATTGTGGTGGGGCGGGCTCGGCTGGCCGGCGCCGGTAGGCGCGCACAGACCCGATGCGCTGCGAGTCGTGTCCTGTCACGCCAGGACCATCGGCGACTTGCATATCTATCATCTCAGACGCTCGCTCGAGCGGCTCGGCCTCGCCTTCGAGATTGAAGCCATCGATAGCGGCAGCGGCGATCGCCTAACAGCCGCCGACAGGGCGGACTTCGTCACGCGCATGTGGCAGCGGCACAAGCAGCCGCTCCTGTTCGTCGAGCCCGACGTGATGTTGCAGGCCGTCCCGGATCTGCCTGAGCTGACGGGCTGCGATTTTGCCGTCCACAAATGGAACGGCTGGGAGATGTCGGCGCGGACGCTGTATTTCGGCCGCTCGAAGGCGGCCGAGACGATGCTGAGGACGTGGTCTGAGCTGGCTCGCACGTTTCCCGATGTCTGGGACGGTTATCTCATTGATCAGGCCTGGAGTGCCGTCACCTCGCAGATTGCGCTGGATACCGTGTGGCTGCCGCGGTCCTATCACGCTGTTGCGGGTCAATTGGCGGCTCGAAGCGCTGTCGTCGTTCACAACCTGAAACCGACGAGCGGCGATCTCGGTCCTGATCCGGATTTTGCGACGATGGTCCGCCCCGCCAGGCGCGCCGGCCGTGTCGGTGCGTCAGACGCCCTGCTCGTCCTCCGCTCCGGTGCCAACTCCGACAAAGCGGTCACCGTCATTCTGCGCGAGGTCGACAGCCGCAGCGCCCGCGAGACGGCCGACAGCATCGATGCGGTGACCCGCGCCTTCGTCGCGGATTGCGGCGGCTTCGGACGGCTCGAACTCTCGCTGTGTTCGTGGCAGCCGGAGGCCCGCATCGCCCGCGAAGCCGCTTTCCTCGCCGACAACATGGTCTTCGAGGTCGTTCCCGGGCAGCACTTGCCGGAGAACCTGTTCCGCACCATCGCCGCCGCCGAGGCAGGCCGCAGGCCGGACAATGTCGAGACCTATCGCCGCTGACTGCAACGAGGACAGATCATGTTCGATACCATCATTCTGCTGACCGGCAGCCGCGACCAGCAGCTCGCGCTCTCCGAACTGCTCAGGGCGCATAATCCCGCACTGGCGTTCCGCGGCGCGGTCAGCTTGCCGGAACTCGAAGCCATCGAACAGGACGTGCTCGGCAGATCTCGCCTGATCGCGTTCACCACCGGCGTGATCGTGCCGTCCGAGATTCTGGCGGCTGTCGGTCACGGCGCCTACAATTTTCATCCGGGGCCGCCGAACTACGCCGGCTGGGCGCCAGCCCATTTTGCGATGTATGACGGCGCCGAGAGCTTCGGCGCCACCGCCCATGTGATGGAGCCCCGCGTCGATTGCGGCGCGATCATCGGAACCGAGACCTTCGACATCCCGAACGGCGTCGATGTCCGCGGCCTGGAGCAGATGACGTTCGTGCGGACAGCCTATCTGTTCTGGCGCATGTCGCGCGATCTCGCCTGCCACGCCGGGCCGCTGCCGGTTCTCCCGATCGCCTGGAGCGGCATCAAGAGCACCAGGCAGATGTATGCGCGGATGTGCGATATGGCGGCCGATATCGATCCTGCCGAGATGATGCGCCGCGTCCGCGCCTTCCACGACGATTTCCGCGGCATCCCCCTCACGATCACCCTGCACGGCATGCGCTTCCAACTGGCAGGCACCACCGCCCAGGCCGCCGAGCCGGCCACGGTGGAGGCGCCGGCGCTGGCGATGGCTTCGTGATCCTGTTTATTGGTTTGAGCTTGATCGTTTCGGAACGCGGTTTCCGCTCTTCCGGCTCAAGCTCTACCGTCTGAGCGGCTGGATCGCTGTCTGGTCCAGCCGAGTCTCCCAGCCGTGACGCTCCAACTCGGGATCGTCATGTTCCTCTTGCGGCCAGCCGATGCAGAGATAGGCGACCAGCGTCCAGTCGGACGGCAGGTCGAGTTCCCGACAGACCGCGGCGGGGTCGAGGATCGACACCCAGCCGACACCGAGCCCTTCGGCCCGGGCCGCAAGCCAGAAGGTCTGGACCGCCGCCACCACCGAGTAGCGCAAGGTCTCCGGCATCGTGGCGCGGCCGAGACGGTGACCCGTCGCGGTCCCCTCATCGGCACAGACAGCGAGATGCACGGGAGCGAGCGTGAGCCCTTCCAGCTTCAGGCGGGCATAGAGCGCGCGTCGCTCGCCATCATACCCTGCCAGCGCGGCCTGATTACTCTGTCTGAAGTTATCGGCAATCGCCGCACGCCGCTCTGCAGTTTCAACCAGGACAAACCGCCAGGGCTGACAGAACCCCACGGAAGGCGCGTGAGCGGCCAGGGTCAGCAGCCGCTCGATCAAATCCGGGGGCACCGGATCGGTCCGAAAGCGGCGCACATCGCGGCGCCAGCGCACGAGATCGGCGAACAGAGCCTTGAAGGACGCATCGAAATGCGGGGGATGCTTTGCAGGACTCATGGCGCCGCTCCACTCAGGACGTGCAGGAACGAGCCGGTCACCGAGCCGCGCCGGGCACCGCGTTCTGCCGTCACCTGGCCCGACGCATCACGGCAATCGATCAGCGGATCGTCGGTTCCGCTCAGAATCGTCGCGTAGTGGAACTCGTGACCGTGGACTTCGGCTCCGGTCCGGCCGAGGCTGCAATCCGCCAGCAAGGTTGCACGGCGATAGCCGAGGTGCAGGCGCCGCCTGGCGAACGAGGTCTCCAGCGACAGCAATCCGGCCATGGCGTGCCGCGCGCCCTCGGCATCTTCCAGCCCGGCCCCCAGCATCATATAGCCCCCGCATTCGCCATGGATCGGCACCGCGCGCGCGGCCAGATCGCGCAGTCCGTCGCGGAACGTCGCCGCCGACGCCAATCGGCCGGCGTGCAGTTCGGGATAGCCGCCCGGCAGCCAGACCGCATCGGCTGTGGGGTCCGGAGCCTCGTCGTTCATCGGCGAGAACGGCACGATCTCCGCGCCCTCGGCGCGCCAGTGCCGCAACAGATGCGGATAGTTGAACGAGAAGGCGGCGTCGGACGCCAAGGCAATGCGCTGCCCCGGCGGCCTGATACCCAGGCCTGATGTCTGTGCGGCATCGATCGGGAGGCGTGCGGGTTGCGCGAGCGCGCGCACGGCATCGAGGTCGACCGACTTGGCCAGACATGCCGCAAGCCGGTCGAGATGAGGCTCGATCGTGGTGAGCTCCTGGACCTGGACGAGGCCGAGATGCCGCTCCGGCAATGTCAATTGCGCATCGCGCATGACCGCGCCGAGCACGCTGATTCCGAGCTGCGCAAACGCCGGCGCGATGAGCGCGCGATGCCGTTCGCTCGCCACCCGATTGAGGATCACGCCGGTGATCTGGACATCGTCCCGAAACCGCGCACAGCCGAGCGCGACAGCGGCAGCCGTCTCGGTCTGCCCGCTGACATCGAGCACGAGCACCACCGGCCAGCCCAGCAGCGCGGCCAGATCCGCGGCCGAGCCCCTGCCCGCGCGGCCGGGCTGCGGCGCCCCATCGAACAGGCCCATGACACCCTCGACGATGGCGATCTCGGCACCGGCGGCGACGGCAGACACAAGCCCTCGCAGCTGCGGCGCCGACATCGCCCAGCCGTCGAGGTTGTAGCTCGTCCGGCGCGCCGCGATGCTGTGGAACGCAAGATCGATGTAGTCGGGGCCGCATTTGAACGGCTGCACGGCCGTGCCACGTTCGGCAAGAGCGCGCAGCAGCCCGAGCGTGACGGTCGTCTTGCCGGCCCCCGAGCGCGGCGCGGCGATGATGATCCCCTTGGGAGCCGCCGCGGTCATGGTCGGAGTACCGGCTTGTCGCAGCAAAATATGCTATGCGATCCGGCATGACGGAAACTGCGGATCCGCTGAACCGACCGCTGAAGCGTGGCTGGACCACCGGCAGCTGCGCGACCGCGGCTGCGCGCGCAGCCTATGAGCTGCTGATGACCGGCAGCTGTCCTGCGATCGTCGACATCGCCCTGCCGGGCGGACGTCGCGCGAGCTTCGCAGTCGCGATCCACGAGGCCGAGGGGGGGCGTGCGACGGCTGGCGTCGTCAAGGATGCCGGTGATGATCCCGACGTGACGCATGGGGCGTTGATCAAGGCCACGGTGCAACGGCGCGACGCCGGCTCCGGCATCGCGTTCCGCGCCGGCTCGGGCGTCGGCACCGTGACGCGGCCCGGACTGCCGCTGCCGCCGGGGGAGCCTGCGATCAATCCCGTGCCGCGTGAGATGATCATCGCCGCGATCGACGAGGCTGCCACAGCCCTTGGCGGCACGCGCGACGTCACCGTCGAGATCGCGATTCCCGGCGGCGAGGACCTCGCGAAGAAGACCTTGAACCCGCGGCTCGGCATCGTCGGCGGCCTGTCGATCCTGGGCACCACGGGCATCGTCGTGCCCTTCAGCTGCGCCGCCTGGATTCACTCGATCTATCGCGGCATCGATGTCGCGCGCGCCGCCGGCCTGCCGCACATCGCCGGCGCCACCGGGAGCACCTCCGAGAAGGCGGTGCAGCAGCTCTATGGCCTGCCGGACACGGCGCTGATCGACATGGGCGACTTCGCCGGCGGCATGCTGAAGTATCTGCGCCGCCATCCCGTCGGCCGCGTCACCGTCGCCGGCGGCTTTGCCAAGATGACCAAGCTGGGCCAAGGCCTGCTCGACCTGCATTCGCGCGCCGGCGAGGTCGATCTCGGCTGGCTTGCAACCGCGCTGCACGATGCGGGCGCGCCACCGGCGCTGGTCGAGACGGCGCGAACCGCCAACACCGCGCTGCAGGTGCTGCAAGAGTCCGACAGGTCCGGCTTCCCGGCTGGCGACGTGGTCGCGCGGGCCGCTTGGCAGACCGCGTATCGCGCGCTCGCCAATGACGCGGTCGCGCTCGATGTCGCCGTGTTCGACCGCGACGGCCGGCTGGTCGGGCGATGTCTGGGGGCAGATCACTCTCCCCTCCCGCGAAACCGCCGCTGATAATCAGCATCGTACAGTGCGCTGTCGCGAAAATCCTCTGCGCCAAGTGCGTGGCCAACCAGGATCAGCGCCGTGCGCTCGACCGCATCGGCCGCGACCTGAGCTGCGATGGTCGCAAGCGTGCCGCGCATGATGCGCTGATCCGGCCAGCTCGCGCGATAGACCACGGCGACCGGGCAATCATCGCCATAATGCGGGCGCAGCTCATCGGCGACCTTGTCGATCACATGGATCGACAAATGAATGGCGAGCGTGGCGCGCGACTGCGCGAACAGCGACAGTCGTTCCGTATCGGGCATGGCTGAGGCGCGCCCCGACGTGCGTGTCAGCACGACCGACTGGACAAGCCCCGGCAGGGTCAGCTCACGTCCCAGCGCCGCCGCCGCCGCGGAGAACGACGGCACGCCCGGCGTCACGGTGTAAGGGATCTGCAGCGCGTCGAGGCGCCGCAATTGCTCGCCCAGCGCGCTCAAGATCGCGAGGTCGCCGGAATGCAGCCGCGCGACGTCATGGCCGGCGGCCGTGGCCTGTGCGATCTCATTGATGATCTCGTCGAGCGACATTGGTGCCGTATCGACGATGCGTGCGCCCGGCGGGCAGTGTTCGAGCAGGGCCTGGGGGACCAGCGAACCGGCATAGAGACACACCGGGCAGCGCGCGATCAGGTCGCGCCCGCGCAAAGTGATCAGATCCGCCGCGCCAGGGCCGGCGCCGATGAAGTGCACCGTCATCCGCCGTTCTCCGCAGGGAAGGCGCCGTCCCCTTCAGCCAAGGCACAGGTCGCCGACGCATTGGCCATGCGCGGCAGGATCAGTCGCGCATGGCGGCCCGCGGCAACGAGCGCCGCCGTCTCGGCGATGGATGGCACTCCCTTCAACCGGTGCACGAGGTCGCTATAGGTGACAGCGCGATCGGCGACCGCCGCAAGCTCGGCAGCCGCGACCCCGACCAAGGGACGCCGCAGGCGCTTGGCGGCTTCGACAATGCCCGCCTCGTCTCGCTTGTCGGCTGCCGTTGCGATCACGGCGATATCGCTCGACACCAGGCTCGCGGCCCTCAAGGCTCGAGCCACCACGGCCTCGATCGCATCAGCGCTGGCGTCGCGGCGGCAGCCGATCCCAAGCGCAATCATGGCTTCATCACCCGCCATTGCGTGACCGGCATCGCCTGCCGCCAGCCATGCATCCGGCCGACCGGCTCGATGCGCGACACGGCGATCCTGATCAGCTCGCCGCCATGCCGGCCGAACAGCTCGGTGACACGCGCTTCGCCCTCGAGCGAAATGACATTCGCCACGAGCCGCCCGCCCGGCTTCAGTCGCGACCAGGCCGCCTCGAACACGCCTGGTTCCGAAATCCCGCCGCCAATGAACACCGCATCCGGAGGTTCGAGATCGGCCAGCACCGCTGGAGCGCGGCCGAGCACGACCTTGAGATCGGGCGCGCCGAGGGCAAGCGCGTTGCGCATGGCTCGGTCGGCCCGGTCCTGCCGGGCCTCGATCCCGATCGCGCGCAGCGCGCCGTGGCGCAGCAGCCATTCGATCGCGACCGAACCTGAGCCCAGGCCGACGTCCCAGAGCAGTTCGCCTGGATGCGGCGCCAGCGCCGACAGCGTGACGGCCCGCACGTCGCGCTTGGTGAGCTGGCCGTCATGCTCGAACAGATCATCGGCGAGACCCGACGTGAGCGGAATCACCGGGGCGTCCGGCTCGCCGATCACCTCCAGAGCAATCGTCGTCAGCGGGTGGATGTCCGACAGATCGAAGACATTGGCCGCCGCGCTGCGCACCCGCTCCTGCGGTCCGCCCATCGCCTCGAGCACGGTCAGGCGCGAGCGCCCCATGCGCCGTGACGTCAGCAGAGCCGCGAGCTTGCCCGCCGTCGATCCATCCCAAGCCAGCGCGAGAATGCGCGCCCCCGGCACGAGATGGCGGATGATCCCTTCGAGCGGGCGGCCATGCAGGGTGACCAGAGCGACATCCTGCAGCGGCCAGCCGAGCCGCGCCGCCGCCAGACTGAAGGCGGATGGCTGCGGCACGCACAGCATGTCCGCCGCGCCGAAGCGCTGCATCAGCTGCTTGCCGACGCCGTAGGTGAATGGATCGCCGCTGGCGAGCACGACCACCGGCTCTCCCCTGCGGGCCTCGATCCGCTCGAACGCCAGATGCAGCGGACTTGGCCAGGCCAGCCGCTCGCCTGAAATCAGCGACGCCGCGAGCTCCAGATGGCGCGCGCCGCCGACCACCAACGCGGCCTGCGCAATGAGACGGCGGGCAGGCTGCGAAAGCCCCTCAACGCCGTCCTCACCGATGCCGACGATGGACAGCCAGCGCGCCGCGTTGCAAGTTGGCTGCGGATTCATGATGGACCCTGTCCTGCATGCGCATTCTCATTCTCGGCGGCACGACCGAAGCTTCGGAGCTGGCGCGTCTGCTGGACGGCGACGCCCGCTTCGCGGCGACGCTCTCGCTCGCCGGCCGCACCGCCTCGCCCAAGCCGCAGCCGCTGCCGACGCGCATCGGCGGCTTCGGCGGCGTTGCCGGATTGGAAGCATGGCTGCGCGATCGTGCGATCGCCGCAGTGATCGACGCGACGCATCCTTATGCGGATCAGATCTCGCGCCATGCCGTCGCGGCCTGCCGTGCCTTGTCGCTGCCGCTCGTCTCGATCCGGCGCGCCGCATGGCAGCGCCAGGACGGAGATCGCTGGATCGAGGTCGACAGCGCGGAGGCTGCAGCCGCGGCGCTCGGCGCGACGGCGGCGCGAATCTTCCTCAGCCTCGGCCGGCTGGAGCTCGCGGCGTTTGCCGCGGCTCCGCAGCATCATTACATCGCTCGCACGATCGACCCGCCCGGCGACATCGTCCTGCCGCCGGATATTCGCTTCGTCTATGATCGCGGGCCGTTCGACGACGCGAAGGAGCACGACTTCCTGATCCAGCAGCGCGTCGCCTTCATCGTTTCCAAGAACTCCGGCGGCGCTGCGACCTATCCGAAGATCGCGGCCGCGCGGCGGCTCGGCATTCCCGTGGTGATGATCGCGCGCCCCGACAAGCCGCATGGCATCGCGCTCGACGATGCGCGGCAGGCACTGCTCTGGCTGGAGACGCAACTTGCTCATGCGCCACCCTCCACCTCACGGCGCAAAGTATAGACCCAAGGCGCCCTGCCCTCGCGCGCGATCAGGCGCGTGGCCGTCGCCCCGATCATCACCAGCGTACGCATATCGGCGTCGTCAGGATTGACCTCCGCCAGCGTCGTGATGATCCGTCTGACATCGCCGCTGCCGGCGGCACGCACCATCACGACGACAGTCGATGGCGGCTTGAGCTGCCGCAACAACTCGAACGCCTGGCCGAGCTGGTGCGGTCGCGCTTTCGACAGCGGATTGTAGAGCGCGATCACGAAATCGGCCGTGGCCGCGGCTTCGAGGCGACGCCTGATCGTGGTCCAGCTCTTGAGATTGTCGGAGAGCGAGATCGCGCAGAAATCGCCGCCAAGCGGCGCGCCGACCTCAGCGGCCGCTGCGAGCATCGCGGTGACGCCGGGCTCGACGCGGATGTCCAGCTCGCGCCAGGCCATGGGCCCGGTCTCGACCGCCTCAAACACGGCGGCGGCCATGGCGAACACGCCGGGATCGCCTCCCGACACCACGGCAACCTGCCGGCCTTCGCTGGCGAGGGTGAGCGCGTGCCGCGCGCGATCGAGCTCGACCCGGTTGTCGCTGGCGTGGCGGACCTGGCCCGGAGAGCTGGTGGCGACCCTGTCGAGATAAGGTCCGTAGCCGATCAAGTCGGTCGCAGCAGCGATCACTCGCGACGCCGCCGGCGTGATCAGCTCCGGCCGCCCCGGACCGACCCCCACGATGGTGAGCGTGCCCGTCACAGCCGACGCCCCTGTCCCGGGATCAGGATCATCGAGAAATACGGGCCGCGCGCCAGTTCGATCTCAGCCAACGGCGCGACGCGCTGTGCCTCCATCGTGCCACGCTCTATATAGAGGGCGCGGTCGATCAAGCCGGCGCGGATGATGGCTCGCTTCACTTTCGTCAGATTGCGCCCGACCTTCATGATCACGGCCGCCTCACAACGCGCCAGCCGATCATGTAGGACGTCCTCGTCCAACGTACCTGGCAACACCGAGAGGATGTCATCACCCCAGGTGATCGGAACGTTGGCCTTGGTCCAGCATCCGGACATGCCGGTCACGCCGGGCACGACCTCGACCGGATGATCACGCTCGAGCCGGCGCCACATATGCATGAACGAACCGTAGAAGAACGGATCGCCTTCCGACAGCAACCCGACCGACCGTCCAGCGGCAAGATGCGCCGCGATACTCTCCGCCGCGCGGTGATAGAAACCGCCGATCTGCGCCTGATAGGACGGATCGGCGACAGGCACCTCTTCGGTGACGGGATATTCCAGCCGCAACTCACGACGGCCGGCATCCATCAGCGGCGCGACGATCCGGCGGGCATGGCCCTCCATCCCGCGCTTAGCGAAGAACGCCACCACATCGACCGACCGGACCAGGCCGGCCGCGCGCAGCGTGAGGTAACGCACGTCGCCGGGACCAACGCCGATGCCGTACAACGTGCCGGCATCGGCCACGCCCGCGATGGTGTCGAGCAGGCTCATTCGGCATCGCTCGCGATGGCATTCACCGCCGCAACGGCCATCGCGCTGCCGCCCTTGCGTCCTTTCACGATCAGATACGGCACGCGGCCATCGGCCGCGAGCGCCTCCTTCGATTCGCGCGCGCCGACGAAGCCGACCGCTGTTCCGATCACCGCTGCCGGCCGCGGCGCGCCCTGGTCCAGCATATCGAGCAGATGAAACAGCGACGTCGGCGCGTTGCCGATCGCGACCAGCGCGCCGCCGAGATGCGGACGCCACAATTCGAGCGCCGCGGCCGAGCGCGTCGTGCCGAGCTGCGCGGCCAAAGCTGGAACCTTGGGATCATCGAGCGTGCAGATGATCTCGTTGTTGGCAGGCAGTCTGGCGCGCGTGATGCCCTGCGCCACCATCTTTGCATCGCACAGGATCGGCGCGCCGCGATCAAGCGCGGCGCGTGCCTCGGCCGCGAAGCGTTCGGAGATCTCGATGTCGGACGTGATCTCGACCATGCCGCAGGCGTGGATGATGCGCACGGCGATCTTCTCTTCCAGGCCCTGAAAGCGCGTCAGGTCAGCTTCGCGGCGGATCGTCGCGAACGAGCGCCGATAGATCTCCGCCCCATCCTTGATGTAGTCGCGCAGGTCAGACATCGGCGTTCTCGCTTGCTCGGAACAGCCCGGCCGCTGTCCCATCGCGCGCCGGATCGAACATGCCGCAGGACGCGCTCTTCACGGTGCCGTGGCGGATGATGCGATAATGATCGCCGTCACCGGCCAGCACCAGCTCTGCCGGCGCCGAGCGCGCGCACCCCTTGGCGCAGCCGGAGACGTGCAACGAACCTTTGAACCCTGTGCGCGCCATCGCGGCCACGAGCATGCGCGCGTGTTGCCGCGTCGCCAGCCCGGTCGACGGACAGCCGCCGACGCCCGAACAGGCATCGATGCGCATCAACGGATCCGAATCATCGACGATCAGGCCAAGCCGCGCCGCATCGGACACGCACTGCGCGGCCGTTTCGCGGCGTACTGCGACATACAATCTGCGCCAAGGTGACAGGCGGATCTCGCAGACATCATCGGCCGCGAGCACAGCCGCGAGCCGCATCAGCGTCTCGCTGTCGAGGCGACCGAACGGCGCGCCGAGGCCGACGGCGCAGGTCTGGTCCGTCAAAGCGATCAGACCGCAGCGCTCCGATGGCGCGATCGCCCTCGTCGCGATGGCATCAGAAACCGTCAGCCCCAGCGCGGCGCTCAGAGCAGTTTGCATCGTCGACGGCAGCGTCGCGGAGCGGCGCGTCGGGCTGTGCTGCAGCACGAGCCGCGCGAGCTGCACAGCCTTGGCCGGGGCATCAGCGGCGTCGGTGGTGCCAAGCCATGCGACGCCATCCATGGCCGCCATGCCGAGCGCGACGCGGCCGCGACCGTCGCGATCACAGGCCGCGAGCCGAACATCGGCGGCAAGATCCGTCAGCGGCAGCCGGCCGCCGCCGTCGAGCACGAAACCGAACTTGGCCGGCAACGCCTCAAGCGCCTGATCGGACGCCAGCAAGGCCTCCAGCTCGGCCGCAACGGGACGCATGTCGATCATTTCCGCGGGGTCCAATCCCGCCAGCGGATTGATCACGATGTTTCGGATCGCCTCCAGCTCCGCGCTGTCGTCGAGCACCCGGAGCCTCTCCAAGACCTCCCACAACGGCGCCAAGGTCGCTGGGGAAACGCCGCGGATCTGCAGATTGGCGCGCCGCGTCAGATCGATCTGGCCATTGCCGAAGCGCTCAGCCGCCTCAGCCAAGTCACGCAGCGCGGCGACCGGCAAGGCGCCGCCATGCGGCCGAACGCGAACGATGAGCCCGTCACCGCTCGGCATCGGCCGCCGCGCCCCGGGACACCAGCCTTTGATATCGACCGCGGCGGTCACGACACTCTCTCCGTTGGCACGAGGCGCGTATGGGCCAGCGCAAGCTCGTCAGCAACAGCATTGCGACGCGGCACCCAGAGGCGTCGGCGCAGCGCATCCTCGAACCGCGACAGAATGGCGGCCACGGCCGCCGGATTGCGCGCGATCATGCCGTCCAACACTGCCTCGTCGCGCAGCAACGCCCCATGCGCCAGATCAAACAGATGCTCGGGAACGCTGTCCGACGTGGCCGCGAAAGCGTAGAGCGCGTCGATTCCTTGCGCGATCTCGGCGACGCCGCGATAGCCGTGGGCGAGCATGCCCGAGATCCAACGCGGATTGGTGAGTCGGCCGCGCACCACACGGGCGATCTCCTCGTCAAACGTGCGTGCCTTCGGCTGGTCGGGCCGGCTGGTGTCGAGATGCAGCAGCGCGGGTGTCGCGCCGAGCGATGCGGCCGCAGCGGCGAAGCCGCCGGCGAAGTCGGCGACCTCCTCGCCGTCCAGCAGATCGCGCTCACGATCGTCCTGCGGATGCACCAGCGCATCGATGCTGCGAACCCGGTCACGAAACGTCGCGGCGGCCGACACGCCGTCATGCCCTCCGCCGAAACTATAGCCGCTGCCGTCCAGATAGGCGTCGCCGAGCTGCGATCGGGTTTCCCATGTCATCCCGAGCGCGAGGTCGGCGGCGACGGCGCCGTAGCTGCCGGGCGCGCCACCGAACACGCGCGCGAGGCTCTCGCCGCGCCGCCGCGCCGCGGCCAAGGGATTGTCGGCATCGTCCTCGTCGAGCACGGCGACCTTCTGCACGGCGAGATCGAACAGCGCGATCTGCGCTTCGAACAGGTCGCGAAACAATCCCGAGATGCGCAGCGTCGCGTCGATGCGCGGCCGATCGAGCATCGCCAAAGGCAGCACATCGATGCCGGTGACGCGGTTCGAATTCAGATCCCAGCGCGGGCGCACGCCGAGATAGGCCAGCGCCTGGGCGAGATCGTCACCGCCGGTTCGCAGCGATGCGGAAGCCCAGAGATCGAGCATCAGCGACCGCGGATAATCGCCGTGGTCCTGAAGATAACGCCGGATCACCTCGTCGGCCGCGCGCACGCCGACCACGGCCGCGGTCCGGGTCGGAATGGCCCGCGGGTCGATCGCAGTCAGATTGCGCCCGGTGGGCAGCACGTCGAGACGGCCGCGGCTCGGCGCGCCAGCGGGCCCGGCCGCCACGCGGCGGCCATCGAGCGCGGCCAGCAGCGCCTCGCGCTCGGCGACGACGCTCGCGTGAATTCGGGTTTCGACGTCGGCGCGATCGACGGCGCCGCCCGCCTGGCCAGCGGCTGCCGCGATCGCGTCGATGAGCAGGCCGGCCGCCGGCGCGTCCGGAGCCTGGCCGAACACATGGAGGCGGTCGCGCACCGCCAGCTCCTTGATATCGCAGAGCTGGGCGTCGAGCTGCGCCACCGCCTCGCGGCCGTTCATGGTGCGGTCGAGCCCGCAATCGGCGGCGAGACCGCTCTGCCAGGCCCGCGCGATGATCTCGTCTTCCAGCAGTCTGAGGCGGCGCCGATCGAGCCCATCGGCTTCGGCATATTCTTCGACCAGCCCCTCCAGCTCCAGCAACGGTCCGTGCAGACCGGCCTGCGCCAGCGGCGGCGTGAGATGTCCGAGCGTCAGCGCCGCAAGCCGGCGCTTGGCCTGCATCGCCTCGCCGGGATTGTTGACGATGAACGGATAGATGACGGGAAGCGGGCCGAGCACGGCCTCCGGCCAGCATGTGTTCGACAGCGCCAGCGCCTTGCCCGGCAGCCATTCCAGCGTTCCATGCGCGCCGAGATGAACCAGGGCATCGATCGTCTCGACCTCGCGCAGATGCGCATAGAGCGCGACGTAGCCATGCCGCGGCGGCACGGTCGTGTCGTGATAGCCGGATTTGCGGTCCGCACGACTGCCGCGATCCGGCTGCAGCAAAATTGTAAGCTTTCCGGCGCGCAGCACCGGAAAGCGAAAGGCACCATCGCAAAATGCCGGGTCGGCCGCGGCCTCGCCCCAGCACTCATGCAGCGCGTCCTGCAGCCCTTCCGGCAACAGCTTCAAAGCGCTTTGATAGACCGCGAACGGCACGACGAGGTCATCCGCCTCGTCGCGCAGCAACGCTTCGATCTGCGCGGCGGTCGGTGGAGCACCGCCAAGATCGTATCCTGCCTGGGCGAGGAGCTGCGCAATGGCCGCAGCGCTCGCGCTGGTGTCGAGACCGACCGCATAGCCACGACGCCCGCCGCGCGCCGGGTAGTCCGACAGCATCAGCGCCATACGGCGCTCGCCTGCCGGCGCCGCGCGCAGCCGCGCCCATCGCGCAGCGAGCCGGGCGACATAGGACGCACGATCCGCCTGCGGAACGTAGCTGATAGTGCCGAATTGCAGACGCTCATCCGCTGCGGCCTCGCCCTTGAAGGCGATCGGACGCGCCAGCAAGCGGCCGTCCAGCTCCGGCAGCACCACATTCATGGCAAGATCGGTCGGCGAAAGGCCGCGCGACGAGGCGGCCCAAGCCTCTTCGGTGCTCTGCGCCTGGATGATCTGCAGCACCGGCGCGTCGGCTGCGTCCAGCACGGTCGAGCCGTCATCGCGCAACGCAGAGAATGCGGTCGCATTCAGGATGATCGCGGGACGCCGCGTCGCGATCAATCGCCCCATCGCATCCGCGATGCTCGGATCCTTGAGGCTGGTGACCGCCACAGCCGCTGCGGCGAGCCCCTCGCGCTCGATCGTCCGCATCAGTTCCGCAATTCCCGCCGTGTCGGCGGCAAGCAAGCTGGCGCGATAGAACACGATCAGCGCGGCTGGCCGCTTGTCATCGCCAGAACAGAGATCGTCGATGGCGACGGCGCCACGATCCGGCACGAAGCCGACGATCGAACCGATCGCGACCGGCTCGGCAAACGTCGCGTCGCGGCCGAGCAGCATGGCCAGATAGTGCAGCGCCTCGCGCGCATTGCCGATGCCGCCCTCGTGCAGATAACCATACAGCCGCGCTGTCGACTCTTTCGGCAAGGTCGAGAACTCATCGAGCCGGTCATCGGCGCGGTCATCTCCCGGCAGCGCCGCCAGCAGGATCTTGCGGCTCCGGCAAACCGCCGCGATGCGCTCCATCCCATAGCGCCAGTAGTCGAGCCCACCGAGGCAACGCACGACGACGGCGCGCGCCCCGAGGATGACGCTGTCGATGTAGAGATCCACCGACATGGGATGCTTCAGCCGCTTCAGGCTGGCGAGCCGCAGGCTGGGCAACTCGGCCGCCGATGCGGTCCACGCCCCCGCCAGCGCCGACAGGTCACTGTCCGAAAACGACAGCACCACGATCTCGGCCGGCGACTGTGCGAGATCCACGGCCTGTTCGAGGTCGTCGAGATCTGCGCCGGATGTCGCCAGGAGATGCATCGCCCTCGCCTATCCCGCGATCAGGCTCTGGATCGCGGCCGCATCGAGGCCACGCTCGCCGATCACCACCAGCCGGCCCTGCCGCGTTTCCCCCGCCCGCCACGGACGCTCGAACTGGTGCTGGATGCGGTTGCCGACGGCCTGCACCAGCAGGCGCAGCGGCTTGCCGGCCACCTCCACGAATCCCTTCACGCGCAGCACGTCATGCGCATCGACGGCAGCGGCAATGCGGTCGACGAGCGCGTCCGGCGAAATCTGCGCGGGCACATCGAGCACGAAACTCTCGAAATCGTCGTGATCGTGCTCGGCCTCATTGTCGTGATGCGAGGGCCGCGCGGCGAGGTCCTGCTCGGCCGCGGCGCCGAGGCCGAGCAGAACGGACGCGGACAGCCTGCCGTGCTCCGTCGCAATGACCTTGACGGCGCGTTGCACCTTCGCGGCGATCTCAGCCGCAACATCCTTGCGCTGCTGCTCGCTCAAGAGGTCGCTCTTGTTCATCACAACGAGGTCGGCGCAGAGCAGCTGATCCTCATAGACCTCCTCGAGCGGATTGTCGTGATCGAGCGAATCGTCGGCGGCACGCTGCGCGGCCAAGGCCTCCGGATCATCGGCGAAGCGGCCAGCGGCGACAGCAGGGCCATCGACGACAGCGACGACGCCATCGACGGTCACACGCGTCGCAATCTCCGGCCAGTTGAAGGCCTGCACCAGCGGCTTCGGCAGTGCGAGGCCCGAGGTCTCGATCACAATATGCTCGGGCGGCTCCTTCTGGTCCAGCAGGCTCTTGAGCGCCGGCACGAAATCATCCGCGACCGTACAGCACAGGCATCCGTTGGACAGCTCGACGATGCGATCCTCTGGACAGTCCGGCACGCCGCACCCTTTCAGGATGTCGCCATCGATGCCGACATCGCCGAACTCGTTGACGATGATCGCGAGCCTTCGGCCATTCGCCGTCTCGATCAGGTTGCGCACCAGCGTGGTCTTCCCCGCGCCAAGGAAACCGGTGACGATGGTGCAAGGCGTCTTGGCGTAGGACTTTGTCATGGCGAGAGCTCTCGTCTTCAGCGCGGCAACGACAGCGCGGGTACCCGCGCAACGGTGTTCTTGCGGACGTATTCCGGACGCTCGCGCCAGGCCGGCAGACCGGCCTCGTGACGCTGATGCAGCTGAGCGAATGTCAGCACATCCTGCGCATGAATGTCGGGATCGAGTGCGCCGAGCACATAGGTCCACTTGCCCGGCGCCGTCACCGCGACGGTGCAGGCACGGTTGCAGTTCGACAGGCACTCGACGCCGACCACGGCAACACCGGCGCGCTGCTCTGCGGGCGCGGCCTCGATCGCGGCAAGCAGACGCGCTCCAGCCCGCGGCTGGTCAGCCGACGCACTGTCCACACCCTGCGCACGGCAAGTGATGCAGACGAACAGTGTCGTCTGCCCAAGCTCTGATGCGGTCATCAATCAGCCGATCACGCCGGCCGCCGTCGCCGCCGCGACACCGCCCACCAGAACGATGGCAGCGCCCGCGATGCGTAGCGCGACTGGCGCAAGCGTGTCGGCCTTCGCGGACAGCGCCTTCGTGCCCAGGAATGCTCCCACCGCGATCAGGGTCTGGATCACCAGCAGGCCGGCGAAATAGGCCCCGAGCGGGGTGTTTTCGGCGCCGACGATCGACTCACCCAGCGCATAGCCGTGCACGAGGCCGGTCAGAGCGAACAGAGCCGCGACGGGCAGCACGCCGAACTGGCCGCGCATCACGACCAGAAGACCGACCACCGCGGTGGAAAGACCGACCAGCAGTTCGGCCGCGGGAATGTTGGCCTTGGCCAGATGCAGACCGACGCCGGCGATCATTGCGGTGGTGAAGGCGAGCACCGGTGCAAAGCCGCGCCCGAGCAGCGCCGCAACGATGCCGGCGCCCACGATGGCCGCCAGATGATCGAGCCCGATGACGGGATGACCCAAACCGGACAGCAGACCTTGCGCGAAGGTCTGCGGCAGCTTGCCGTCCATCATATGATGCGCAAAGGCGGGCTCGGCCGCGAGCAGGACAAGGCTCGCGAGCGCGAAGGACGCAGTGCGGTTGAACTTCATGGCCATCTCCGTCGCTTGCCGGCTCCCCAGAGGGCCGGACGATGCGCTGCATCCGACGGCATCCCGCCCATCCCGGCGGGATCAAACCAGCATCGCGACTCCCCGCGCGACGGGTCGGCCAACAGCAATGTCGACGGCAGGTCTCCTGGCTCTCGGGTCGCTGCGTGAAACCACCTTCCCGGTTTCCCAGTGGTGTCTTGGCCTCACACTCGCCGATTACAGTTGCGGGGGCAGCCACGGCCTTGGGTTCAGAACCCGCACCGTGTTCCCTAAATCTCTCCTTTCGGAGAACCGTCATCCTGTTAGATACGGGTCGCGCCAAAGCCCGTCAATCGGAATCGTCCCCATGGACCCTGCCCCGCCGTCCCCCGCCCTGCCGCGCCTAACCTTGGTGCTCGGCGGCGCGCGCTCGGGCAAGAGCCGCCATGCTGAGGCGCTGGTGACCACGAATCCGCCGCCCTGGATCTATGTTGCGACCGCACAGGCATCCGACGATGAGATGACCGCGCGCATCGCGCAGCACAAGGCGCGGCGCGTGGCGGGATGGCAGACGCGTGAGACCACCCATGATCTCCCCGCTCTCGTCCGCGCCCATGCCGGCTCGCGCATGCCGCTGCTGATCGACTGCCTGACGCTCTGGCTCAGCAATGTGATGCTCGCCGAAATGGAGGTCGCGGCTTGCTGTGCCGATCTCGTCGACGCGCTCGCCGCAGCGTCCGGTCCGATCGTCGTCGTGTCCAATGAGGTCGGTCTCGGCATCGTCCCGGACAATGCGCTGGCGCGCGCATTCCGCGATGCGCAGGGGCGGCTGAACCAGGACGTCGCAGCGGCGGCCGATCGGGTGATTCTGATGGCGGCGGGACTGCCGCTGATCTTGAAATGAACAGGGCTCAGACCGGACTTGGACATGAAAGGAATCTGCCGATGACCGAGAGCGCCGAGGATGCCCGCCACAAGGCCAAGATGGAGAATCGCAAGGCGGTTCAGGATGCCGAGGTGGCGTCGAAGACCGTCGAAAAGGGCCTGCTGATCGTCCACACCGGCAAAGGCAAGGGCAAGTCGACCGCGGCCTGGGGCCTGATGCTGCGCGCTCTGGGCCGCGGCTTTCGCATCGGCGTCGTGCAGTTCGGCAAGGGTGCGTGGGAGACCGGGGAGCGCAAGGCGATCGAGCGTTTCGGCGATCAGGTGTCGTGGCACACGCTCGGCGAAGGCTTCACCTGGGAGACGCAGGATCGCGCGCGCGACGTCGCCGCGGCCGAGCGCGCCTGGGGCAAGGCGAAGGAGCTGATGGCCGATCCCACGATCCGGCTGCTGATCCTCGACGAGCTCAACATCGCCTTGCGTTATGACCATCTGCCGATCGGCGACGTGGTCGCAACGCTGGCCGGGCGCCGCCCCGATCTGCACGTCGTCGTCACCGGCCGCAACGCCAAGCCGGAGCTGATCGAGGCCGCCGATCTCGTCACCGAGATGAACCTCGTCAAGCATCACTTCGCGGCCGGCGTGAAGGCGCAGGAAGGCATCGAGTACTAGTCCATGCCCGCACGCGCCATCATGTTCCAGGGCACCGGCTCCGACGTCGGCAAGTCGCTGATCGTCGCCGGGCTCGCACGGGCGCTGACCTTGCGGGGGCTGAAGGTGGCGCCGTTCAAGCCGCAGAACATGTCGAACAACGCCGCGGTCACCGCCGATGGCGGCGAGATCGGCCGCGCCCAGGCGCTGCAGGCGCGCGCGGCGCGGCGGCCGATGACGGTGCACATGAACCCGGTGCTCTTGAAGCCGCAGAGCGAGATCGGCTCGCAGGTCGTGGTCCAGGGCCGCGTGATCGGCAATGCCAAGGCGTCCGCCTATCAGGCCATGAAGCCGCAATTGATGAAGGCCGTGCTTGATAGCTTTCATCATCTGATCGCCGATACAGACATCGCGTTGGTGGAAGGCGCAGGCTCGGCGTCGGAGATCAACCTGCGAGCCGGCGACATCGCCAATATGGGCTTCGCGCAGGCCACACAGATCCCCGTGGTGCTGATCGGTGACATCGACCGCGGCGGCGTCATTGCGAGCCTGGTCGGCACCCAGGCTGTGCTCGCGCCCGACGATGCAGCGCTCATCGCGGGCTTCCTGGTCAACAAGTTCCGCGGTGATCCCGCCTTGTTTGCCTCGGGCATGAGCGAGATTGCGACAAGAACCCGATGGACATCGCTCGGGCTCATTCCGCATTTCGCGGATGCGCGCCGTCTGCCGGCGGAGGATGCGCTCGGACTGCCTGGGGGCGGAGTGTGGAGCAGAGATCGGCCAAAGATCGCCGTGCTCGCTTATCCCCGGATCTCCAATTTCGACGAGTTCGATCCGTTGCGGCTGGAGGACGGCGTCGACCTGCAATTCCTCAGGCCGGGCACGCCGATTCCGGGAGACGCAGCCGTCGTCATCCTGCCGGGCTCCAAGGCGACGATCGCCGACCTTGCCGCCTTGCGCGAGGCGGGCTGGGACATCGATCTGCAGGCGCATCTGCGCCGCGGCGGCCGCGTCCTCGGCATCTGCGGCGGCTATCAGATGCTGGGGCGAATGATCAGCGATCCCGACGGACATGAAGGCGCGCCGGGCGCGGTCGCGGGACTTGGGCTGCTCGACATCGAAACGACACTGACAGGCGACAAGGCGCTGCGCGACGTCGAGGGCAGATTGACTCAAGATGAGGCGCCCTTCCGCGGCTACGAGATGCATATCGGCCGCACCGACGGGCCCGCCGCACAACACCCCTTCCTCGTGTTCTCCGACGGCCGCCGCGATGGGGCCGTTGCGGCTGGCGGCCAGATCGCCGGCTGCTATGTGCATGGCCTGTTCGCCGATGACCACCTGCGCGCGCATTGGCTGCGCGGTCTCGGCACCACCGCAAGCGGCCTGTCCTATGACGCCGATGTCGATGCGACCCTGGATGCGCTCGCGGCACATCTCGAACGCTACATCGATATCGACCGCATTATGGATCTCGCGCGCGTGCCGCGTGCGATCACATGATCGCGGCGAGGGCCAGCGCAGCGACGACGATGCCCTGGATCAGGCACGCGGTCCGATAAAGCCGGAGGGCCTGCCTGATATCGCCCGCATTCAAAGCCGACCGGCCCTGGCCCATCCATGCATCCGCGACCGTTTCACCGTCATAGACGCGCGGCCCCGCCAGCCGCAGCCCCAACGCACCGGCCATTGCGGCTTCTGGCCAGCCAGCATTGGGCGAATGATGCTTGGAGGCATCGCGTCCGACCATCTGCAGCGCGGCACGCCAGGACGCTCCGGGAACGACCGCCGCCGCACCGGCAAGCCACACCGCCGACAACCGGGACGCCGGCAAATTGATGAGATCGTCGAGCCGCGCCGCCGCCCAGCCGAAGGCGCGGTGACGCTCGGAGAGATGACCGATCATGCTGTCGGCGGTGTTGATCGCCTTGTAGATCAGGATGCAAGGGAGCCCGCCGACCGCAAGCCAGAACAGCGGCGCAACGATTCCATCCGAAAAATTCTCGGCGAGGCTCTCGATCGCGGCGCGCGCCACGCCGGCTTCATCCAGCCGCTCGGGATCACGCCCGACGATCATCGCCACCGTGCGGCGACCGCCGTCGAGCCCCTCTTTCTCCAATCCTTCAGCAACCGCAGCGACATGCGCATCGAGGCTGCGCTGGGCCAGCAGGCTGCTCGCCGATACGGCCAGGATGATCGTTGCCGCCGGCTCCCCGAACACGGCCTGCGTGGCCGATGTCGCGGCCAGGCCAATCGCCATCATCCCCAGGACCAGCAGAGCGACCAGTGCGATGCCGCGCGCCCGGCGCACCGCGAAGCGTGCGTCGGCCCCGTTCCAGCGGCGGTCAGCCCATGCTATCAGCGCGCCGATCCACATCACCGGATGACCGATCCGCTGCAACAGGATTTGGGGATAACCGACGACAGCCTCGATGAGGAGCGCCGCGAGCGCGAGTGAGACGAACATCGCTCTCCGCTGAAGGACAGACATGGACGACAGAGCGACTAGCACGCAGCAGACCCCGCCGGAAGCGATCGTTCACGGCGGCGATCTCGATGCCATCAGCCGTCGCTACCCCGATGCGCCGCGCCCCTGGATCGACCTGTCCACCGGCATCAATCCCGTGCCCTACCCGGTGCCACCGATCCCGCCCGCCTCGTGGCAACGCTTGCCGGCCGCCTCCGAGGAACGCGCGCTCCGCGCGACGGCCACCGCGCGCTATGGCGTGGACGCGCCTGAGCAAATCGTGGCCGCTCCCGGCACACAGGCGCTGCTGCAGATCCTGCCGCGGCTGCGCCCGTGCTCGACCGTCACCGTGCTCGCGCCGACCTATGAGGAGCACGCGCGGTGCTGGCGCGGCGGTGGCCATCACGTCAGCCTGACCGACGATGTCGGCAGACTGGCCGACGCCGATGTGGCGGTGGTGGTGAATCCCAATAATCCGACCGGGCGGCTGCTGGCGCGCGAGACGCTAGTCAGCCTGGCCGCCACCCTGCGTCGCCGGGATGGCCTGCTGATCGTCGACGAAGCCTTCATCGACCTCTATCCCGCCAACGCGAGCCTTGCGACGGACCTGCCGCCGGCGACGATCGTGCTGCGCTCGTTCGGCAAGGTCTATGGTCTTGCCGGCGTGCGGCTGGGATTTGCGATCAGCGCCGAGGACATCGCACAGCAGCTGCGCGAGCAGCTCGGGCCGTGGGCGGTGTCGGGAGCTGCGCTCGCCATCGGGATGGCCGCACTGGCCGATGAAGCGTGGCTGCACCAGACACGCGCCCGCTTGGTCAAGGACTGCGCGCGCATCGACGGGCTGCTGTCCAAGGCCGGTTGCGTCGCCATCGGCGGCACGCCGTTGTTCCGGCTGGTCGCCTCGACCGGCGCGACTGACATCGCCGAACGGCTGGCCCGCCGCGGCATCCATGTCAGACGCTTCCCGGCGCAGCCGAACTGGCTGCGCTTCGGGCTCCCCGGTGATGAAGCCGCGTGGCAGCGCCTGACTCAGGCGCTCGGCGACGCCGGCTAGCCCAGCACGCAAGCGGCGAGCAGCAGCGTCTCCGTCACCTCGATGCTGGCGCCGTGACAGTCGCCGGTGATGCCGCCGAGCCGCCATTGCCAATAGACTGCGACGGCCGGGATGAGTGCGATGGCAAGCAAGCTCGGGACGGCGCCGGCAAGCGCGCCGATCGCCAGGACGACGCTCCATCCAGCAATGACATTCCAGCCGGCGCGGTTCGACACGCTCGCACCCAGCCCCGGCTTCAACGACACCAGCATCTTGCTCCAGACCAACGTGCCCAGGCGCGCCCAGGCCGGGATCAGCAGAAGCGCCCAGCCGGTCGGCCCCGTCGCCAGCTCGGCGAGCAGCACCAGCTTGGCGGCGATCTGCAGGCTGATGGCCACCACCGCGAAGCTGCCGGCATGAGGATCGCCCAGCACAGCGATGAAGCGCTCGGGCTTGCCATGCGCGGCGCCGAACGCGTCGGCGACATCGCCGAGACCGTCGAGATGCAGCGCGCCTGTGATCCAGATCCAGGCGACGACCACGGCCAGCGCGACGATCCATGGATCGGCGCTTTGGAAAATCCGGGCGATCAGGGCCAGGCACGCGCCGATCACCAGCCCTGCGGCCGGAAACCACGGCGATGCCCGTGCGAGATCGTCCGGCCGGGACTCGACGACGCGCGGCGTCGGCAGACGCGTCATGAACTGCAATGCGATCCAGAAGTCACGCAAACTCATGGCTGGATGATCTCGACGATTTCGCCCCAGGGCGCGCCGTCCGCCCCCCGCCCGGCTTCGAGCGTGATGCGGGTGCCAAGCTGAATCCGCAAGCTCCACAGCTGAGGCAAGGGCCAGCCGAGCAAATGCGATAGCGCGGCACGGATGGCACCGCCATGGCTGACCACCAGAACCGGTGCCGCCCCTGAATGGGTCAGAACACGCTCGACGGCGCGCGCGACCCGCGCCTGCAGGTCGGCCCAGCTCTCGCCCTCGGGCGCCGCAACTGCGGGATCGGCGTAGAACGCCGCCAGCAAGTCGGCTCCGCGGGCCTCGGCGGCAATGTCCCTGCGCCTCCGTCCGTCCCAGCGGCCGAAGTGAAGCTCGCGCCAATCGCCATCGATCTCCAGCGTACAGCCGGTTCGCCGCGCATAGTCCTCGGCGGCCGCACGCGCGCGTGCCAAGGGCGAACTCACGACGCGGCGCCACATCCGGCTCTCGGTCTGCCGCCCGACCTGATCCCAGCCGTCATCCGTGAGCGGCGGGTCGGTGCGGCCGTCGAGATAACCGTCGCGCCCGGTCGAGCCGTGCCGCAGCAGATCGATCCGCATCACGCGTCGCGTCCCGAGACGGCAGCCTCCGCGAAGGTGGCCATGCCGTTATGCAGCGCGCAGGCGAGCCGGATGATCGGCAGCGCGGTGGCGGCGCCGGAGGCCTCCCCGAGCCTGAGGTCGAGATCGATCAAAGGATGGGCGCCGAGCGCGTCGAGCACCAGCGCATGACCGCGCTCGGCCGAGCGGTGCGAGAACAGTAGCCAGGTACGGCACGACGGATTGAGCCTGACCGCCGCGAGCGCCGCGACCGAGACGATGAAGCCATCGACCAGCACTGGCCAACGCCGCTGCGCGGCAGCGATCATGGCGCCGGCCATTGCGATGATCTCGAAGCCGCCGACGGCGGCCAGGATATCCGCCACCGCCGCGTCCGATGTCAGTCCATGCCGCGCCAGGGCTGCGACAATGACGGCGGCCTTCTTGGCGCGCCCATCGGCGTCGAGACCCGTGCCGCTGCCGACGATGTCGACCGGCGCGCAGGACAATAGCGCGGCGGCGATCGCGGCGGCTGATGTCGTGTTGCCGATCCCCATCTCGCCGAAGATGACGAGCTGCGGCTGATGATCGGCCTGCCGCGCCAGCGCGCGGCGCCCGGCATCGCAGGCGAAGGCCACCTCCTCCGGCGTGAGCGCCTGCGCGACACTGAAGTCGCGCGTGCCGCGGCGCGTCTTGTCGGCCACCACGCCGGGAACGGCATCGCTCGCCAGCGTGCCAACGTCGACCACCTCGAGCGGGCAGTTGAGATGACGCGCGAGCACCGCAATCGCCGCGCCTCCACCGGCAAAGTTGCGAAGCATCTGCACTGTGACCTCCGGCGGATAGGCCGAGACCCCCTGCGCCGCGATCCCGTGATCGCCGGCGAACAGCACGACGGGCGCCCGGTCGGCACCTGGGTAGTCCGTCGCCTGCAGCGCCGCCAGCTCGACAGCCACCTCCTCCAGCCGGCCAAGCGCACCGAGCGGCTTGGTCAGCTGCGCCTGGCGCGCCATGGCCGCCTGCCGATGGCTCTCGGACGGCGCGGCACAATCGAGGGAGATCCAGTCAGGGAGCACGATGGGTCCTTTCGGGTCGCTCAAGCGTTGGACGATTGCCACTGCGACAGGGTCAAGACAAGCGCCAGGGCGCCATCGCGCCTCAAGGTGCAGAATACGAACAAAGCGAGGCCATCGGCAGAACCGTCACCCGGAGACGGCCCGATTGTCATCCCATTGTCATCGAAGCCGTCGACAGGTGGCTGCCCACCCAGCCGAAAGACTCTCATGGAATACTTCCGCCGCTTCACCTTCCTGTTCGCCGCGCCCGTGTTCGAGACCGACGATCTCGCCGGCCTGCGCTTCAACCAGATCATCGAGGAGATCCAGCGCTCGGGCTTCGAGGTCGTGCGCGCCCGCAAGCTGGAGGATGCCGAGATCGCGGTGCAGACCGATGCCGCGATCGGCTGCATGGTGGTGGACTGGGGCAAGAAGGGGCTGGAGGGCAAGACGGCGGCCCTGATCAACCTGATGCGGCGGCGCGGCCTGGACTTCCCGATCATCCTCTTGATTCGCCGCAAGCGGTTCGAGGACCTCCCGGTCGAGGTGCTCGACTTCATCGACGGCTACGTGTTCCTGTCCGAGGAAACGCCGGCGTTCATCGCCAAGAACCTGATCAGCCGGCTGAAGCAATATGCCGAGACCTTGAAGACGCCGTTCTTCGGCACGCTGGTCGACTATGCCGAGGAAGGCAACCAGCTCTGGACCTGCCCCGGCCATAATGGCGGCGTGTTCTATAGCCGCAGCCCGATCGGCCGGATCTTCGTCGAGCATCTCGGCGAAGCCGTGTTCCGCGACGATCTCGACAATTCCGTGCTCGATCTCGGCGACCTGCTGACCCATGAGGGTCCGGCGCTGCGCGCGCAGAAGGAAGCGGCGCAGATCTTCGGCGCCGAGAAGACCTATTTCGTCCTCAACGGCACCTCGACCTCCAACAAGGTGGTACTGGGCGCGCTGGTGACCGACGGCGACCTCGTGCTGTTCGACCGCAACAATCACAAGGCCGCCCATCATGGCGCGCTGCTGATCTCCGGCGGCGTTCCGGTCTATGTTCCCACCGTCCGCAATGCCTGGGGGCTGATCGGGCCGATGCGCTGGGATCTGCTCGACGAGGAGCAGTTGCGGCAGCAGATCCGCAACAACCCGCTGGTGAAGGACCCCGAGGCCTGGCGCAAGGAACGGCCGTTCCGCGTCGCCATTGTCGAGCAGTGCACCTATGACGGCACGATCCACAGCGCCGAGATGATCCTGCAGCGCATCGGTCATCTCTGCGACTACATTATGTTCGACGAGGCCTGGGCGGGCTTCATGAAATTCCACCCGCTCTATGCCGGCCGGTTCGCCATGGGACTTGCCGAGCTCGGGCCCGACGCCCCCGGCATCATCGCCACGCAATCGACCCACAAGCAGCTCGCGAGCTTCTCGCAGGCGTCGCAGATCCACATCAAGGATCGCCACATCAAGGGTCAGCGCCGCCGAGTCGAGCATCGCCGCTTCAACGAAAGCTTCATGCAGCACGCCTCGACGTCGCCGTTCTATCCGCTGTTCGCCTCCCTCGACGTCGGCGCGCAGATGATGAAGGGCCGCTCCGGCGAAGTCCTGTGGGACGACACGATCCGGCTCGGGATCGAATTGCGCAAGAAGATCAGGGCGATGCGCCGGGAATTCGAGGAAAAGGAGAAGGATCCGGCGCGGCGCTGGTTCTTCGAGCCGTTCGTGCCCGACCGGGTGTCGATCCCTGACGCCGCCAGCCCGGGCGGGCGGCATGACGTGGCCTGGGAGGCGATCTCGACCGACCAACTCGCGACCGACGCCGCGCTGTGGCAGCTCGCGCCGGGCGAAGCATGGCACGGCTTTCCGGATCTCGCGCCCGGCTTCGCCATGACCGATCCGAACAAGCTCACGCTGCTCACGCCGGGCTTCGACCGCACCACCGGCGGCTACGCCGACCACGGCATCCCGGCGCCGATCGTCGCGCAATATCTGCGCGAGAACCGCATCGTGGCCGAGAAAAATGACCTCAACTCGCTGCTCTTCCTGTTGACCCCCGGCGTCGAGGCCAGCAAGGCCGGCACCCTGATCAGCGGGCTCGTCGCCTTCAAGCGGCTGCACGACGACAACGTGCTGCTGGAGGACGCCATTCCCGAGTTCACCCGGCGCCGCTTCGGCCGCTACGGCAAGGTGCGGCTGCGCGACCTCTGCGGCGAGATGCACCGGTTCTACCGCGAGGCCGAGGTGAGCGCGCTGCAAGCCAGGCAGTTCCAGCCGCAGCATCTGCCGGAGATCGCGATGTCGCCGCGCGAGGCGGCGCGTGCGCTGATGCGCAACGAGGTCGATTATCTGCCAATCGCCCAGATCGACGGACGCATCGCGACGACGCCCTTCGTGGTGTATCCCCCGGGCATTGCCACCATCGTCCCGGGCGAGCGGCTGTCCGACCGCGCCCGGCCGATGATCGATTACCTCAAGATGTTCGAACGCGCCTTCAACACGTTTCCGGGCTTCGACGTCGAGATTCAGGGATTGTACAAGGAGATCGACGAAGCTGGCCGGATTCGGCTCCATACCTATGTTTGCGCAGAGTAATTCGAACGATGGACAATCCCGCGACCGTGCTCGACGCCGAACCGCCGGTGCTGGTCCGGCCGTCGCGCGACGAGGATGTCGAGGCCATGCTGGCGATCTACCGGCGGCACATTCGCCGGGGCGTCGAGGACAGCGCCGCCAATTCCGGCTCGCCCGAACCTGACGATCTCAAGCAGCGGCGCAAGAACCTGCGCAACCACCGCCTGCCACATCTGGTCGCGACGTTCCGCGGCGAGGTGGTGGGTTATGCCTATGTCGTGCAGTTCAGGAAGCGGCCTGCTTACCGTTTCGCGGTCAAGCACTCGATCTATGTCCATCATGAGCATCTCGGCCGCGGCGTCGGCCGGCTGTTGATGCAGGCGCTGATCGACGCGTCCGCCGCCGCGGGATATCGGCAGATGATCGGCTATATCGATGCCGACAACACGGCCTCGCTCGGCATCCACGAACGGTTCGGCTTTGTCCGCGTCGGCCTGCTGCCCGGGGTCGCCTACCGCTACGGCCGATGGTCCGATACGGTCATGGTCCAGCGCTCGCTCGGCCCCGGCACGACCGAGGCGCCGGCGGGAGCGAGCCGCTGACCCTGCGGGTCAGGATGGAAAATCGGCAGCCTTCACCTGGATGCGATCGGCGTGCAACGACCAGTCGTGCAGCGCCTGCTGCTCGCAGAATCGCGTCTTGGCGATCTCGGCGGCCTGGCCTTCGGTTTCGGCCTCAACTTCCAGCGTACACTGGCAAATCTCGCTCTGGCGGCCGTTCTCGCCGAGCACATCCTTCATGAAATGAACGACGTAATGCGACATGGCTCTCCCCGCTGGTCAGCAGTGGTTGAGTCCATGTTAGCGCGGTTGAACAGCGGCTGGGGACGGATCTCAAGCCGCAGGGCCAAATATTTGATGGAACAGCGGAACCCCGTTCACGCCCCCGCCGACGGAAGACTGGCTGCGGCGATGGCGACGAAGGTCGAGACGGCGCGCCGGACGCGGCTTTGAGTGGCCTTCAGCAATGAATTCAGGCGGCGCATCGGACCGATTTCCCTTCGGCGCCGAGCCAAATTCCAGGCTTAAGCTCATGGCGCTTCTGAGAAAATGATCAGCGAGGTCCCGCCTGTCGAGACCGCCGGGAAAATAGCAATGGGCAGATCGTCAGGGCCGCCCCGGATAGAATGTTCATTGCTGCATTGCAGCTTCAGACGCATAAAATCTTCTCGTCGTCTCCTGCTTGCCGCTTCTAGGACGGCGTCACTCCGAACGTCGCGCGGAACCGGTCGCTGTAGCGCGGCCAGGCTTCGGGATTGATCAGGCGCGGCGGCCGCCGCCCATCGAGGGCGGCGAGCAGCTGTTCGGCGGCGATCTGGCCCATGTTCTGCCGCGCCTCCCGTGTGACGCCGGCGGTGTGCGGGCTCGCCAGCACGTTGTCGAATTGCAGCAGCGGATGCTCCGGCGGCGGCGGCTCCTTGGCCCAGACGTCGAGGCCTGCGCCGGCAATGCGCTGGTCGCGGAGCGCCGCCAGCAAGGCGTCCTCGTCGTGAATGAAGCCGCGGGCGGTGGTGATGAAATAGGCATGCGGCTGCATCAGTGCGAATTCGCGGTGGCCGATCATGCCGCGGCTGTCCCGCGTCAGCGGGCAGTTGATCGAGACGAAATCGGAGCGCCGCATCAGATCGGCGAGCTCGACCTTCTCCGCGCCGCGGGCGGCGATCTCCTCCGGCGAGAGATAGGGATCGTAGGCCAGCACGGTCATGCCCAGCAGACCCCGGCACAGCTCCGCGACCCGGCGGCCGACATTGCCGAGCCCGACGATGCCGATCGTCCGCCCCTGCACCTCATTGCCGATCAGGTCGTTGCGATTGACGTCGCGCTCCCGGCGCAGCCGGCGGTCGGACTGAATGATCCGCTTCGACAGGGTCAGCATCATGCCGAGCGTGTGCTCGGCGACTGAATGGGCATTGCCGCCCGACTGGTTCACGACCAGCACGCCCGCCCGGGTGCAGGCGTCGACGTCCACCGGATCGTAGCCGGCGCCGTTGCTGGACACGATCAGCAGATTGGGCGCGCGGCGCAGCAGGTCGGCATCGACATGGAAGCGCGGCGCAAGCTCGTCACGGGCCGCGCCGATCTGGTAGGCGTGAGCCGCCGCCATGATCGGCGCCGCTTCGGGGTCCGGAGTGTCATTGTCCAACCGGTCGAGCCGGACATCCGGACGGGCCGCGAGCCGCTCGCTGAAGATCGGGTGCGCGAGATATTTGACGTAGAAGACGCGCTTGGAATTCGCAGCCATGGTCGAGCGACCTCCTGGTTCCTGCTTCTTGCTTTCGGACGCGAGCGGCGGTTGCCTGACCGGCCGGGCCGGCATGTTGACAATCGGTCCGCGGCCGTCAAGCTCGGCGCGCATCCCACCGAGAGGCACGACACCGAGAGGCACGACCATGGCCGCCCCACCCGATGCGGCGCGATCCGCATCGCCGCCGAGCTGGCACGAGATCATCCTGCAGGGCTTCAAGCGCAACGCCATCGACCTCGTCCCTTACGTTCCCGACCGGGTGCTGACGCCGCTGATCCAGAGCCTGCATGACGATCCGTTCTTCACGACCTTTGCCACCGCGCGCGAGGAGGAAGCGGTCGGCATCCTCGCCGGCGCCTGGATGGGCGGGCGGCGCGGCGCGCTGCTGATGCAGACCTCCGGCTTCGCGACCCTGCCGAACGTGCTGGCCTCGCTGGTCGTGCCCTGCCAGATCCCGCTGATCATGGTCGTGTCCGAGCGCGGCACGCTCGGCGAGTTCAACTACGGCCAGTCGCTGGTGTGCCGGACCATGCGCCCTGTGCTCGATGCGCTGGCCATGGAGCATCACACCATGACGCGCTTCGACGAGCTCGAATTCATTGTCGACCGCTCCATCAAGCAGGCGGTCGCGACGCAGGCTGCCGTCGCGCTGATCCTGTCGCCTTTGCTCACCGGCGGAAAGCTGTTCGCATGAACGACCGCGCGCGCAACATCAAGGTCATGAATCGCTTCGATCTCACCTGCCGGCTGGTCGCCAGGCTGACGCAGGAGGAAGCGGTGATCGGCGGCATCGGCAACACCAATTTCGACCTCTGGGCCGCCGGCCAGCGGCCGCAGAATTTCTACATGCTCGGCAGCATGGGGCTGGCCTGCCCGATCGCACTCGGCGTCGCCCTGGCGCAGCCGCAACGCCGGGTGTTTGCGCTCGAAGGCGACGGCTCATTGCTGATGCAGCTGGGCTGCCTGGCCACGATCGCGACTCTGGCGCCCAAAAATTTGGCCATCATCGTCATGGACAATGGCATCTACCAGATCACCGGCAGCCAGCCGACGCCGGCCCGGCAGGCCGATATTGTGGCGATCGCGACGGGCTGCGGCATGGCCAATTGCCATTGGGCCGCCGACGAGGAGGATTTCGAACGCCTGGTTGATCTCGCCCTGGCGGCCACCGGCCCGGTGCTGATCGCGGCACGGATCGATGACAAGCCCGGTGTCGGCGCCACCCGGCGCGATCCGGCGCAGATCCGCGAGCGCTTCATGCAGGGCCTTGGCGTGCGGCAACCGATCGGATGGACCTCGCCCGAGGGCACGGTATTACCAGATGGTCATTAACCTCAAGCGGGTGTGAGCCGGGCTGCTGGCCCGGAACATGCTAAGCAGGAATCATGAAGATCGTACTCCGAGTTTCCGCCTGGCTGCTGGCCGCAGCCGTCGCCTTCGCAACGCTGGGTCCCCCGAGCTATCGGCCTCATTCCACGATCGGACAGGATGGCGAGCACGCCCTCGCCTTCGTCCTGGTCGGCCTTGCCTTCGGGCTCGCTTATGGCAGCCATCGGCTGCGAACGGCGGCCATCGCCGTGATCCTGATCGGCGCCCTCGAGCTCGCCCAATTCCTGGCGCCCGGCCGCCACGCCCGTCTGGAGGATTTCGTCGTAGACGCCACGACGGCCTGCGTCGGCTTCGGCATCGCCGCTTTGCTGGAGTGGCTCGCCCGCCAATTCCGCCCGCAGACGACCTGACGCACGACAGGCCCCGCTGCTGCCGCAGCGAGGCCCGTCTGACAGGGAGCGCATTCAAGGATCGCGTCAGATCATTCGATGATCTTGATCACCCGGCGGGTGCGCGGATCGACGATCACGCGACGATCGTTGACGACGGCATAGCGATACTCGGTGTAGCGCGGCACCGGGCGCAGTTCGACCGTATCGGGCAGCGGCTCACCGACCACGACACGCTCGCGTACCACCACCGACGGGGCCCGCTCCGCATCGATCGAGGTGATCACGGCATTCGGGATCTCCACGGCGGCGCCAACGGCAGCCCCAACCGTGCCACCGACCATCGCGCCCACCGGGCCGGCAACGGCGCCACCGGCGGCGGCACCATTGGCGGCGCCTTCGACGGTGGTGGATTGCGCATAGGCCGCGCCCGACGCCAGCAGCGACGCGGCAACAAGCGAAACGGCAAGACGGGTCCTCATCATTCTCTCCTCCAGTGCGTTCGAGACGCCGTTCAACAACGGAGGATCGCCCGCGGTTCCGGTTCCGCGTGACCTAAAGTTCATCAGCAATGGGGAACGAATGGCTTGCCGGCTGCGCGTGACGGAAACGCGGAGCCCGTGCAGGTCCTATCCACGTTTCAAACAGCACACACGCGCGCGATCTCGTGGCGGACGGCGACCGAAGCTTGCGATCGACGGCCCGCTCGGCATCGAGAAGGCGCAGGGAACGCCGGGTGAAGGCCTATCGGGATAGGGGGAGTCTCACGACTCCGCCCCTCCCACACAACCGTACGTACGTATACGGCGGCTCGACAGATTGAGCGGTTCAGCGGGGTGTGAGATCTTGAGCGAGACGACCTCGTTGGCTCGCAGGCCAGCGCCATAGGCCACGCTGAGCGCCGCCTTGTATTTGAGCCCGGGTGCCGCATCGAGCAGCCGCGCCACGTCCTCCACGCTCAGCACCACCGGCAGCTTGCGCGGCTCGTGGATGACGTGGGTGTGCTCGACGATCTCGTGACGCCACAGCGTGACCTTGAAGAAGAACCGCAAGGTCGAGACCGTCTTGTTGATGGTCGGCACGCCGGCGCCGCGCGATGCCAGATGAAGCTGATAGCGGCGCACGTCCTCGAAGCTCGCCAGATCCGGCGACCGTCTGACGAAGGCGAAGTCCTTGACCCGCTGCACTCGTCATGTTGGGTCTTGGCGCGAATTTGCGGATCGTCATGTCTTCGATCATGCGCCGCCGCAACGGGCTCATGGCCTCGTCGGTCATGGGGATGCTCCAGTCATGGGTGAAGGTTGCGTCAACTCATCTCACGACAGGACACCTCGTTGCGCTATCCTCTCAGCCGTGCTGCCGGCTGTCGTGCCCTACCGCGCGAGCGGTTTAGTCCTTTGGCCCTAAGCGGAAGTGGGCTGTTGGACGAACAGGCGCTGCTCAGATTATATTCCCTAACCGACAAAACGAGGCAAACAATGGAGCAGCGTTTCACATTCGATCAGGTCGCGAACGTATACAGGGCCTCGCGCCCCGACTACCCAGAGGCTCTGATTGACGATGTCATCTCGTTTGCAAACCTAAAGCCAACCGATGCCGTTCTTGAAATTGGCTGTGGAACGGGTCAAGCAACAAAAAGCTTTGCGAAGCGCGGTTTGCAGATCATCGCCATTGATCCCGGATCGGAAATGATCCGCTGTGCGCGCGAGACTTTGGCGGGTATTGCCAACGTGAAACTGGCCGAGGCGACTTTCGAGGCGTGGCCAGCGGGCAATTCAGTGTTCGCTTTAATCTTCGCGGCACAGGCGTGGCATTGGGTATTCCCCGAAGTCCGGTTCGTAAAAGCCGCCCAACTGCTTTCGACTAACGGAACCCTTGCCGTCTTCGGGCACGTGCCTGGAGGACTCCCCTCACATTTACTGGAACCGTTTAAGGAAATTTGGCTACGTCACACGGGCTCGTGGGAACCGCCGCCCGAAGCCTGGTATCTACCGAATGGCCCGTTTAAGGACTGGTTTGACGGGTCGCAGTTGTTCAGGCCTGTTGAGCACAAGTGCTATCCGTGGAAATGGCAGCACACGACATCCAGCTACACGAATTTTCTGAGCACGCGATCCGACATTCGGTTACTCGCGGCAGAGACGCGTGAAGACTTGCTCGATGAAATTGCAAAAGCGATCGACGATCAAGGAGGCTGCCTGGATATCGATTACGAAACGCATCTCTACATCGCTCACCGTTTTGATGGCGACAACTAGCCCTTCGCGTAAGCCCGTTCGTCCCGTTGATTTCCGCCTTCGGCCGTTCCGGAGGCTCATAAGCGGCGCTGAACTGCCCCCCTCTGGGAGACCGAGCGGAAGTGAGCCTTCGAAGCGGCTTGGGGCAGCTTTTGTGAAGGGTTTCGGATGCCGGCCGCATGATCGACAGCGCGGCACATTCGGCGGCTGGCGTCCGAAAGCCTCCAAGGGAGGAAACCGCGCATGGTGGGCAGGACTGGTGCGGCAGGGAATTTGAGGGCTGCAACTTCGATGTGCTTGTCACGCGGAACGATGTTGAAGCAGGCAAGCCTGATCCTGAAACCTTCCTGAAGGCGGCTGCTCTGCTCAGAGTTGATCCATCCAACTGCTTGGCACTTGAGGATTCTCATAGTGGAGTTCGCGCGGCGGCAGCGGCGGGAATGGCCACCATTATGATTCCTGATCTCCTACATCCGACCCCAGAGATCGCTAGTCTTTGCGTCGGAGTTTTACCAAGTCTGAATGACGTTCGGATTAGGATTTCTCAGCAGCTGTAAGGATCTGCTCGACTTCTTTCGCTTGATGCAGCGCGCGACGTCTCTCCATGTGACCCGATGCGGAAAAACGCAAAATCACGCACGGCGCGCTGAGATCACGGAATACTCGATCTCGTCTGCAAATGAATCATCAGGAGACAGTCCTGACAGCCTCCTGCGAAGGTCAACTTCGAAATCCGCTGCATTGTCGCCGAGGACGGCGCGCGACGCGAAGGACGTTGAAAACAGATAGCCAACGATACTCTCATATGTCCAAACATGAGACCGAACGAAGGTTGCTTCCGTGAACGCACAGAAGGGTGTTTGTGCCAAACACTCTTGATGGACTGGCATCGGTGAATAGGTTCCAGGACCCGCCCGCCGTTCATTGCCCAACCAGGTCTTCAATGTATCGAGCACAACCGCTTTCCATTCGAACATGCGACTGGACCAAAAGCTGCTCGGGGACAGAATCACGATAGCGCCATCGGGCTCGACCAACCTATCGAGATGCCGCGCGACTGCGATGCGGTCAGTCCAATGAAAAGAGGCTCCGAATGCAGCCATACGTAGCGGTCCGATCGTATCCGGAATATTCTCAGCACGACCAGGCATGAACGTGATTGTCCCAATCCGCTCATCCGCCGCCGTCCTCTGCGCCATCGCCAGCATCTCTGCGTCCGGGTCCATCGCAACGGTGTGAGAGAACCATTTCGCTAGGTTCTGTACTCATAAATGGATTCCGTTAGCTGACGA
>NZ_JABFDP010000036.1:0-87475 GCF_013179005.1 Bradyrhizobium denitrificans | reverse complement strand
TCGAACGCTTCTTCAACAAGTTGAAGCATTTCCGCCGCATCTCGACCCGCTACGATAAGAGCGCTCGCAATTTCCTCTCCGCCGTCTTGCTCGCCTCAACCCGCCTCTGGATGCGGTTTGAGTCCACGACCTAGGCGCGTCCACGCACGGCTGTTGCAAAGCAAGGTTCGAAAAGGAGTGATCTAAATAGGCTTCAATTGCCGGCTGCAAAGCTCAGCCAGTCGTTTACCAAGCGAGCCGGTCGGTTCTGTCAAAATCTCCCACTTCACGAATTCGCAAGCCAGCGCTCCTAGGGTCGCGCTGGTTGGGCCGGAACGCGGGGGCGAACGCGGTTCGTGAGTTCTGTTGTCGGCCAGTGATCCGGACATCATGTGGGGGAGCAGATGAACTTCGCGGGCCTAGCCTACCGCTTCGTTTCCAATTTCGTATTTCTCGGGGCCGTCTATATGAGCCTCAACTACATCGAGAAATATCAGAATCGCGCGGTTCTCGCACTGGTCATCCTGCTCTACGCCGGCATGCGTGCGGTCACGGTCATTCGCTCGTTCCACTTCTTCGGGCGGATCGAAAAGCTCGAAGGCGATGTTCGCCGCCTCGCCGGCATGCTCGGCGATGGTCCGGTCAGTCAGGTCGTCAACAAGCAGACCATGAACGACGTCGGCTCGCTGCGGCGCGATGGCGAGAAGAAGTCCTACATGGACCTGTTCTTCCTGGCAGCGGCCGTCATCCTCTGCGTCAGCAAGCTCGTCACCAACTGATCACGCACCCGCAGCGAGACGCACGAGCCCCATCAAGCAATCTCGGGCGGGTCTTGCAAACCCCGCCTCAGCGCCGCTTCAGGCTGGCCATGCGAACCGGGCGCGGCGCCGGCTTCACGGCCGGACGCTCGACGCGGGCGACTTGACGGCGCTGCGCCGTCAGCGGTGTCGCAGGTGGCCAAGCGAACAGATCGGCCGAGGGAGCCGGCAAGGCGGGCGCTGTCGCGGTCTGCAGCCGTAGCGCTGGCCGCGGCCACGCCGGTTTCGGTGCCGCTCGCGATGCCGGCAATGGATCGAGCACGCCGAAATCGTCCAATGTCGCGCGGGCACGGGTGTCGGCAGCAGCGAGATCGACCGGCGTAATCGCAGGCCATTTGGCGACCGGCGTCTCATCGGATGGACGATGCACCAGCCAGTCATCGGGTTCGGTGGGGGTGGCCGGACGATCCGGTGTCGCCGCCACCACATGCACGATGCGATAGCCCTTGGCCTTCAGCTCGGTCAGGATCTTCGGCAGCGCGTCGACGGTGCGGGCGTGGATATCGTGCAGCAGCAGGATGCCCTTGCCGCGCGCTTCCAACCGCTTGATCGCGAGTTCATAGACTTTGGTGCCGGAAATGCTGCGCCAATCGTCTGCAAGGAAGTCGGCGCTCCACATCTGCAGGCCGAGCGTGCCGGCATAGTTCTCGACCGCCTCGCCGCGCAACAGGCCGGGCACGCGGAAGAACGGCGACAGCGCCGAGGGATCGCTGAGCGCGGCCGCGGTCGAGGCGATGCCCTGATCGACCTCGGGCTTGACCTGGTCCAGCGTCATCCGGTTGAAGCTCAGCGGATGGTTCTGGCTGTGCGTGCCGACCGTGTGGCCGGCCGCCGCGAGCTTGCGCACACCTTCGGGATCCGCCTTGGCCTGGCGGCCGATCGTGAAGAACGTCGCCTTGACGCATTCATCGGCAAGGATCTGCAGCACCTGATTGCTGTATTTTGGCACTGGACCGTCGTCGAAGGTCAGCACCACCTCGTGATCCCGCAGCGGCAAGGTCTCCTTGTATTGCATCGCGCCGATGCGCGGATGCTCCTGCGGATCGACAACCAGGACGCGAGACGTGCCCAGCGCATTGGGATGGCCGGGACATTCGGCCGCAGCGGCGCCCGGGGATCCCAGGCCTGAGCCGACAGCGGTCAGGGCGCCGAGCAGCAATGCGACCCATGACGATGTCGATCCGACCCAAGCCCACGCACGATCACGCATCACGCTGCCTGCATTCTCTTCAATGGCCGGACTCCCTTGGGTCAGGCGCCTCGATGGTCCCGGATATATCGTGGACATAGCACCGCGCCACAGGGAGGAAGGCATAGCAGGGATGATTGGTGGCGGCGACATTACATCGCCTTGCGTTCCGGTTTGCGCATGGCTGTTGCCGGTTTGCAAGGTCTGCAGGCGCCGCACATCGTTCCAGCCTAGCCGGCGCGCCTGAACGGTGGATTAACCGCCTTCCAGGGGCGGCGTGGCCGCACCGGACGGTCTTTCGCTGTGCTGCTGCGGTGGCTCGTCGGTCTTGGCCGGCACCACATGGACCACGCGATAACCGTGCTCCTTGAGATAGCGCAGGAAGGCCGGAAGCATCGCGGCCGTGCGTGGTTGCGGATCGTGCAGCAGGATGATGCCCTTGCGGGCCTGGTTGAGCCGGCTGGTGAGCAGCTTCAGGGTCTGCTGCGGCGACATCGGGTTCCAGTCGCTGGCCCAGAGATCGGCGCCGAACACCGCGATGCCGCGCGAGGCCAGGAGATCCAGCGCGGCCGGCGTCGATTCGAAATAGGGGAAGCGGAAGAACGGCGTCGACGGCGTTGTTGTCTCGATGCCGTTGAGCGCCTTCTCGTCGGCTGCGATGCCGCGATCGATCTCCTCGACCGCTTGCTCCGGCGTGATGTGCGCAAAATGCGCATGCGTGAAGCTGTGATGGCCGATCGTGTGGCCCTCCGCCGCGATCCGCTGCACCAGCGCGGCGCGGCCCGAGGCCGGCTTGCCGACCAGGAAAAATGTCGCGCGCACGCATTCCCGGGCGAGTGCTGCGAGCACCTTGTTGGTCATAGGCGGCGAGGGGCCGTCATCGAAGGTGAGGACCACTTCACCGTCATGCAGCGGCAGCGTGTCAGGGAAGCTCTTCAGCCCGACGCGCGGATAGTGCTTGGGGTCCACGCTCAGCACGCGCGAGGTGCCGAGCGCGCCTTCGTGCGGACAGGTTTCGGCGGACGCAGCCGCGGCGCAGTGCCCCACCAGCAGCGCGGCCGCCATCGCGGCTGCATTTACCCATCCCGCCATCCGTCGCGTCCGAGGCATCTTTTCCCGTTGCGCTCGCTGTTGCCCATTATGTAATGCGTGAAAGCACAAATCAGACCAATTGCTCTGCATTCCGCTCGTGAGGCACGTCATGAACGAGACATCGGACGTTGCCCCTGCAGGTGTGACTCTATCCGATCGCGCCGCGATGCGCACCGATTCCGGCGAGATTCGCACGGAGTTCATCGACGCCATCACGGCGGCGATTGCCGCCGAGAACGAGGCGTTCCTGCGCGCGGAAGTCGCCGAGTTGCACGAGGCGGATCTCGGTGACCTGATCGCCGCGCTCGCGCCCGAGCAGCGCGTCCGTCTGGTCGAGCTGACCGGCACCGATTTCGATTTCTCGGCGCTGAACGAGGTCGACGATTCCGTCCGCGAGGAGATCCTCGAGGAGCTGGAGCCTGCGACCGTCGCCGAGGGCGTTCGCGAGCTCGAGTCCGACGATGCCGTCGAGCTGCTGGAAAGCCTCGACGAAGAGGACAAGGAGGAGATTCTCGAGCGGCTGCCGCCCTCGGAGCGCGATGTCCTCGAACGCAGCCTGGATTACCCCGAAGGCTCGGCCGGCCGGCGCATGCAGAGCGAGTTCATCGCGGTTCCGCCGGCCTGGACCGTCGGCCAGGCGCTCGACTACATGCGCGAGACGCCCGACCTTCCCGAGCGCTTCTATGAGATCTATGCCGTGGACGAGGCGCGGCACTGGCAAGGCGCGGTTGCGCTCGACGCGCTGCTGCGCGCCCGGCGTCTCGCACCGCTCGCCGAACTGATCGACGAGGATCGCCGCCGCGTCACCGTCACCGACGATCTCGCCGAGGTGGCGCGGCTGTTCGGCAAGTACAATCTGGTCGCAACCCCGGTGGTCGATGCCGAGAACCGGCTGGTCGGCGTCATCACCATCGATGATGTCGTCGACGTGATCGAGGAGGAGGCCGATGAGGATTTTAAGGCGCTGGGCGGCGTGTCGCGCGACGAGGAACTGTCCGACAGCTTCTGGACCATCGCCAAGGGCCGCTTCAACTGGCTCCTGATCAACCTGGCCACTGCCTTTCTGGCTTCCTCGGTGCTCGGGCTGTTCGAAGGCCAGCTGCAGCAGATGGTGGCGCTTGCGGTGCTCGCCCCGATCGTGGCGAGCCAGGGCGGCAATGCCGCGACCCAGACCATGACGGTCGCGGTGCGGGCGCTCGCCACCCGTGAGCTCGGACCGAACAATGCCATGCGCGTGGTCATGCGCGAGGCGCTGGTCGGCCTCGTGAACGGGCTCGCTTTCGCGCTCATTACCGGCATCGCCGCGGTCGCCTGGTTCAAGACGCCGGGTCTCGGCCTCGTGATCGGGCTCGCCATCATCTCCAACCTCGTGGCCGGCGCGCTTGGCGGCATCCTGATCCCGATGGTGCTCGAACGGGTGCGCGCCGATCCGGCCGTCGCCTCTGGAACCTTCGTCACCACGGTCACCGACGTGGTCGGCTTCTTCTCCTTCCTGGGCATCGCGACGCTCTGGTTCGGTTTGAAATAAGCCCACTGTCCGAACGACTTATATCGTTAATCCGGCCTTAACGCGGCTCGGCGACACTGTCGTCCGAGACGGAGTCGGATCATGCAACGCTTACGGCTGAAGGCAGACGGACGAATCGTGGAGCTGCGCGACGGCGGCGAGTTTCCGCTGGCGCCGGCGACCACCGCACCGGTCGCGCCACTCGAAGTGCGCGATCTCCGGCGACGGGTGCACCTGACCCAGCAGGAGTTTGCCGCCAAGCTCGGCGTGCCGGTCGAGACGATCCGCAATTGGGAGCAGGGCAAGCGCATGCCGCGCGGACCCGCCCGCGCTTTGCTCACGGTCATTGCGCATGCGCCCGATACCGTGTTCGCGGCCTTAGCTAAGACTTAAGCTAAAAACCGGCCGAGCGTGGCACGGTTCGCGTGTGGCATGCATAATGTTGCACGTATCTGGAGTGCACGGCCATGCTGATGATCGATGCCAATGGTGCCAGGATTCCAGCCCTGGGTCTCGGGACCTGGGAGTTGCGCGGACGCACCTGCGCCCGCATCGTCGAGCAGGCGCTCACGCTCGGCTATCGCCACATCGACACTGCCCAGGTCTATGAGAACGAGCAGGAGGTCGGGGAGGGCCTGCGCGCCTCACGCGTTCGGCGCAGCGAGTTGTTCCTGACCACCAAGGTGTGGACGACGCATTTCGCGCCGAACGATCTCGAACGCTCGACCAAGGAGAGCCTGGTCCGCTTGCGCGTCAGCGACGTCGATCTGCTGCTGCTGCACTGGCCGAATTCACACGTGCCGCTGGCCGAGACGCTCGGCGCGCTGGCGCATGCCAAGACGCTTGGGCTGACGCGCCATATCGGCGTGTCGAATTTCACCGTCGCTCTGCTCGACGAGGCCGTGGCGCTGTCGCCGGAGCCGCTGGTGTGCAACCAGGTCGAGTATCACCCTTATCTGGAGCAGACCAAGATCCGCGAGGCCTGCGCACGGCATGGCATCGCCATGGTCGCCTACAGTCCGATCGCAAAGGGCAAGATCAGGAATGATCCAACCCTGACCCGGATCGGCCACGCCCACGGCAAGAGCCCGGCGCAAATCTGCCTGCGCTGGCTGGTGCAGCAGAACGTCGTGGCGATCCCGCGGACGTCCAAGATCGAACGGTTGTCCGAAAATCTCGACGTGTTCGATTTCGAGCTGTCCGAGCAGGACATGACCGACATCTTTGCGATGGGCAGCGCCGGGGGGCGGATGACCGACTTCGCCTTCGCGCCCAAATGGGATTGAGGGCGGCGCCCGCGTCTTTATGCTACAGCGCGATGTGACAGGGAGCGGCCGGCGGGCCGCGCGGCGGCTGGCGTCGTAGGCCCTGTGCATGATCGGGGTGATCGCGCGCTGCGCGCGTTCGCTCAGGCGCGGATGTAGTGAAGCAGCATGGAACGTTGGCAGTTCATCCGTTGGGGCATCGCCGCGTCCCTGCTGGCGCACCTTCTGATCGCTGGCGGGATCGTGGTCTCGACCGTGGTGCGGCCCTACGAGTTGCCAAAGGCCGACGAGGTGCCGGTCGATATCGTCGATGCCGACGAGTCGCAGAAGACGCCGGAACCGCCGCCGCCGTCGCCATCACCCACGCCTGATTTGACCTTGCCGCAGCCGGCGGCCACTCCGTCGCCCGCGGCCGCTGCTCCGCCGCCGGCCGCCCCGCCGCCGCAGGATGCCAAGGAAGCAGCCAAAGAAACGGCCAAGGAGACGCCCAAGCCCCCGGTTCCGCCGGAGGCGCCGCAGCAGCCTTCGCCGGTGCCATCCTCCAAAGCCGAGACGAAGCCTCCGGCCAAATCACAATCGAAAGCGGCCGACGCCAAATCCGCAACCAAGCCGGTGCCTGCTCCCTCACCAAGTTATGTGCCCGCGGAGCCCGATCTCACGGTCAAATATGGCGTCATGCTCGGGCTGCCGGCACCGCTCGCGCCGCTGCCGCCGGCGGGCGACGGGTCGGGCGACGATGCCGGGCCTACGGCGACCACGAATCTTGCCGACGATCTGGTCGCCGTGTTTCGCCGCCATCTCAAGTCCTGCGCACGTCTGCCCGCCACGGTGTCTCCGGCCGACAATGTGATGGTGAAGCTGCGGGTGGCCATGACCCCCGATGGGCGACTTGCGGCCGAGCCGTTGCTGATCGCCGGCACCGCCTCGGTCAAGGCGCTGCAGCTGAAGCAGAGCGCGATGGAGGCGCTGGCGGCCTGCCAGCCTTATGCGATGCTGCCGTCATCGCGCTATCGCGAGTGGAAAGTGCTCGAATTGTCGTTTTCGCCGCAGGATTTCGGCGGCTGATCGTCGACGCCGTCGGGGCCCGCCTGTATGCGTGCTGCAGTCGGCGCGCGTGCCGCGTGTGAGTCCGCGCCGGCTGGATGTTGGACGAGGACGGAGAGAGCGACATGACGCTGAAGCTGGTGGTCGGCAACAAGAACTATTCCTCATGGTCGATGCGGCCATGGCTGGCGCTGCGCGGCTGCGACATCGCCTTCGACGAGACCGTGATCCCGCTCTACACCGACGATCCCGCCGACAAGGCGCGGATCCTCAAGCATTCGCCGGCCGGCAAGGTGCCGATCCTGATCGATGGCGCGGTCACGGTGTGGGACTCGCTTGCGATCATCGAATATGTCGCCGAGCGCTATCCCGAGGCGAAACTGTGGCCGAGCGAGGCGGGGGCGCGCGCTCACGCGCGCTCGGTGTGCGCGGAAATGCATTCCGGCTTCCAGGCCCTGCGCAACGAATGCCCGATGAATCTGCACCGGCCGGTGCGTCCGGTCGCGCTGTCGGCGGATGCCAAGGCCAATATTGCGCGGATCGAGGACATCTGGCGTGATTGCCGCGATCGTTACGGCAGCGGGGGCCCGTTCCTGTTCGGCCGCTTCGGCGCTGCGGATGCCATGTTCGCCCCGGTGGTCACCCGTTTTCACACCTTCGCGGTTCCGGTCGCGGCCGAGACGCGGGCCTATATGGAAACGATGATGGCGATGCCGGCTTTCGTCGCTTGGGTCGAGGCTGGGCTGGCGGAGACATGGATCATCGAGCGGGTCGAGAAGGTCTGACCGGCAGGGTCGATCGGCCCCTGGTCCCGCCTGTTAGTCCAGGAATACCGGTTACGGCGCCATCTCGTTGAAGAAGCTTGCAATCTCCGCGTTGCCGGGCGGGAGTCCGCTGGTCAAAACCCGCTCCGGCGTGCTATAGACGTCAATGTTATAAAGACACGCCGGCCCGGGCAGCGGGACCAGGGGCTCTTGCCGGCACGCGAGCAGGAGAGGGCGTTGAAGCACAAGTTCCCGATCGGGACGACGGTCTATTTCACCGCGAGCAACGTCTCGCGCCCGGCGGCCAGCGGCACCTATGAGATCGTCCGGCAACTTCCGACAGAAGGCGACGACTGCCAGTACCGGATCAAAAGCTCGACGGAAGCCTTTGAGCGGGTTGCCAGAGAAAGCCAATTGGCCTTGTCTTGAAGAGGTCGGCGGCGTCGGCGGACGCGGCCGGTCGGTGATCGAGAGGCGGCCTTTGCCGCGGCGCAGTCTGGTGCTGCGATGCCTCAACACGACCGCCGTGCGATCGCGTTGGGGATAGCGGGTAGCTGCGCACCATCCTGTGCCCGCAACGGGCCTGGAATCGTCTTATCATGGGGCGGGGCCGTGATGGTTTGGGAATGGTGATCGTTTCACGGGCGCCCCATCGCAGGACGCCATCAGGGCCGTTCTCGACGGCCCGCGGCAGGAATCAGCGCGCATGACTTCGATCTGGCCTTCCTCGTTCGACCAGCTCTTGAACTCACCGGCTTTCCCGATGTGGCTCACCGTGGCTGCGGCGGGCTTCTTCGCCTTGATCGTGCTGGCGACCCTGCTCAGGGCCGAGAAGTCGGTTGCCAATGGCGCGCTCACGGTCATCACCTTGCTGGCCGTCGGCATCGCGGTGGCGTCGATGATGCGAAGCCAGGATCAGGGCGCGCGGGGCGGCAGCGATCCCGCTTCGACCGCCTCCGTCAGCTTTGCGCCGCCGGGTCTCGCTTGCGTGGATGATCTGGCCGGTGATCTGGTCTTGTCCAATTGCGAGAAGAACCTGTTCGGATCGCCGGAGATGACGGCCGCCGCCGTCAGCTATGCCGCGGCGATGCTGAGCCGCCTCGCGCAGGCGGGCGACCTCGCGAGCGCCAACAAGGTGATGACCGCGGAACTGCTCGCGCTGCGCCGGGCGGTAGAGCGCGACCGCTATGGCCTGATGGCCTATGTGCTGCTGACCCGCGACCGCTGCACGCCGACCGATTGCGTGATGTTCCGGGCGGTCGGCGATCGCCAGCAACTCGTCAACAACATGGAAGGCCGGACTTATGAAGGGCTGGTGACGCGCTACGCCTCGCAATGGAATGCGCCGGCCGCCCAAACCGCCCAATCGGCCGCCGCGGGGACCTTTGCGGGCTTGGCGCCGTCCGCGCCGACCGGCAAGCCGACCAATGCGGAGTTCCCCAGCTCGGCCAACACGCCTGCGGTCAGCATCATGAACCCCGAGCCCACGGCCTCGACGCGCTCGGTCGCGCCCGCGCCGGCGGCTCCGAAGCCACCCACCCAGCTTGCTCCTGCACCGGCACCGCCGCCGACCGTTGCTGCCAGCCATGCCCAGGCGCCCGCCGCGGCCAAGAAGGCAGCACCCAAGCCGAAGCCCGCCGCTGCCGCTCCGCAGGCTGCGCCGGAGGCTGCGGAGCCTGCTGCGAACAATGAATAAGGCTGGTCGAACCGCGTCATGCCGCTGCATCTGATCAAGCTGGCCGTCGGCTGCGAGTCGGTCAAAGAGCTGAAGGAATGGATCGCGGAGCGCATGCTCGCGGCCAAGAAGAAGGGCCTGCCGCAGCTGCATGTCCATGTCACGCGCATGACTCCGAAGCGGGTCGACGAGATCCTCGCCGGCGGCTCGCTCTATTGGGTCATCCGCGGCGAGGTCGCCGCGCGTGAGAAGATCGTGGGCATCGAGCCCTTCCGGGATGGCGACGGCATCGGGCGTTGCCGCCTGATCATGCAGCCGAAGGTGATCGCGGTGTCGCCGCGGCCGATGCGGCCGTTCCAGGGCTGGCGTTATCTCACCCCCGAGGACGCGCCGGCCGATCTCGGCAAGGCCAGCGCCGCGGGGCTCGAAGCCATGCCGGAACCGCTGCGGCGCGAGTTGCGCGATCTCGGGCTGCTGTAGCGCAGCCTCTACACCGCGATGTTGTCGATGAGCCGCGTCGTTCCAATCCGGGCGGCGACCAGGATGCGCTTCGGCCCGGACTCGTCCTGTGTGACAGGGGCCAGCGTCTCGGCGTGGCGCACCTCAAGATAGTCCAAGTCGAAGCCGGCTTGGGTAATTGTGGCGGCGCCGTCACGAAGGGCGTCCTGCATGTCGCCGCCGGCGCGCAGCCGGCTCGCGAGCTCCTTCAGTGCACGGTGCAGTGTCGGCGCAACGCGGCGTTCGTCTGCACTGAGATAGACATTGCGCGACGACATCGCGAGCCCGTCGCGTTCGCGCACCGTACGCGACCCGACGACGCGAACGCCAAGGTCGAGATCGCGCGCCATCTGCGTCACCACACGGAGCTGCTGATAGTCCTTCTCGCCGAAGATCGCGACATCGGGACGGCACTGTGCGAACAGCTTCGCCACCACGGTTGCAACGCCGCCGAAGAAGTGAGGGCGAAAGCGATCCTCGAGTCCGGCCAAGGCTGGGCCTTCCGGCACGATCCGGGTCGTGAAGCCATCCGGATACATCGCCTTGGCGTCAGGGTGCCAGATCAGATCGACGCGCTCGGCCGCGAGCTTGGCAACATCCTCCTTCCAGGTGCGCGGATAGGAACCGAAATCCTCCGTCGGCGCGAATTGAGTCGGATTGACGAAGATCGAGACGACGACCTTGTCGGCGCGGCGCTTCGCCTGTCGCACGAGCGAGATGTGGCCGTCATGCAAGGCACCCATGGTGGGCACGAGCGCAACGGTGGCCTTTCTCGCGCGCAGGCTGTCGAGCTCGCGGCGAAGCGCGGAAAGACTGCGGGCGACGCGTGGTGTTCGTGACATTTTTGCTCGATCTCCAGGGAAAAATCGCCGTCTTTCCGTTCGGCCTTGACGCTCGGGCAACCGCCCTTAACAAAGGCAGGACGCTGCCCAGCTGACTTGAACACCTCTGTTAGCACGTCTGCGCAGCCGATGCGGAGTAGGTAAACGCGCACATCAAGTAGTAGCGGTGGATGCGCCCCCGTGGATTTACGATGATGATGTATTTCACTTGACCGCAACCGACCGTGACTCGAAGATGATCGTAAGAGGTCGAAAACATGCTGCAGACTAGCCAGGGACAATCGGGCTCGGCCCATGTGGTTGTGCTTGGAAATGAGAAGGGCGGTTCGGGCAAGTCGACGACCGCTCTGCACATTGCCGTGGCGCTTTTGAAGGCCGGCCAGCGTGTCGCCACGATCGATCTCGACTCCCGCCAGCAGAGCTTCACCCATTACATCAACAACCGCAGCGCCTGGGCGCGGCGGACGGGACTGCATCTCGAGCTGCCGACCCACTACTGCATCAAGCTCGGCCAGACGTTGCAGATCGATGAGAATGAAAAAGCCGAATTCCAGCAGTTCATGGAAGCGGTGTGCTCCGTCGAGCATGCATTCGATTTCATCGTGATCGATACGCCGGGCAATGACAGCTACCTGATGCGTCTCGCGCATTCGATGGCCGACACCCTGGTCACCCCTATCAATGACAGCTTTCTCGATTTCGACGTGCTCGGAACCGTCGATCCTGCGACCTATGCGGTGACCGGTGAGAGCCACTATGCCGAGATGGTGCGCGACGTCCGGCGCAAGCGCCGCCAGGTGGACGGCGCGATGACGGATTGGATCGTCGTCCGGAACCGATTGTCGATGCTCGGCTCGCGCAACAAGCAGCTGGTGGCCGACGGCCTGAAGGAGCTGTCGCTGCGGCTCGGCTTCCGCGCCATCGACGGCTTCGCCGAGCGCGTCGTCTATCGCGAATTCTTCCCGCGCGGACTGACGGCGCTGGACGATATCGACGAGGCGACGCTCGGCACCCGCCCCAATCTCGGCCATGTCACGGCCCGGGAGGAGGTCACGAGTCTGCTGCGCCAGCTCAAGCTGCCGCTGGACGAGCGCGGCCGCCGCCGCGCCGCCAATCGCGCCGAATGGTTCGCACAGGTCGACAAGCCTCTTGAACTGCACGACATCATCAGCGCCTGAGCCTGTCGGCGCTGGACTGATTTGAGCCGGGACTGATTTGACACCTCCAGCCGGGACCAAGGTTCGCTCGGCCCGGCACCGGCCTGAGACGCGGCGTCGCCTGAGACATTGTGCGTCCTGGACGAGTGCCAGCGCTGCGCTCACAATCAGGGCGACGGTGTTTGGTGACCGCTCCGCATCGTGAGCCCTGGGACTGGCCAGCCGGGCTTTTGGCCATATTTGTCTCAGGTCAAGGCGGAAACGGGCGCAATCGCTAGATTGCCGTCAAATTCCTGACTGATTTGAACGTGACGTTCACGATTGAAATCTCATGGAAGGGCGGCTGGCCCATGTTGCACAGCAACTAGGTGCGCCGCACAACGAACGGGCGTCGGATACACAACATTTAGCCTTTCTGTCACAGGGCCGTTATATATATTCAACAGAACGGGCTGCGAGAGTCTTACAGGTTTCAAGCGACTTTGGGTTGCGGACCCCGAGGGACGAACATGAAGCGTGGAATTGCCGTTCTTCTGTCTGTCAGCGTTCTGGCCACCGTCGGCTACTTCACGGCGAGCAAGTGGGCGATCCGCCACGAGACGGTGCGGTTATACGATTCCTCCCGCGGCAACCGGCTGGTCGAGGTCGATATCGCCGTGCGTCGCGACAGGGAGATGCAGGCCGAAGCCGGCATGATCAAGCTGCCGGTCGCTGTCCTCAACCACGGCAACACCGTCAAGTTCACCGAGTACTCGTTCCTGGCCAACGTGTTTGCTGCGCGCGGCTACATGGCTGTCAGCATTCAGCATGACCTGCCGACCGACGCGCCGATGGTGACCAAGGCGGGCGAGCTCTATGTCGGCCGACTGCCGCAGATCCAGCGCGGCGTTGCCAACATCAGATTCGCCGTCGAGCAGATGCGCCAGCTCCAGCCGAATGCCGACTACGATCATCTGACCATCGTCGGCCATTCGATGGGCGGCGACATCTCGATGTATTTTGCCAAGCAGTATCCGGACGATGTGCGGAAGGTGGTCACACTCGACAATCTGCGGGTGCCGTTCGTGACCGACGGCCGGTTCAAGATCCTCTCGTTCCGCTCCAAGGACCCGGTGTTCAAGCCTGATCCTGGCGTCGTTCCGGATGACGAGATCTGCGAGAAGACCGGCATCACTGTCGTGAACACCGATTTCCAGCATAACGACATGCGTGACACCGGCCCCGACGACGCCAAGCAGTCCATCCAGGCCATGCTCGACAAGTTCCTGGCCGACAGCGACAGCTCGAGCGCCATCTCCCCGGTCAAGACCAAGACGCCGTTGCTCGATCCGGGACCGGTCGCGCCCTATGCGCCGGTCGGCAAGGCCGCCACCGCGGCCAAGCCGCTGACGCACTGACCTGAACTTGCGAACCTGAACTCTCGCGGATCTGAGTTTGCGGCGGGCGGTGCCGCCGGCCATGACCGCCGCCATGACAAGCCGATGATCCTGGCGGCGCATTGAAGGTCGCCGAGTCGCTGCCCACATCAGGCGCATCGAACAGGTGCGTTATGAGCGACGTCCCTTCCAAATCTCGTTTCGGATCCAAAACGTCTCCGCTTGAGGGGACGTCCGACGAACGGTTGCCGCAGGCCGAGCCGTCTGGCGGCGATGCGATTGCCGCCTTCGTTGCTCAGGTGCGCGCCATGGCGCCCGCGACCCAGGGCGCCAGGGGCCGTCTCGTCTTCGCGCTCGATGCGACCTTGAGCCGGCAGCCGACCTGGGACATGGCCTGCGCGCTGCAGGCGGAAATGTTTCGCGAGGCCGCGGCGCTCGGCAGTCTCGACATCAGGCTGGTCTATTATCGCGGCTTCAGCGAGTGTCGTGCCACCGGATGGATTTCCGACAGCAGCGAGCTGGCGCGGTTGATGGGCAAGATCGATTGCCGCGGCGGCAAGACCCAGATCGGCAAGATCCTTGGCGAGGCCAGACGCAACGCGACCGCCGAGGGAATCCGCGCGGTGGTGTTCGTCGGCGATGCGATGGAGGAGAGCGTCGACGAATTGTGCGCCAGGGCTGGCGAACTCGGACTGTTGAAGGTGCCGCTATTCATGTTCCAGGAGGGCAACGACCCAGTGGCCGAGCAGGCGTTCCGCGAGATGGCGCGGTTGTCAGGCGGCGCCTGGTGCCGGTTCGATCCCGGAGCGGCGGCGCAACTGCGCGATCTGTTGCGTGCCGCCGCGGCCTACGCTGCCGGCGGCCGTGAGGCTCTGCGTCGGCTGGCCGCGGCCGAATCCGGCGCGGCCTTGCTGCTCGGCCAAATGACGTAGCGGCAAGCGATCGGGCGGGCGCGGTCGCAGCCGCGGGCAGGGCGTTAGCGCCCCGAGTTCTCCGCAGCACGATGCCTTTTTTCCCGACAAGCCCTATATTCGAGCGATGACACTGATCGCTGGCGCCGTTGCCGTCATCACCCTCTATCTGTTGCTGCAGATGTTCCGGAACGCCAACCCGGCCGCGCTGGCGCGCGCGATCAAGGTCGCCGGGGGCATCGGCTGTCTGGCCGCCGCGGCCTTTACCGGGATCAAGGGCGAGCTGGTGGTCGCCATTCCCATCGGCCTGTTTGGAGCGGGGCTGCTGGGCTGGAGCCCGGCTGGCCTCGGCAGCTTCGGAAACATGTTCGGGCTGGGGTCGCAGCGCTCCGGCGGTCAAGGCTCGCGCGTGCGCTCGCAGTTCATCGAGATGACGCTCGATCACGACAGCGGTCGCGTGGAGGGACGGTTCGTCGCCGGCGCGCATGCCGGCCGCGCGCTGGACGAATTCGATCTGGCGCAGCTCGCGGCGACGATTCCGAGCCTCGACGCGGACAGCGTGGCTTTACTTGAAACGTATCTGGACCGCCGGTTTCCCGGATGGCGTCAGAACGCGCAGGGCGACGCGGCAGGGCGGCAGCGCCGCGCGGCGGCGAGTTCCAAAATGACGGACGAGGAGGCCTATCAGATCCTTGGCCTGCAGCCGGGCGCGGGGCGCGACGAGATCGGTCGAGCCCACCGTGCGCTCATGAAGAAACTGCATCCCGACCAGGGGGGGTCGACGTATCTCGCCGCGCGGGTGAACGAGGCCAAGGATACTCTGCTTCGTACGCATCACGGCTAACTCCGGCAACGCCACCAACGCCACAAGACCGACATCCGCTTGCACCGCGGCATCGTGTGCTCCGCGGTCTGCGCCGTTATCCGGCGCAATCGTTCTTCATGGTGAAGAAGTTCTAGCGGCAAATCCTTGACGAGAGGTTTGCGCTCGGCCGTCCCGCCTGCGCTCGCGCAGAGCCAAACAAAAAGGCCCGCGCCTGTGTCGCGCGGGCCGCATCTGCTGGGTGTCTCGGTGAGTTAGTTGTGCATGGTCATGCAGGAGATGTCGGCGCGCTTCAGCTTCTTGCAGACTGCTTCCGCCTGATCGCGATCGAGACCGGCGAAGCGGGCGCGGATGAGCTTCTTGTCGCCTTTCGCAACCGTCTCCGTGAAAGGATCTGCCTTGCTCAGAAGGCCCTGCGCCGAGCTGCGGGCCGCCTCGATCCGCTTCTGCGCCTCGGCTTCGGTGTCGAGTGCACCGACTTGGATGATCCAGCCGCTGCGCGTGACGGTCGGCTTGGAGATCGGTTCGGGCGTCGGACTTGCGGAGGCGAGCTGGGTCGGAGCAGGAGCCGGCGGCGGTGATGGCGCGTAGGCCATCGCCTGCGATGAGGCCGGCGGCAGGCTGGAGGCCGGCAGCACGCCGAGAATGCCGTTGCCGGTGCCGTGACCGGCCGGCTGGACCGGCAGCTCGGGCCGCGGCGCTTCGGCGCGGACCAGCGGAGGCGAGGGCGCGACCGCTTCGACGCGCTGAGCGAAGGCGGCCGGAGCCGGGGCGGGCGCGGGGGCCGGGGCGACGGGCTGCGGTGCGGCTGTTGCGAGCTTGACGGTGCCCGCCTTGACCTGGACCGTCTTGACCTTCACCGGCTTCATCGGGTCGGTGGAGCCGGGGATCAGCGCCATCGGCTGGTTCTGGATCACGCCGGAGGTCATCGGCGCGGGTTCGACCTTGGTCTCCTTGGGGGGCGAGGGTGGCAGCGCGGCCGTGGCCTCGGAGAGCGCGGAGATCATCTTGGCCGCGCGGCTCGGCGCCGGGGCGTCGGCCGCCGCAGAGGCCATCTGAACCGTGCTCTGGTCGGCGGTGTCGCCGCCATCCGATGTGCCGCGCTCGCCGATCGCTGCCACGGTGCGCCTGGTGGCGCCCTTCTCCAGGTTTTCAGCGAGCAGGTTGCGCATGATCGCGTCGCGCGAACCGCCGCTGCGGCCGCCCAGGACGACGCCGACCAGATGCCGGTTGCCGCGGCGCAACGAGGTCACGATGTTGAAGCCGGAGGCGCGGGTGTAGCCGGTCTTGATGCCGTCGATGCCCTCGACATTGCCGAGCAGGTGATTGTGGTTGCGGATCGACTGGCCGCGATAATTGAACACCACGGTCGAGAAATAGCGATAATAGCGCGGGAACCGGTCCTGGATCGCCCGGCCCAGGATCGACTGGTCGCGCGCCGTCGTGATCTGTTCGTCGGCGGGAAGCCCGGACGCGTTGACATAGGTGGTGCGGCTCATGCCGAGCGCCCGCGCCTTGCGCGTCATCATCTTGGCGAACTCGTCCTCGTCGCCGCCGATCGCTTCGGCGATCACCACGGCCGCGTCGTTGGCCGAGCGGGTCACCAGGCCCTTGATCGCATCTTCGACACGGATGGTCTGTCCGGGGCGCAGGCCGAGCTTGGTCGGCGACTGCTCGGAGGCATGCTCCGAGACCGGCATTTCGGTGTCGAGCTTCATCTTGCCGGAGTCGAGGCGCTCGAACAGCAGATAAAGCGTCATGATCTTGGTCAGCGAGGCCGGATGGCGGAGCGCGTCGGGATTGGTCGCGGTCAGGACCGCGCCCGAATTGCCGTCGACGACGATCGACGCGAAGGCCGGGCTGTAGCTGCCCTCATCATTGTGGGGGGAGTGACGCGCGTGATGATGGCGGTGGCGCCGGCGCGCCTCCGCGCTGTCGACGGTGACCACGGCTGCCATCGTCAGGGTGAGCAGCCCGTAAACGCCGACCCGCATCAGGCGCGAGGAAGCCAAGTTTTTGCGAAGCATGAAATCCCCGTCCAATTTCTGACGTGATCACCGGCCCGTAAGGCGAAATTGTGCCGAACGCCCCTATGATCAGACCTGCCGACCCCTCGCGCATGGCCTGACGCGGCCCTGCAATCGAAAGTCCGGAACTGAGGTTTTGTTAAGACGCTGTTTTAGAACAGCTTTACGGTCCCCGCCGACGCTGGCCGGGACCACCGGAGAGGTTAGGACGGTGGAGTTGCCAAAAGATTAAAGAAATCTTGCGCGCACCTACAGGATTTCGGGCGATTCGCGCCGAATTGGAGCGCAATGCCCTCAATTGTGCATTGCACAAGATTCTTGATTTATTTGTGCGGTGCACTATATTGTGATTGCGTCAGGGAGCCGGGGCTTCCCTGAGGGCGCTCAAAGTCAGGGAAAGGAATGCCAATGTTTAAGGTCGAAGATTTCCAGAACTACGGTAAGGAGCAGTTCGAGACCGTCGTCAATTCCGCGACCACGGTGCAGAATGGTCTTCATGCGATCGCCACCGCCTATGGCGACTACACCAAGAAGTCCTTCGAAGACACCAAGTCGTTCGTCGAGAAGCTGCAGGGCGTGAAGTCGCTCGACAAGGTGCTCGAGGCCCAGACCGAGTTCGCCAAATCGGCTTACGAGACCTTCGTCGCCGATTCGCAGAAGATCGCCGGCCTGTACTCGGATCTCGCCAAGCAGGCGTTCAAGCCGCTTGAAGGCATCGCTGCGAAGTTCACCCCGCCGGCCGCTCACTAAGTCGTTTGCGCCCGCGCAGGAAGCACGAAGCCCGGCTGACGCCGGGCTTTTTTATTTTGTCTGGTGATTAGGGGAGAGCCTCGACCGCGCGTCTGTCTTGGACGGATCTATTTGGCGACGCGCAATTTCGACAGAGCGGTGCCGATCGAGTTGAAGGTGGTCACGATCTGGCTCGAACTCGTCAGCATGTAGAACTTGTCCGGGCTGCTGGCGCAGTTCTGCAGCACGGTTGAGGTCGGATCGGCGGGCGAGCTGGTGTTCACCTGGATCGTGTAGATCGTGTACATCGCATTGCCCTTCGAATCCTTCGTGTTCTTCAGGTTCGAGCAGAGCAGGGCCTGGCGAGCGTCAATCGGGTTCCCCGAGGCCTGGGTCGAGCCGTTGCCATAGTCCGGCCAGCGATCCTCGGTGTTCAATCCGTCCGACAGCAGAATGATCACACGGTTGTAGGTCGTGTTGGCGTCTTCGGCCGGCGCGCCGAGCACGCCGTTGGGAATCAGCGACTGGACCGCCCAGGCCATTCCGATCGCCTGGTTGGTGCCGCCGGTCGGCTCCATCGCATTCACGGCCGACTTCAACGATGTCCAATTGTAGCTGAGCGGAACGATCTGCCCGAGTTTCGTCGAGGCGGAGCTGCTGCAATATTGGACGTTGTTCTCCATGTGCTGATTTGCGGGAAACAGCGTGGCGACGTCCGAGCTCGCCGGCGAGACCGCGTTCGCATCGTTAGGCTGGGTGCGGTCGGCCACGCAGCCAGTCCAAGTGCTCGTGGCGTTCGCGATCCAGGTGTGCGTGAAGGTGTTGACCTTGCACACCGTGCTGGAGCCGCTCCCCGTACAGCTGCAGGTATTGTTGGGAACATTGCTGCCGGTGGTGGGGCAGCTGCAATAGCTGCCGGTGCACCAATTCACCCTGGTGCTGTTCTGCACGCTGTTCCAGCAGCCATTGTAATAGCTGTGGGACGCGGAATCGTAGCCCGGGCAGATGTAGCCGCTATACGAGCCGCTGGAGGGGACCTTCGACGCGCTCGAGCTCGCGGTCGCAGGCCCGCTGGTGCAGGAGAAATACGGAAAGCCGTTGCCGGAGGTAAAGGGACACGACGACCCCGGTCCGACCATGTCCCACTGCGACTGCGTGAACGACGCATTCGGAATTGCGGCCTGATAGGACCCGTTATTGGGCTGGATCGTGGGCGGATTCTGCCAATCGGTCCAGTCGATCCAGCTCTGAGCGTAATTGCTCGCGCCGACGTTGACGACCTTGGCGAAGGGGATGAGCGAGATATAGACGTCGCCCGGCGACTTGGCGAGCGCGCTGAGCTGGTCGATCAGTCCGCCGCTTCCCGCAACCGCGTTCTGCAGCGCCGTCATCTTGCCGCTATAGGCCATCGATCCGGTATTATCGAGCGCCAGCGCCACCCGCATCTTGACGTCGCCCCAGGTGGTGGTGGCCTTGGTGTTGAAGGTCATGGTCGGAAAGCCCACGAGCTTCATGAACTGCGTAACGATCTGCCCCGACGCGTTCAGCTGAATGTTGGAGGCCGAGGAACTGGTCGACGCGGTGTAGCTCGCCGTGACCGCGACGCTCTGGGCGTCGGTGCTGGTATAGAGCGCCTTGAAATAGGTGCTTGCCTTGGCTGCGACATCGGCGGCGGTGATCGTCCCCTGCGACAAGTCGCGCGACAGCATCAGGGCCGTCGAGTCGAGCGCCCCCTGCATGGCCGATCGGGCGGCGTTGGCGCGGCTGTAGTCGATCGCGGCGCCGATGAAGGCGAGAATCGGCAGCAGCGCGATCGCGAACAGCGTGGCGATATTGCCGCTGATGTCGCCGGAAAAACGTCGCGAGACCTGGCGGCAAAGGCGGACGAGGGGCACATCGGTCATGTCGCTCACCGGTGATGGTTTTCCGGTGGCCATATCGAGGCCCTTTCGCCAAGGGCGGGTGAATGGAAAGCCGAAAAATCGAGCAATTGCCGCTGTACGGCCCGGGTGTCGCCGCGGCGGCGGTTCCCTGTCAACGTCCGCTGAATCGGCTTTGTCAAATGCGTTCGGTTTGATTAACCTTGCCGCTCATCGCCGGGGGAGGGAATCGGTCCGGTCCTGTCGGCACGTCGCTCCATTGGCGGCTACGCTTGATTGGCGGCTACGCTTGCGGCACACCGGCTGCTGACCCATATTCCTGGTGTCGGTCCGAGCGGACCGGTCGGCTGGGACAGGCGATCTGGAAAGCAGGACCGGGCGGCGGAAGCGGCCCGGCAGGGACGTCGTACGGACGGAATCCCGGACCGGACGACGCCCGAGGGGACAATGCGGGAAACCCTTTGTTGGGATCCTCGCAGTCATATCTAATGCATGTAAAATGTCGCAGCCAGCCAGATTGAACCGACCCGCGCCTAGGATGAGCAATAACGACAACAAATCAGGCGGAACCGGCGGCCCGGTGACCTCCGTCATCACCAAGGTCAAGCCCAAGACCAAGCGGCCGAACCTGTATCGCGTCCTGATTCTGAACGACGACTACACGCCGATGGAGTTCGTCGTTCACGTCCTTGAGAAGTTCTTCAACAAGGACGTCGAGGCCGCGACCAAGATCATGCTCCACGTCCATCATCACGGCATCGGCGAGTGCGGGGTCTTCACCTACGAGATCGCCGAGACCAAGGTGACGCAGGTGATGGATTTCGCCCGCAAGCATCAGCATCCGCTGCAATGTGTGATGGAAAAGAAGTAGGCCGCTCGTTCCCGCGGCGCTGAGACCTCTTCTGGTCAGCCGCGCTCTTGGTCAGGGACTCTTGGTCAGGCGCTATTGGTCCGGCGCTCTTGGCGGGGTCGGCTTTGCGCGCCGCTCACCGAACGCGATAGCGTCCGCCCGGAGAATCACGGGCGCGATCGAGTCGCGAGATCCGGGCGCCGATCAGGCGCCGTGACCGTCCCCGGCCTTGCCGACCGGCGGCCGCAACGGGGGGCGGAACGGGTTTTGCATTGACGATCCGGTGAACCCGTAATCGAGTCGCTCGGCCGGCCTTTTGTCGCACTCGGTTATAACTATATTTGACAAAGGTTGTTGTTGCCTGACCGGGCGGCGGCGATCATGATGGCAGGGGGCCACAGAGGACGCGCATGCCGACTTTTTCTCAAAGCCTTGAACAATCCCTGCATCGTGCGCTGGCGATTGCCAACGAGCGTCATCATCAATACGCGACACTGGAGCATCTCCTGCTGTCCTTGATCGATGACAGCGATGCAGCGGCCGTGATGCGCGCATGCAGCGTCGATCTCGACAAGCTGCGCGGCAGTCTCGTGAATTATCTCGAAACCGAGTTCGAAAACCTGGTTACCGACGGCAGCGATGACGCCAAGCCGACCGCGGGTTTTCAGCGTGTGATCCAGCGCGCCGTGATTCACGTCCAGTCGTCCGGCCGCGAAGAGGTGACCGGCGCCAACGTGCTGATCGCGATCTTTGCCGAGCGCGAGAGCCACGCCGCCTATTTCCTGCAAGAGCAGGACATGACGCGCTACGACGCCGTGAACTACATCAGCCACGGCATCGCCAAACGCCCTGGAGTCTCCGAAGCCCGCCCGGTGCGCGGCGTCGACGAGGAGACCGAGACCAAGGGCAACGAGGACTCGAAGAAAAAGGGCGAGGCGCTGGAAACCTATTGCGTCAATCTCAACAAGAAAGCTCGCGACGGCAAAATCGATCCGGTGATCGGCCGTAACTCCGAGATCAATCGCGCCATCCAGGTGCTGTGCCGCCGCCAGAAGAACAATCCGTTGTTCGTCGGCGAGGCCGGCGTCGGCAAGACCGCGATCGCGGAAGGTCTGGCCAAGCGCATCGTCGACAGCGATGTGCCGGAGGTGCTGTCCGCAGCGACCGTGTTCTCGCTCGACATGGGCACGCTGCTTGCGGGCACGCGCTATCGCGGCGACTTCGAGGAGCGCCTGAAGCAGGTCCTCAAGGAGCTCGAGGCCCATCCGAACGCGATCCTGTTCATCGACGAGATCCATACCGTGATCGGTGCCGGCGCGACGTCGGGGGGCGCGATGGACGCGTCGAACCTGCTCAAGCCTGCTCTGGCCTCGGGCTCGATCCGCTGCATGGGCTCCACGACCTACAAGGAGTACCGCCAGCATTTCGAGAAGGATCGCGCGCTGGTGCGGCGCTTCCAGAAGATCGACGTCAACGAGCCGTCCGTCGAGGATGCGATCGCGATCCTCAAGGGCCTGAAGCCCTATTTCGAGGATTATCACCGGCTGAAATACACCAACGAGGCCATTGAGGCCGCGGTGCAGCTGTCGTCGCGCTACATCCATGACCGCAAGCTGCCGGACAAGGCGATCGACGTGATCGACGAATCCGGCGCGGCGCAGATGCTGCTGGCCGAGAACAAGCGCAAGAAGACGATCGGCATCAAGGAGATCGAGACCACGATCGCGACCATGGCGCGGATCCCGCCCAAGAGCGTGTCGAAGGACGATGCCGAGGTGCTCAAGCATCTCGAGCAGACCCTGAAGCGCGTGGTGTTCGGTCAGGACAAGGCGATCGACTCGTTGTCGGCCTCGATCAAGCTGGCGCGGGCTGGCCTGCGCGAGCCGGAGAAGCCGATCGGCTGCTATCTGTTCTCGGGCCCGACCGGCGTCGGCAAGACCGAGGTGGCCAAGCAACTCGCGGCAACGCTCGGTGTGGAACTCCTGCGCTTCGACATGTCGGAGTATATGGAGCGGCACACGGTGTCCCGCCTGATCGGCGCCCCTCCGGGCTATGTCGGCTTCGACCAGGGCGGTCTCCTGACCGATGGCGTCGACCAGCATCCGCATTGCGTGGTGTTGCTCGACGAGATCGAGAAGGCGCATCCGGATCTGTACAATGTGCTGTTGCAGATCATGGACCATGGCCGGCTCACCGACCACAACGGCAAGCAGGTCAACTTCCGTAACGTCATCCTGATCATGACGACGAATGCCGGCGCGGCCGACCTCGCCAAGCAGGCGTTCGGTTTCCACCGCTCCAAGCGCGAAGGCGACGACCACGAGGCGATCAACCGGCAGTTTGCGCCGGAATTCCGTAACCGTCTCGATGCGATCGTCTCGTTCGCGCATCTGTCGGTCGACGTGATCGGCATGGTGGTCGAGAAGTTCGTGCTGCAGCTCGAGGCCCAGCTGGCCGATCGCGACGTCACGATCGAGCTGTCGGAACCGGCCAAGAGCTGGCTGATCCAGCACGGTTATGACGAGCAGATGGGTGCGCGCCCGATGGGCCGCGTGATCCAGGAGCACATCAAGAAGCCATTGGCCGATGAGGTGCTGTTCGGCAAGCTGAAGGGGGGCGGCCACGTCCGTGTGGTCCTTGTCAAGGACGAGGAAGGCGCCGACGAGAAGATCGGCTTCGAGTTCGTCGAGGGGCCGGTCACGCCGAAGTCGGAAGTGCCGGCGGCGCGCAAGCGCAAGCCGAAATCCGGCGGTGGCGGCTCGAAGGGCCCGGCCCCGAAGGGACCCCTGGTCAAGGCGTGAGCCCGCACCACGATAGCCATGAATGCAAAAGGCCGGCCTCGCGCCGGTCTTTTTCTGTTTGGCAGCGCGGTCGGTGCTGCTTGTGTTCAGCTATCTCCGCGCCGTCATGGCGGGCACAGAGCCGGACAGAGCCCGGGCATGACCAGCAACAAATTGGCAGCAATCTTCGTTGGATAGACCCGTTTTCGCATCAGCGATCGACTTGCCCTTGATGCGAGGGCCTCGCCGAGGTCAGGCCGGCTTGATGAAGAAGTACACCGTCAGCCCGCAGCCGACCGCGATCACGAAACGCCGCACATAGGCCGGCGGGATGATCTGGCCGAGTCGGGCGCCGACGAAGCCGCCGGCCATGGCCGCGGCCATCATTGTGAGCGTTTCCATCCAATGCACGCGCCCGGAAAAGGCGAAGATCACCGAGGCGGTCGTGTTCATCAGTGCGGCGAGCAGCACCTTCATGCCGTTCATCGCGCGGATGTCGCGCATCCCGTAGAACACCAGCGCGGCCAGCATCAGAATGCCGATGCCGCCACCGAAATAGCCGCCATAGATCGCGATCACGAACTGCACCGCCTGGATGGTCAGGGGGCCGAACCAGGGCTTGCCGTCCTTGGGCGTGAAGCGCATGCCGAAGGCGAACACGACGGTGGCGAACAGCAGCAGCCATGGCACCAGCCGGCTGAACGCCGCCGATGGCGTCACCAGGAGCAGGGCTGCGCCGAGCGTGCCGCCGATCAGGCTGATGATCGACAGCCGGACGAGGTCGCGGCGCCACGGCGCCTTTGCGTCCGTCAGCACAACCCGCGAGGCAAAGGCGCTGACGAACTGGCCCGGACACAGTGCCACCGTGCTGGAGGCGTTGGCGTCGATGGCGGGAATGCCGGCCGCGAGCAGCGTCGGGAAGGTCAGGAACGCGCCGCCGCCGGCCAGGGCGTTGACGATACCGGACCCGAAGGCGGCGAGGGCCAACAGCGCCAGCATTGTCCAGTCGGTCATTCCGGTCGCCCGCGTCTCACGGCTTTGTCGCGCTTGGTACCATAATCCGGCGGCCGCATCATTCGCCCTTGAGCCGCTGGCCGTCATGAATTCGCACATGCTCGGCGCCGCGCGCCCCGGCAGGCGACAGCCGTAGCATGCTCAGGAAGGCGCCCATCAGGGCGAAGCCGACGCCGGTTAGGAGCGACAGCCGGGTGCCGTCCGCCGGGTCGATGGCCAGGAACATCGCCACCAGCGCGGCGCCGGTGGTCTGGCCGAGCAGGCGCGCGGTGCCGAGCATGCCGCTGGCGCCGCCAGCGCGCTCGCGCGGCGCGGCGGCGATCATGGTTCGGTTGTTCGGTGTCTGGAACAGGCCGAAGCCGCAGCCGGCCAGCGCCATGCGCCAGACCACGTCCCAGGCCGAAGGCTCCCGCGGCAGCAGTCCGAGGGCGCCGAGCCCGCAGGCGAAGATCACGAGCCCGATGCCGCCGAGCAGGCCGGCCGGAACGCGCTCCACCAGCCGGCCGGCAATCGGCGCGGTTAGCCCGACCGCGATCGGCCAGGGCGTGATCAGCAGGCCCATCTGCACCGGCGAGTAGCCGAAATGGCTTTCCAGATAGAACGGGATCGCCACGAAGGCGAGCATCTGGCCGCAGAACGAGGAGATCGAGGTCGCAATCGACAGCGCGAACACCGGAATGCGCAGCAGGTCGAGCGGCAGCAGCGGCGAGGCCATGTGAGTCTGGCGATATACCAGCCACATCCCGGCGATGATTGCGACGACGAACTCGATGGCGCAGGTCACCAATGCCTCGCCATGGCCGAGGCTGTCGACGGCGGCAATCAGGAAGCCGAACGTCACCGCGCTCAACGCCGCGCTCTGCCAGTCGAACATATGCGGGGCACGCGGCGTGTGCGGCAGGAAGCGGAAGCCGAACACGAAGGTGACGATGCCGAGCGGCACGTTGATCGCGAACAGCCAGGGCCAGCTGCCGACGGCGAGGATGCCGGCCGCGATGGTCGGCCCGACCGCGGCGGACACTGCGACCACCATGGCGTTGATGCCGATGCCGCGGCCGAGCAGGGCCTGCGGATAGGTGAAGCGCACGAGTGCGGAATTGACGCTGAGAATGCCGGCGGCGCCGAACCCCTGCAGAATGCGCGCCAGCGTCAACAGCGGCAGATTGTCGGCCAGCGCGCAGAACGCAGATGCCGCGGTGAACAGGACGAGGCCCGCGAGATAGACGCGGCGATAGCCGATGATCTCGCCGAGCGACGCCAGCGGCAGCAGCGAGATCGTCACCGCCAGCTGATAGCCGTTGACGATCCAGATCGAGAAAGCCGGGCTGGCATTGAGGTCGCGCGCGATGGTCGGCAGCGCGACATTGGCGATGGCGCCGTCGACCACGGCGAGCACGATGCCGAGCGCGATCGTCACGATCGCCCAGGTCCGCTGCGGCAGCGGCAGGCCGTCGGCGTGCAGAACCGTGGTCGTCGATGTCATTGCGCCGGCTCCGGCCGCAGCCGGGCCGCGGACAACGAACGGAAACAGGCAACCGCGCGGGGGAAACGGTGTTCCAGGCTCGTCAGCGCGGCGCGCGCGTCATTTCGGCTTGGGGCGGACCTGAATCGCCTTGAGATAATTGACCGCAGCCTCCGCATCGGCCCGATCGAAGCGGAAGCTCGGCATGTCCTTGTGGATGGTCGAGAGGCCGGTCTGCAATCGCTGGGCAAAGTCTTCGTCGTAAAGCTTGCTGTCACCAAATGTCCTGAATGGCGGCGCGTCGGGATGCGGGCTCGCGCCGGTCCGACCTACCGCATGGCATCTGCTGCAAAGCCTTTGCAAGAGCGCTTTTCCTCGGCTCTGCTCGCTGTCCAGCGCATGGCTGGGGCTCGCCAACGCGCCGAGCAGCAGCAGTCCAAGCCCAGCTTGCATCCTCATGGAACAGCTCACTCCAGTCCGGCTACCAGCGGCCGGTCGTCTTCCCATAGGCGTAAAGTGCGACCAGGCCAATGGTCACGATCATCGAGGCGACAAGGACGATCCGGTCCCAGCGGGGCGGATCGTCGTCGTCGCGGCTCAACGTCAGCAGGGCAAACAGAGCCTTCATGGCAAAGCGGCGCATGGCATCATCCGGACGCGACCGACCGATGCATCGGGGCCGCCGCGTGCCGGCGAGCTTAGCGCTTCACGGCGGTGCGTCGCCACTCGCGCGGTGACAGGCCGAACTGCGCCCGGAACACACGGCCGAAATGCGAGAGATCGTTAAAGCCCCAGGACAACGCGATCTCGCTGATGTGACGATGCGCCAGCGCCGGCATGCCGAGGTCGCGCTGGCACTGCCTCAGCCGCTCGGCAAGCACGAAACGCTGGAAGGACAGCTGCTCGTCCGAGAACAGATCGTTGACGTAGCGCGCTGACAGCCCAAGCTCGCGGGCTGCCGTCGCCAGCGACAGGTCGGGATCGGCGAGGTGCGTCCGGACATGCGCCTTGATCCGGTACAGCAATGCCGCGCGATGGCTGGAGGCGGGCAGGGGCTGGGTGCGGAGCCGCTCGGCCAGGGTCATCGCAACCAGGTCGGCGGCCTGATCCGACAGGCGTTCAGCATGTTCGGTGCCGATGTGGTCGGCACGCTCGCACAGCCTGATGATGAAGTCATAGGCAAGCGGCTGCAGCGGGCTGTCGGCGCCGAAGCTGATCGCTGTGACTGCTTCGGTCGCGCCGATCCTGCGCTGCAGCATGTCTCGCGGCAGCTTGAACACGGTCTGCCGGAACGCGGCGTCGAACTGCAACTCGTAAGGGCGGGTCGTATCGTAGATGGCGAATTCGCCTGGTCGGATCACCGTGTCACGGCCATCCTGAACCACGCCGCCGATTCCCTCGCGGCCCAGCGCGATCAGCACGTAGTCGGCATCGGCGCGGGCGATGCGCTGCGACGTGCGGTGCACGCGCTGCCGGTCGGACGCGACCTCGGAGCAGACGGCTCGTCCCAAAGCCGTATGCGTCACTGAGCCGCGAAACGCGCTGCCGAGATCGGACGTGCAGTCGAGGCCGACATAGACGTCGCAAACGATATCCTGCCACTGCGCCAGCCGGCGGTGGCCCGGGCTTCCATCCGTGGTGAACAGGACCGGCATCGCTCCGCCTCCCGCCTGTTTCGATCGTATCGCCCGGCACTGCAGCAAATTCCGGGCCGCCAACCCTGCGCCGTGGCCGCAGTCGAGTTTTCGTTCCTTCCAAGACGAGCGCGAATGACGGCCGAGGTCAATAGTGCGGCCATGACAGCGGCGCCAATCGGCAGGCAGGGGAGACGAGCAATGGGACTGGCACATCCGAAATACAAGGTGGCGGTGGTGCAGGCGGCGCCCGCTTGGCTCGATCTGGACGCTTCGATCAAGAAGACGATCGCGCTGATCGAGGAGGCTGCGGACAAGGGTGCCAAGCTGATCGCATTCCCCGAGGTGTTCATCCCCGGCTATCCCTGGCACATCTGGATGGACTCGCCGGCCTGGTGCATCGGACGCGGCTTTGTGCAGCGCTATTTCGACAATTCGCTGGCCTATGACAGCCCGCAGGCCGAGGCGTTGCGCGCCGCGGTGCGCAAGGCCCAGTTGACGGCTGTGCTCGGCCTGTCCGAGCGGGACGGCGGCAGCCTCTATATCGCCCAATGGCTGATCGGACCGGATGGCGAGACGATCGCCAAGCGCCGGAAGCTGCGGCCGACCCATGCCGAGCGCACCGTCTATGGCGAAGGCGACGGCAGCGACCTCGCAGTCCATGAGCGCCCGGACATCGGACGGATCGGCGCGCTCTGTTGCTGGGAGCATCTGCAGCCGCTGTCGAAATACGCGATGTATGCGCAGAACGAGCAGGTGCATGTCGCGGCCTGGCCGAGCTTCTCGCTGTATGATCCGTTCGCGCCCGCACTCGGCGCCGAGGTCAACAACGCCGCGTCGCGCGTCTATGCGGTGGAGGGCTCGTGCTTCGTGCTAGCGCCATGCGCGACGGTCTCGCAGGCCATGATCGACGAGCTGTGCGACCGGCCCGACAAGCACGCGCTGCTGCATGCCGGCGGCGGCCATGCCGCGATCTTCGGCCCGGACGGCAGCGCGCTGGCCGCGCAGCTGCCGCCGGATCAGGAAGGTCTGCTGATCGCCGAGATCGACCTCGGCATGATCGGCATCGCCAAGAACGCCGCCGATCCGGCCGGGCACTATTCGCGTCCGGACGTGACGCGGCTGCTGCTCAACAAGAAGCCGCTCAACCGCGTCGAGCATTTCTCGCTGCCGGTCGACAGCGCCGCCGCGGCATTACCCGGCGAGGCCGCCGTCGCGCGGCCCGATCAATCCATCTGAGGAACGGCGCCATGGAATCGGCCATTCCCCCGCATCTGATCACCACGCGCTGCCGGCATCGCCGCGTCGATGACGACTACAAGCCGCCTTATCCGTCGTTCGTCGCGCGTCATGGGGCGGACGTCAGCCGGGTGGTCATGGCCTATTTCGGCGTGCAATACCGCGCCGAGACGCCGGCCGCGGCCTCGACAGCCGACTTCATGGTGCTGGTGTCGCGCGCCGACGGCCCCTCGCATTGGGACCTCGCCCATTATGTCGACCAAGCCGGATTTGCGAACGACGTCTTCGTCGCCTATTGGGACGATGTCGTGCGCTTCGACAGCTGGTTCGAGCCGGCGCGTGCGGCGTGGACCGGGCCCGGCGCGGAGGGGGGCGGCCGCTTCATCGAGGTGCTGCGCCCGGCGGTCGAGCGTTACGAGACGTTGTTCTCGTCGCTGGGGCGTCCGGAGGGGATCGCGGTGATCGCCGAGGGCATGAGCGGCGAGGTCTTGGAGCACGCTTATTGGGGCGGCATGCGCGATCGAATCCCGCTGTCGCAGACCAGCGAGATGAGATCGCTCGGCAAGCCGACCCTTGTGCAAGACGGGCCGCGCCTGCGTGTGATTGCGCAGGATAATTTGTGCATGATCCGCTCCGGCCAGGACTGGAGCGATACGGATGCGGCAGAGCGCCGGATGTATCTCGACGATGTCGAGCCGGTGCTGCGCGAGGGGATGTATTTCCTGCGCGATCAAGGACTGTCGATCGGCTGCTATGCCAATCGCTATATGCGGTTGCGAGGCGCGGACGGGGCCCTGACGGAAAAATCCTACGGCCAGAGCTGGTGGCAGAGCCTGTCCGCGCTGGAGCGCTGGGCCGAGTCGCATCCGACCCATGTCAGGATCTTCGGTGCGGCGATGAAATATCTCTCCTCGCTCGGCCCCGCCGCCAGACTTCGGCTCTATCACGAGGTCACGGTGGCGGCCGCAGACGAACAGTTCTTCGAATATCGTGGCTGTCACGCCAAGACGGGCATGCTCGCTGCCGCCGGCTGAGAGCGTCGGCAGATCCGCGAGCAGGCGCGATCGACTACGACGGGACCGACCGGCGCCGATTTCACTGGAGACGCGCCGGCCGCCGCAAAGCACAGGGCTCTGATCGTCAGGTCCCGGCTTCCGGCTGTGCCGGGGGCGGCGCCGAACGGCGCGGCGGACGCTGCGCTCGGCCGGCCGGTGCCGCCATGCGCGGCTGCAGGGTGACGATGACCGGATTGGGCTTATGGTCGGTCGCGGCGCCGGTCGCTGCGTCGACGCCCATGCCGATCAGGCCGCCGGCGATGATGTTGCCGGCGAAACCGGCCGCGCCGGTCGCTGGGATGTCCTTGGTCAGCGGAATGGTCTGGCTTTCATAGCCCGGCTTCTCGACGGTGACGGAGATATCCGCGTTACGCTTGGCGACGAACGAGCAGGGAGTCGTGCAGGTCATCGGCGCTTCGAGACCCGCGATGGTTGCTTCGGCTCCCGACGGGGTTGACGCCACGCTGATCGTTTCGGTTGTCCCCCGCGTCACGGACGCGCAACCACCTACTACGGCGCACAGCACCGCCACCGCTACAACTCTCATTTGGTACTATCCCCCTTGGAACCCAGGGGAACTCAAGCGCAACTGTGGCGGGAGGGCAAGCCTGATCAGCCTTTTCCGAAGAGATATGCGGCCGAGTTTCGGTCCGGTGTGTCTTTCACACCTGCTATTCGCGCAGGCCGCGCGCGATCGCCTTTTGCGCATCGAACTCGGCGCGCCGGCGCGCGAGCTCGTCAGGCGGGAGCAAAGCGGGATTGCTGTAGTCCTGCTTCCAGCTGTGATCCTCGCTCCACTGCAACGGCGACTGCACGGTCGTGCGTGCGGCTGGTGAACTCTCGAGAACGCGCAGGGCGAGATCGAGCGTGAACGCCTGGGACGACGGATCGTGCGGTTTGCCGGCGGCGTTGCCGAGCGGAAAATCAGAAAACAGGAAACGCGGCGCGGCCGCGTGCTCGACAATGTCCTTGGCACATCCCATCACGACGGTGGCAATGCCGTTGGCTTCGAGATGCCGTGCCACGAGGCTCACCGTCTGGTGGCACACCGGACAGTTCGGCACCAGCACGACGGCATCGATGGCGTCGGCGCGGCAGCGCGCCAGAATCTCCGGCGCGTCGGTCTCGATCGTCACACGCTGGCTGCGATTGGTCGGCGCGCCGAAGAAGCGTGGCCCGACCGCGCCGATGCGGCCCTCGCGCGCCAGCCTGATGAGTTGCGGAAGCGGAAACCAGGTGCCGGAATCCTCGGCCGATGTGTGCGTGCGGTCATAGGCGATGTGCGAGATGCGCAGATCGTGTTGCGCCGACGTGTCGCCGTCATACACCGAATAGAACTTCGCGCTTCCGTTGTAAGGCGCGCCGGGACCTTGATCGCCTTTGGCGGGATCGAAAGGTGCAGCCGTCGTGACGATGGTGACGCGCGACTGCGTCAGCGGCTTGCGCAAGGGCTGGAACGGCGCCGACGTGTAGTGGGCCCAGCGATAGGGCGTGTCGTAGCCGATCGCGAGATAGTAGTCGCGGGTGCGCGCCATGTAGGACAATGGTGCCTCGCTGTCGGGCGCGAAGCCGAGTCTGTCGTCGGTCGGTGCGGTCATCCGTCGCGCTCCCTGCAGGACTTGATGATTGCTAGCCGGCTCATTCGCTGTGTCAAGGCGCCGCGCGGTGGAACCCCGCATGGTCTTGGGCTTTGTCTGTCGGCAGAATGCCCTCCATTGCACCACGCTCACGATGCTTTCCATGGTTTCCGTTGCTCGCATTGCCTGTCTCGGCCTTGCCCTGATGCTGACCATGACGTTGTCCGGCATGGCGGCTGAGCATGCTTGGACCCGTGACGTTGCCGCGCCGGCTGATCGCAAGGACGGCGCGCAGCAGAACTCGCCGCAGGAGGCTGCGAAGCCGGCAGACGCTGCCGCAGAGGGCTCGGAGAACAAGACCGAGGAGCCGAAGGAGAGCGGCACCCGCGAAGCGATCTGCCTGATGATCGAATCCGCGGCCAAGGCCAACGACCTGCCGCTCGAATTCTTTGCCCGCGTGATCTGGCAGGAGAGCCGCTTCCAGAGCGATGCGGTCGGGCCGGTGACCCGCAACGGCCAGCGTGCGCAGGGCATCGCGCAGTTCATGCCGGGTACGGCGAACGAGCGCGAGCTGCTCGATCCGTTCGATCCGGTTCAGGCGTTGCCAAAGTCGGCGCAATTCCTGGCCGAGCTGCGCGATCAGTTCGGCAATCTCGGGCTGGCGGCGGCGGCCTATAATGCGGGGCCGCGCAGGGTACAGGACTGGCTCGCGGGCAAGGGACAAATGCCCTGGGAGACCCACAACTATGTTTCGGCGATCACCGGGGCGACGATCGATGAGTGGGCGGCCGCCGGCAAGGGCGGCAAGACGCCGCCGAGCCCGCCGCCGACCTCGTGTCATCAGCTGATGGCGATGTTGAAGCGCGCGCCGAATCCGTTTGTGTCCGAGCTCGAGCACCACGTGGCGCTGTCGGCCGCCAAACCGTGGGGCGTCCAACTGGCCGCGGGCTTCGACCGCAACAAGGCGCTGGCGATGTATTCGCGGGCGATCAAGGGGCTCGGCCCCATCATCGGCGACCGCGATCCGAGCCTGCTGTCGTCGGTGATGCGCTCGCGCGGCAACCGCGCCTTTTACCAGGTGCGGATCGGCGCCGAGACACGGTCCGAGGCCGACGCGCTCTGCAGCCGGATCCGCGAGGCCGGGGGCGCCTGCTTCGTGCTGCGCAATCGCTCTGGATAGCGCTGCTGCGGCTCCACGGGCAGGGATGGCTGCGCCGGACGCAGACCCGCGCGCGCGTGCTGGCGGTTGACGTGAGCGGCCTAAGCCAGCCTTATCGCGGCTTCATTCTGCTGGGCCGCCCGCGTCGTGACACTTCCTCCGCTCGATTCGCCACAATGGGACGGCTCGCTCAAGGCGTTCGCTTTCGGCCTGCGCGCGACATCCGCGACGATCCTGTCGGTCGTGCTGTTCGTCACCTTCATCGGCATCGGCGCGCTCGCCCACGACACCCATTTCAGCATGCTGTGGGCGATCCTCAGCACCGTGCTGGTCTGGGCCGGACCGGCGCAGATCATCCTGGTCTCGACGCTGGGCTCGGGCCAGACCATCCTGCAATCGGCCATTGCCGTCACCATGAGCGCGATCCGGCTGTTTCCGATGGTGGTGGCGGTGCTGCCGCTGATCCGCGGGCCCAACACCAAGCGCCGGCATCTGGTGCTGATCGCGCATTTCACTGCGGTAACCTTGTGGGTCGAATGCTATCGCTTCCTGCCGCATGTGCCGCGCGAGCGACGCATCGCCTTTGTCCACGGGCTCGGCTCGGGATTGATGGCGGTCGCGCTGGTCGCGACCATCATCGGTTACCTCCTGGCCGCCAACCTGTCGCAGACCTTTGGCGCCGCCGTGCTGTTGCTGACCCCGCTGGCCTTCTTGTTCTCGACCCTGCGCAACGCCAAGGAACTCGCCGATGTGCTCGCGCTGGGCCTCGGCCTCGTGCTCTATCCGGTGGCCGCCCAGCTCAACAGCGGCGTGGATATCCTGATCAGCGGGGTCGTCGCCGGAACGATCGCCTTCGGCGCCCACAAATGGCGCGAGCGGCGGGAGGCGGCATGAGCGATTTCATCGGCGATTGGCATGCATTGTTTGTGCTGCTTGTTGCGGGCGTCATCCCGAACCAGATCTGGCGCCTGCTCGGGCTGTGGTTCGGCAGCGGACTCGACGAAGGCTCGGATCTGCTGATGTGGGTGAAGGCGGTGGCGACCGCGATCCTGGCCGGCGTCATTGCCCAGATCCTGGTGCAGCCGCCGGGCGCGCTGGCCAGCGTGACCTGGGGCCTGCGCTACGGGGCCGTCGTCGCCGGCCTTGCCGCCTTCCTGGCCTCGCGCCGTTCCATCTTCGCTGGCGTTGTCTGCGGCGAAATGGTCATGCTGGCCGGCAAATGGTGGCTCGGTTGACTTGCGCCACAGCAATTGCGGTGGGCCAAGGTTGGGATAATAGATGGCTCACAACCAAGGGATCCGAGATGAGCACTGATACCGATCTCCGTTCGGGTGAAGTCGCGGTGGATGCGCCGCTGCCCCGTGACGCGTCGTTGTATTTCATTGGCCGCATCCGCACGCCCTGGACCTCGCGGCTGGAGACGCCGCGGCAGGGCAGTCTGGAAGGACCGGTGTGCCGGCTCGAGATCTTCGAGCCCTGGGTGGCGGCGCTGCAGGGGATCGAGGGCTTCAGCCATCTGCAGGTGCTGTACTGGCTCAATCAGGCGCGCCGCGATCTGGTCCGCCAGAGTCCGCGCCACCATGACGGCGAGACCCGCGGTACCTTCGCATTGCGCTCGCCGGTGCGGCCCAATCCGATCGGCGTCTCCACGGTGCGTTTCGTCGCGCTGGAGGGCAGCACGGTGCTGGTGCGTGGTCTGGATTGTCTCGACCAGACGCCGCTGATCGATTTGAAGCCGGATCGCTGCGTGTTCACGCCCGAGGCGGCGTCTGACCACGATGACGGAAAATAAGAAAGACGCGATGTCCGATGTGAATGAGCGGCCGCAACAGACCGCAACGCCCCTGGATGCGATCACCGCCGATCTCGTCGCCGTGCTGGTGGCGGTGACCGACGGGTATCCCAAGATCATGACAATCGATCACGCGCAGGCATTGCCGAGCGGCCCGTTCCAGTTCGCGCACCGCTCGTTGCAGATGGGCCTGCGGGCCTGGGTCGAAGCGCAGACCGGTCATCCGCTCGGCTATGTCGAGCAGCTCTACACCTTCGCCGATCGTGGCCGCACCGGTGATCCCGACGCGCCGCACCGCATCTCGATCAGCTATCTCGGGCTGACCCGCGAGGAGGGCGGCCGCGAGGGCACGGATGCACAATGGTCGTCCTGGTACGACTACTTCCCCTGGGAGGATCATCGCGACGGTTCGCCGGACATGTTGGCGAAGATCATCATGCCGCGGCTGAAGGACTGGGCGAGAGCCGCCGAGGATCCGGCGCTGCAGAAAGCGCGGTGGCGTCGCGCCGCCATCTCGTTCGGTCTCGACGGCCGTGAGTGGAACGAGGAACTGGCTTTGCAGCGCTACGAGCTCCTGTACGAGGTGGCACTGCTCCCTGAAAGCGTGCGCGACAAGGGCGGCAGCGAGCCGACATTGCCCGGCCGCGCGATGGTGGCGGACCATCGGCGCATCCTCGCCACCGGAATCGCCCGGCTGCGGGCCAAGATCAAATATCGCCCCGTCGTGTTCGAACTGATGCCGGAGCAATTCACACTGCTGGAGCTCCAGCGGTCGGTCGAGGCGCTGGCCGGCCGGCTGGTGCATAAGCAGAACTTCCGCCGCCTCATCGAGCAGCAGGAGCTCGTCGAGGAAACTGGCACGATGGCCCCCGACACGATCGGCCGCCCGGCCAAGCTGTTTCGCTTCCGCAAGGGCGTGCTGGCCGAGCGCGCCGTGGTCGGAACCAAGCTTCCGCTATCCCGCTCTTGACAGGACTTATGCTCATGATAAGTATAAGCCATCTTATACTCACGGAGAGTATAAATGGCCGAGCTATCGTTTCCCGCGAACGGGTCAAATTCACCGCTGCCTGACCGTCTAAGGGGGGTCATCCCGCCGCCCGAATGGGCGGTCTTCGAGGAGGACATCGCGGCCATTCTGGCGCTCAAGCGCCAGCGCCATGCGGTGGTTCTCGCGCACAATTATCAGACGCCGGAGATCTTTCACGGCGTCGCTGATATCGTCGGCGACAGCCTTCTGCTCGCGCGCGAGGCCACCAAGGTCGATGCCGACGTGATCGTTCTGGCGGGCGTCCACTTCATGGCCGAGACCGCCAAGCTGCTCAATCCCGGCAAGACGGTGCTGATCCCGGATCTGCAGGCGGGCTGCTCGCTCGCGGATTCGATCACCGCCGCCGATGTCCGGCTGATGCGCGCCCGCCATCCCGGCGTGCCGGTGGTCGCCTATGTGAACACGTCGGTCGCGGTGAAAGCAGAGGCCGACGTCTGCTGCACATCGGGCAATGCACGCGCCGTCGTGGAGTCGCTCGGCGCCGAACACGTCATCATGCTGCCGGACGAATATCTGGCCCGCAATGTCGCCACCCAGACCAAGGTCCGGATCACGGCGTGGAAGGGCCACTGCGAAGTGCATGAGCGCTTCAGCGCCGACGACGTCCGGACCCTGCGTGACAATCATCCCGGCGTCACCGTGCTCGCCCATCCCGAATGTCCGCCCGAGGTGGTGGCAGAGGCCGATTTCGCCGGCTCCACGGCAGCGATGTCCGACTATGTCGGCGCCAAGCGGCCGTCGCGGGTGGTGCTGCTGACGGAGTGCTCGATGAGCGACAATGTCGCGGTGATGTATCCGGATATCGAGTTCGTGCGGCCGTGCAATCTGTGCCCGCACATGAAGCGGATCACGCTCAAGAACATCCGCCATGCGCTCGAAACCACCACGCACGAGGTCACGATCGATCCGGCGCTGGCCGATCGCGCGCGGCGCTCGGTTGAAAGGATGCTGGCGCTATGAGCAGCAATCTGTCTGAACTTGTCGGCCGTCCCGTGATCATCGGCGGCGGCGCGGCCGGGCTGATGACCGCCTTGCAGCTTGCGCCCGAACCCGTCGTGCTGCTGTCGAAGTCGCCGCTCGGCGCCGAGGCCTCCAGCATGTGGGCCCAGGGTGGGCTGGCTGCTGCCGTCGGTGCGGATGATGATCCGGCGCTGCATCTGGCGGACACCCTCGCGGCCGGCGCCGGCCTATGCGACGCCGTTGCCGCGCAGCGGATCGTGCGGGCCGCACCGGCCGCCGTTGAGCGCCTCGCCCGGCTCGGCGTCGCGTTCGACCGGGCGACGGACGGGCGCTGGCGCCTCGGTCTCGAGGCTGCGCACGGCCGCAATCGCATCGTGCACGCGACCGGCGACGGCACCGGGCGCGAGATCATGCGCGCGCTGATCGCCGCGGTCAGGCACTGCCCCTCGGTGACACTGCTGGAGCGCATCGAGGCGCGCCGCTTGATCGTCGAAGATCAGGCGATCCACGGCGTTGTCGCGGTGGGCGGTGACGAACCGCTGGTGCTCGCGACGCGGCGGGTCGTGATCGCCACCGGCGGCATCGGCGGGCTGTTTCTCGACAGCACCAATCCGGCGGGTTGCTTCGGCCAGGGCTTGGCGCTTGCGGCGCGGGCAGGGGCCGTGCTGTCCGATCTCGAATTCGTGCAGTTTCATCCGACCGCGTTCGAAGGTCCGTCGCGGCCGCTGCCGCTTCTCACCGAAGCAATTCGGGGGGATGGCGCCATCCTGATCGATGAGACCGGGGCGCGGTTCATGGCGGACGAACCGGGCGCCGAGCTTGCGCCGCGCGACGTCGTGGCCCGGGCCGTGTGGCGTCAGCGCGCACAGGGTCATCGAGTGTTCCTGGATGCCCGCGCCAAGCCGGGTAAGGATTTCGCCGCGCGGTATCCGGTGATCAGCGCGTTCTGCCGCATGGCCGGCATCGATCCGGCCGAAGATCCGATCCCGGTGCGGCCGGCCGTGCACTATCACATGGGCGGCATTGCCGTTGACGCGATGGGACGTAGCACCGTCGAGGGGCTTTGGGCCTGTGGCGAGGTCAGCCGCACCGGCCTGCACGGCGCCAACCGGCTCGCCAGCAATTCGCTGATGGAGGCTATCGTCTGCGCGCAATCGGTGGCCGAGGACGTGGCCGGCGCGGCGCAGGGCAGGGCCGTGCCGCGCGACATCGCCGCGACGCCGCCGGCGTCCGATCCGGCCGCCGTGCGGCCGCTGCTGTCGCACGGGCTCGGCGTGCTCAGGGATCGCAGCGCGATCGCGTCGGCCATTCGCGGCCTGCTGCCGCTGGCCGAAACGGCTGGCGCGTCGGCCGATCCGGCCCTGGTCGGCCTGATGATGTCGGTCGCAGCGCTTGCCCGGGAGGAGAGCCGAGGAGCGCATTTCCGCAGCGATTGTCCGGACACGCTGCCGGTCGCGCAGCCGTCGCGCTTCAGCTTGTCCCAGGCGATCGCCGCCGCACGCCATGTCGTCGAGACCGAGCTGCCATCTTTCAGGAGTGCTCTGCCATGACCCTCAATCCGCTGCCGACCTTGTTGTTCGAGCCGCTGGTGCGCATGGCCCTGGCCGAGGATCTCGGCCGTGCCGGGGACATCACCACGGATGCGATCGTTCCGGCCGAACGGCGCGCCTCGCTGCAGCTGAGGGCACGCCAGCCTGGCGTGATCGCCGGCCTTGACGTCGCGCGTTGCGCCTTCCAGACGCTCTCGCCCGAGGTCCGTATGGAGATCATCCGCGGCGATGGCGGCGCCGTCGAGCCCGGCGATGTGATCGCGACGATCAGCGGGCCTGCGCGCGCGCTGCTGACCGGCGAGCGCGTCGCGCTCAACTTCCTCTGCCATCTCAGCGGCGTTGCCAGCGCGACGGCCTCCCTGGTCGCGGCCGTGAAGGGCACGCGGGCGCAGATCGTCTGCACGCGCAAGACCACGCCGGGGCTGCGCGCGCTGGAGAAATATGCGGTGCGCGCCGGCGGCGGCGGCAATCACCGCTTCGGGCTCGATGATGCGGTGCTGATCAAGGACAATCACATCGCGATCGCCGGCGGCATCAAGCCTGCGATCACCAGCGCCAGAGCCCATGCCGGCCACCTCGTCAAGATCGAGGTGGAGGTCGATACCCTGGCGCAGCTCGAGGAGGCGCTGGCGCTCGGCGTCGACGCGGTGCTGCTCGACAATATGACGCCGCCAGAGCTGGCGCGCGCCGTCGCCATGACCGGCGGCAGCGCCATCACCGAGGCCTCAGGCCGCATCACCGTGGAGACGGCCGCCGCCATCGCCGCGGCCGGTGTCGACCTGATCTCCGTCGGCTGGATCACGCATTCGGCGGCCGCGCTCGATATCGGGCTCGACGAGAGGTGAAACGCGAGGTGATCAGCCCTTGAGCGCCGCGATCAGCTTCGCGGCGTTCTCTTCCAGCACCTTCGGGTCTTCCTTGCGGCTCGCCGGCGGGAGCAGGGAATCGCCATTGTGGCGCGGCATGATGTGGACATGCAGGTGAAACACCATCTGTCCGCCGGCATGTTCGTTGAACTGCTGCACGGTAATGCCGTCGGCGGCGAACGCCGTCTTGGCGGCGCGGGCGATGGTGCGCACGGCGCGGCCGACATGGAGATAATCCTCCTCGCTGATGTCGAGGATGTTGCGCACCGGAGCCTTCGGGATCACCAGCGTATGGCCGGGCACGCGCGGCATGATGTCGAGGAACGCCAGCACATGGTCGTTCTCATAGACCTTGGTGCAGGGGAATTCGCCGCGCAGGATCTTCGCGAACGGGTTGTTGGGATCGTAGGCGGTCATGGGCAGTCCCTCGGCAGTTCCTCGGATGTCGCGCCTTACTTTCACCGGCGCGTGCCGCGGGTCAAGACGGCTCGTCGGCCCCCTTGCGAAACGGCGCGGATTCGGCGAGTTCGCGGCCGACCTCCTCGACATAAGCGCGCTCGCGCTTGAGATAGTCGTCGACGGCGCGGCGCAGGCCGCGATCGGCAATGTAGTGCGCCGAGTACGTGGTCTGCGGAAGATAGCCGCGCGCGATCTTGTGCTCGCCCTGGGCGCCGGCCTCGACAACTCTCAGCTTGTGCGCAATGGCGAAATCGATCGCCTGATAGTAGCAGACTTCGAAATGCAGGAACGGGTGATGCTCGATGGCGCCCCAATTGCGGCCGAACAGCGTGTCTGAGCCGATGAAGTTGATGGCGCCGGCGATCCAGCGGCCCTCGCGCTTGGCCATCACCAGCAGCACGTCGTCGGCCATGCTCTCGCCGATCAGCGCGAAGAATTTGCGGGTCAGATAGGGGCGGCCCCATTTGCGCGAGCCGGTCTCCATGTAGAACTCGAAGAAGGCGTCCCAGGCGTCCTCGGTGATGTCCTTGCCGGTCAGCCAGTGGATCGTGATGCCGGCCGCGAGGGCGTCGCGCCGCTCCCGCTTCATCGCCTTGCGATGGCGCGAGTTCAAGGTCGCCAGGAAGTCGTCGAAGGTTGAAAAACCCTGGTTGTGCCAGTGGAACTGCTGGTCGGTGCGCTGCAGGAACCCCTGTGCCGCGAGCAGGTCCCATTCCGGCTTCTGGGCGAAGGTGACGTGGACCGAGGAGGCTTCGCTGATCCCACACAGCGCCTTGAGCCCCTGGGTGAGGGCGTTGCCGATCACATCGCGATCCTGATCGGCGCGGATCAGGAGCCGCGGTCCGGTGGCCGGCGTGAACGGAACCGAGACTTGCAGCTTGGGATAATAACGCCCGCCGGCGCGCTCATAGGCGTCGGCCCAGCCGCGGTCGAACACGTATTCGCCTTGCGAGTGGGACTTCAGATAGCAGGGTACGACGCCGAGGATCTCGTCGCCTCGTTTCGCGACCAGATGGCGCGGCGCCCAGCCGGTGCGCAAGGTGGCTGAGCCGGAGGCCTCCAGCGCCGAGAAAAACGCGTGCGAGACAAACGGATTATAGGCGCGGCCGCAGGGAGGAGATGAGCCGGGCGGCACGCGGCCATCGGGATTGGCGCAGGCATCCCAGGAGGCGGACAGGATCTCGTTGATCCCGGGGACGGCTTCGAGCGTAATCTCAGGTGAGGTCATAGAACCCTTGAAACAGCGCCGACGAGGGCATGATCTGAAAAAGCGGAAAACGGCTTCCCGAAAAGATCATGCTCGAACAAAGAGATAAGTTCATGATGCACTCCTGTTGAAACGCATCATGTTCCAGGGAACGCTCAGCCGAGACGCCCGGATTGCCATCCCTTCAAGATCGTGCATCGCAGCAGCGAGTTCAAGGCCGGCGTCAGCTCTCCGGCGTAAAGCCCTCGAAGATCATCTGATCCGCATAGCGGGCCGCGGTCGCGCGCTGCTCCGGCGTGCGCACCGTCCAGGTCAAAAGCGGGCAGCCGAACAGGTTCCGCGCGATCCAGGGTGGGGCGGCGGGCAGCTGTTGCACCCAATAGGCGACAAAGTGCGGCTGGGTGCTCAAGCCATGCTTGAGATGCAGCATGCTGTCGCGCTGCGCCTGGGTCAGCTTGGCCCAATAGCCGTCGTGATAGGTGCGCTGTGCGACGATGCCGCGCGTCAGGTTCGGCATGATCTCCCGCAATGCCAGCACCTGGTCGGGATCGAACGACATGCCCACGACCGGGCCGCCGTAAGAGGCGAGCACGTCGGCCATGCGCCGGACCAGCCGGCGGTCGCCCTGAAACGTGCTCTTGACCTCGACCACCAGCGGCACGCGGCCGGCGACGAGATCGCAGAGCTCGCCCAGCGTCATCATCCGCTCGTCGGTCTGCTTGAATGTGACGGCCTTGAGTTCTGACGCGGTCTTCTCGATCAGGAGCCCGGAGCCCTCGGTCAGGCGCCCGAGCTCATAATCATGATGCACCATCGCCTCGCCGTCGGCGGACAGCTGGATGTCGCATTCGATCGCGAACCGGCCGGCGACCGCTCCGCGCGCGGCGGCCGGCATGTTCTCGATGATGCCGCGGCTCGCATCGTGCAGACCGCGATGGGCGACGGGGCGGGCCGTCAGCCAGTCAGGTGCGCGCATTCGCCCCGTCCATGCCTTGCTTGTTCAATGCCTTGCTTATTCGATCTCGAACACGCCTTCGACTTCGACAGCCGCGTCCGACGGCAGTGACGATACGCCGACCGTGGTGCGGGCGTGCCGGCCCTTGTCGCCGAACACGGCGACCATCAGGTCCGAGGCGCCGTTGAGGACCTTCGGCCCGTCGACGAAGTCCGGTGCCGAATTGACGAAGCCGCCGAGACGAACCACGCGGACGACCTTGTCGAGGTCGCCGACCGCCGCCTTGACCTGCGCCAGCAGGTTGATGCCGCAGCCCTTGGCCGCCGCGTAGCCTTCCTCGATCGACAGATTGCCGCCAAGCTTGCCGGCCGCGATCAGCTTGCCGTCGGTGCCGAGGCAGACCTGCCCGGACACAAACAGCAGGTTGCCGGTGCGCACGAACGGGACGTAATTGGCCACCGGTGCCTTCGGCGCCGGCAAGGTGATGCCCTGAGCCGCCAGATTCTGTTCAACCGTACCCGCCATATCAAATCCCCGTTCTGTCGCCTGGATGCCGATCACGTACCGGACCGCGGCCCTGTTTGGCGCAGTTGCCAGGGACATGCAAGCCGCGCCCACAGGCGCGGAAGCGGCGCCCTGATCGCACGTTTCCGTGAGCCAGCCGCAGTTGCGACGTAATGCAGCGGTCTTTAATGTGACGCTTCAACGAGACATCCCGCGAGGATAACGCATGGCTCATTCGTTTCGACTGTCGCTGGGAGCGCTGGCTGTTGCAGCGATCACTTTCGGCCCGGCGCAGGCCGGGGCGGGAGTGCCGTTCCTGCCGCATCAGGCCCTCTACGAGCTGAGCCTCGTCAAGTCGCGGGGATCGAGCCCGGTCAACAGCGCCCGCGGCCGCATCCTCTACAATTTTACGGGCAATGCCTGTAACGGCTACACGTCGGACTTCCGCCAGGTCTCCGAGCTCGATCTCGGCGAAGGCAAGGTGACGCTGAGCGACCTGCGCTCCACCGCATGGGAGGATGGCGCCGGCAAGAGCTATCGCTTCAAGATCGACTCGCGCATGAACGACCAGCCGTCCAGCCCGGTCGACGGCATCGCCGAGCGCACTGGTGACCATATCACCGTTAAGCTCAAGCTGCCCGAAGCGAAGACCTTCACGCTCGACGGCGCCACCGTGTTCCCGACCGAGCAGATCAAGCGCATCATCGCCGCGGCCCGCGAAGGCAAGTCGCTGCTCGAATTGTCGGTCTATGACGGCTCCGATAATGGCGAGAAGGTCTACAACACGCTGACCGTGATCGGCGCGCCGGTGGCGGCCGACAAGGCGGCGGCCAAGCCGGATGCCTCCACGGCCAGCGACGAGCTGAAGACGATGACGCGCTGGCCGGTCACGGTCAGCTATTACGACCGCGACGCCAAGCGGACCGAGGGGGAGCAGACGCCGGTCTATGCGATGTCGTTCGAACTGTACGAGAACGGCGTCTCGCGATCGCTGGTGCTCGACTACAATGATTTCGTCATCGCCGGCGCGCTCGGCAAGTTCGACGTCAAGGACAGCAAGGACACCAAGCCTTGCAGCAACTGACGGGGCCTTAGTCCGCTGTTTCAGGGCCGCCATAGGCGATGCCGCGAATGATCGCGGCCTGGCCGAATTTCTTGCGCAGCGCGTCCATCGCGCGCTCGGCCGAGGCGGAGCGACGGTCCAGCATGTCGGTGTCCGAGGCCTCGGAGCCTGGACGCAGCGCGCTCACGCCGGCGCCCATCAGCCGGAACGCCGTGCCGTCGGTCTCGCGCGCCAGCATCTCCTTGCACACGGCAAAGATCTTGCCGGCGAGCTGCGTGGGGGCCGCGATCGACTGTGAGCGGGTGCGCTGGCGGAAGTCTGCGGTTTTCAGCTTTAGCGTGATGGTCGCGCCGGCGAGCTGGCTCGCCTTCAGGCGTGCCGACACCTTCTCCGACAGCCGCCACAGCAGTTTTTCGAGCGTTGCATAATCGCGAATGTCGGTCTCGAAGGTGGTTTCGCTCGAGATCGTCTTGGCACCGCGATCGGCCACCACCTTGCGATCGTCGATGCCGCGCGCCAGCCGCCACAGCCTGCGGCCCTCGCCGCCGAACTGCTTCATCAGCTCGATCTCGTCGGCCCGCTGCAGCTCGGCGATGCTGCGAAAACCGTGTTGCGCGAGGCGTTGCTGGGTCGCGGGCCCGACGCCGAAGATGAAGCCGACCGGCTTGTCAGCCAGCATCTGACAGGCCTGCTCCTGGTCCAGCGCGGCGAAGCCGCGGGGCTTGTCGAGGTCGGAGGCGATCTTGGCCAGGAACTTGTTGCAGGACAGTCCGACCGAGACCGTGATGCCGATCGTCTGCTCGACCTCGCGGGCGAACCGCGCCAGCACCTTGGCCGGGATCATGCCGTGGACCCGCTCGGTGCCGGCGAGGTCCAGGAAGGCTTCGTCGATCGACAGCGGCTCGACCAGCGGCGTCAGCGCCTGCATCGCCTGCCGGACCTCGCGACCGACGCGGACATATTTCGCCATGTCCGGGGGAATGACGGCCGCCGCGGGGCACAGCTCTAGCGCCTTGAACATCGGCATCGCCGAGCGCACGCCATAGGTGCGGGCGATGTAGCAGGCTGCCGACACCACCCCACGCTTGCCGCCACCGATGATCACCGGGCGGTCGGCGACGGCGGGATTGTCGCGCTTCTCGACCGTGGCGTAGAACGCGTCACAGTCGATATGCGCCAATGTCAGCGCCGGCAAAGCGTGGTGACGGACCAGGCGCGGCGAACCGCAGGCGGCGCAGCGGCGCGTGCCGAAGTCCAGGTCCGTCAGACAGTCGCGGCAGAAGCAGGTCGGACGGCTGCCCCCGCGCGACGCTCCCTCTGGCGCAGCCGCCGTCACGGCACGTCGCGCTCCCACGGCCGGTCGCCCAATACCTGCCTTGCTGCCATGATATTGGTCGGATGTAACTTGGAGCTGGCGGCAAAAGCCTTTACCGTCTCATCATCGCGCAGCACGAAATCGAGCACGCTGGCCAGGAAGTTCGGGTCGGCCGCCGAGGATCGCAGCGTCTCCGGCCCAATCCCGGTCTCGGCCAGGAACCGGCCGATCCGTTCGGGATCTCCGGCCAGGAAAGACAGCGCCTGAACTGCAACGATTTCAGCGACTTCGCGCGGATTTCGAACTGGCTTTTTCAACGGAGCATTTGCCTTTCCGTTAACTTGTCGTCTCTACTTTGGGCCCATCATGCCCGAGTCTTCGGAATGGGTTCAAGCAAGTGGAAACCATCTCGGGGAAAGATCGAATACCGACTTAACGGCTTAGAACGAATCTGGGGCTAGTTTGAATTAGATGAGTAGCGGTGGACAGGTGTCCGCCGGAGGGCATGCCGGTGTCAGTGATTCGGAGGGGCGGATGGGCAAGACCGTCCTGATCGTGGAGGACAACGAGCTCAACATGAAGCTCTTCCGCGATCTGTTGGAGGCCCACGGATACCAGACATCCGGGACCTCCAGCGGCGTGGAGGCGCTCGACATCGTGCGCCGGACCCGTCCCGATCTGATCCTGATGGACATCCAATTGCCCCAGGTCTCCGGCCTGGAGGTGACGCGCTGGATCAAGGATGATCCCGATCTGCGCGCCATCCCGGTGGTGGCGGTCACGGCTTTTGCCATGAAGGGCGACGAGGAGCGCATCCGCGAGGGTGGCTGCGAAGCCTATCTTTCCAAACCGATCTCGGTCGGAAAATTCATTGAAACGGTACGACGCTTTATCGGCTAGGGAGTTCCTGCAGTGTCCGCGCGCATTCTTGTGGTCGACGACGTCCCGGCCAACGTGAAGCTGTTGGAGGCGCGGCTGTCGGCCGAGTATTTCGACGTGCTGACCGCCTCCAATGGCGCCGAAGCGCTGCAGATCTGCCAGCGCGCCGAATGCGACATCATCCTGCTCGACGTCATGATGCCGGACATGGACGGCTTCGAGGTCTGCCGCCGGCTGAAGTCGAATCCGGCCACGCATTTCATTCCGGTGGTGATGGTGACGGCGCTCGACAGCCCGTCCGACCGCGTCCGCGGGTTGGAGGCGGGCGCCGATGATTTCCTGACCAAGCCGGTGTCCGATGTCGTGCTGATCGCGCGCGTGCGCTCGCTGACGCGGCTCAAGATGATGACCGACGAGCTGCGGATGCGGGCGCTGACCTCGCTCGAGATCGGCGTGCAGGCGCCGGAGCGCAACGCGGTGGCCGACACCGGCAAGGGCGGGCGCATTCTGCTGGTCGACGACCGGCCGTCATCCTATGAGCGGCTCGGGCCGATGCTGGCGGCCGAGCATTCCGTCGATGTCGAGCCCAATCCGTCCGAGGCCGTGTTCAACGCCGCCGAAGGCAATTACGACCTCGTCATCGTCTCGCTCGACCTCGACGATTTCGACGGGCTGAGGCTGTGCAGCCAGCTGCGCTCGCTGGAGCGCACCCGGCACGTGCCGATCCTGGCCATTGCCGAGGCCGAGAACAACACGCGCCTGCTGCGCGGTCTCGAGATCGGCGTCAACGACTATCTGCTGCGGCCGGTCGACAAGAACGAACTGATGGCACGCGCGCGCACCCAGATCCGCAAGCGCCGTTACACGGATCATCTGCGCGACAATGTGCAGAATTCGATCGAAATGGCGATCACCGATGCGCTGACCGGGCTGCACAACCGCCGCTACATGGAGACCCATCTGGCGACGCTGGCGGACCAGGCGGCGAGCCGCGGCAAGCCGCTGGCGCTGATGATGCTCGACATCGACTACTTCAAGGCCATCAACGACACCTACGGCCATGATGCCGGCGATGACGTGCTGCGCGAGTTCGCGATGCGCGTGCGCAAATCGATCCGCGGCATCGATCTCGCCTGCCGCTATGGCGGCGAGGAGTTCGTGATCGTGATGCCCGAGACCGACCTCCACGTCGCTGGCATGGTCGCCGAGCGGCTGCGCCGTTCGGTCGCCAACGAGCCATTCGCTGTGCACAAGGGCGAGAAGCGCATCGAGGTTACGACATCGATCGGCATCTCCACCCTGGAGCAGAAGGGCGAGCCGATCGCCGACGTGATGAAGCGCGCCGACACCGCGCTCTACCGCGCCAAGAACGACGGCCGCAACCGCGCGGTGGCCATCGCCCCGGTGCATCAGCCGCAATTCCTGCCGCAGGCCGCCGGCCGCGGCCGCTGAGGGGCAGGGCGGCGGCTACGGAGAATACGATTGTCGTCCAGCCCTGACCAAGTGCAGCTTCAAATCCCGGTCGGGCGTAGAGGGGATGCTAAGGGGCTTGGTGAGTGCGGCAGGGATGTCGATCTCGCAATGCTCTGGCCCGTCGCGATAGACGAGGGTGTTTCGCGAAATTCGTAATGTGATGTTCGAGCCCCGCAGCGGATCGTCGGACCACCGGTCCAGCGCCGCGATGCTCTCTGGCCCGGCAATCCCCTGGAGCACCTTGACCTCCTCAAGAAGCCACCGGGCTCGTCGCGTCCCGTAGAAAATGAACCAGTGAAGGTTCTGGGACCAAACGTCATCTTGGCCAGCCATTGACCGGATATGTGCGCGCGTGCGCTGAAGCTCGATCGTGCGGTTTCGCACATCGCGACGAACGTTCGGAAGCCATGGCGAAAACAGCAGAACGCCAGGCAGCGCGTAACGCATATTGCCGGTCTTGGTTCGCTGCCACGGCCACGGGCTGTCCCGGCCTGTGTCGGCTGACCGGACGAACAGCACGCCCTTTGTCTTGCGGATGAAGGGCCAGAAATTGCGCGCGGGCGATCTGCGAATGGCCTTGTGGAACTGTACGAGGGCAAGCGTGACCGGTGCCGCTTGAGCCAACGCCTCGATGGCCAGTTCAACGTACTCGCTGTGATCTCGGACGTAGTCCTCCACGAGGCGACGGTTCAAGCTGCGAGGATGCTCGCGATAGGTCCGCATCTGCGCATCATAGGGATCGGCTATTCGATCATGCATCGCTTTCACGTCCGAGGCATACCCATTGGATCACAACGCATATTGCACGATCGCGGACGGTGCGATCCGCCCTTGATCAAATGAAATGAGGTCCCCATTGTTTCGATGTCGGCTCAGAATGAACGAGAGTCCATCAGATCCCCGGTCGACACAGCTGACGCCGCGTTCGGTCGTCATACCGACGGTTGTTATTAGCTCAGACCAACTCGCCTTCAGGGTGCATACCTGCAACATATCGCTTGATGTAGGTTGTTCCTCGTGGTATCGACATGCCATGAGCAACTCGGTGCACATGATCAACCTCGACCACATGACCCGCTTGGGCTGGGCCGTGGGAGGATTGGTGCGCTAGGACGTCAACGACGCGCTCTGTCCACCAGGCCCCGCCGGCATCGGACGGGGCCTTTTTATTTGGCCACGCTCGCTGTCGGCACAACAGCAGGAGCAGCCAATGCCACCTTATCCGATCGACCCCACCGCCGAGAGCGTGCGTGATACTGCGCGGCTCGGCCTCAACATCCCGCCGTCGCAAACCGCGATGGGCATCGCGGTGACGTCGGCGTCCGGCGATGCCTCCACCGCCGCGCCGAACGAGGCCGCGTCGGAGAACAGCGGCGCCGGGCCACCGGGCACGCCGCTCCAGAGCCTGCTCCGCCTGCTCGCAGGAGGCTGGCGCGCGTTCCAAGACAGCCGCCGCCGCGAGCGGTTGCGCGCGAGCCTGTGCGGCCTGAGCGAACGGGAGCTGAAGGATATCGGGCTGACGCCCGGCGACATCGATCACATCGTCGCCTTCCGGGCGTTCGAGACGCGACGCAACGACGCGATGAATCCCTGGCCGTGCCGGAGCGTGATGTAGTTCGGACCGGCGCGCCACGATCGCAGGACGGACGATCTGAGGGGGACGGATGCTGCTCGCGCTCATCCGCCCCCGCAGCAGAGAATGTCTGCCATTTGCGCGCGATGGTCGGCACGAGGCCGTCGCGAGCGTCAGCGAGGCAATCCAGGGTCGCGTGCGGCTCTGGACGGCTTCGCTGCATGCGCAATGACGGCGAAGGAGCAGCGCGTCCCTTGTGCACGTGGCTGGGTCGAAGCCGGTTGTGCGCAGACGTCGGCAGCGTTCGAAACATCAGCCGATGTGCTCATCGGCGCGCGCACGAACTACATGCCTTGATTTCGCGCGATGTCCGTGCTAATTGCAAATCATGATCAACGTCGTGCGCCGCTCCAACCGTAAACATACGACCCGCTGCAGCCGGGCCGTGGGAGGAGTCGTGCGCTAGGTTTTCGACGACACGATCATTCCACCAGGCCCCGCCGGCATCGGACGGGGCCTTTTGTTTGGTCACGCTCCCTGTCGGCACCACACAGCAGGAGCGACCGATGCCACCTCAGACCCACCTCAAGATCGCGCACGACGCCACACGTCGTGGGCTCGATCGTCCCAGCGCTGCGGCGAAGGCCGGGCGCGGCGTTCTGCATGCGCCGCGTCCCGATGCGCCGATCGCTGCGCAGCGCGGGGCAGCGTCGGAGAAGGACGCGGCCGGGCCGCCGGGCGTGGCCGTGCCGGGCTTTTTCGGTTGGCTCGCGCGCCAATGGATCGCGTTTCGGGAGAGCCGCCGACGCCGGATGATGCGACTGCATCTGCGCGACCTGAGCGAGGCGCAGCTCATCGATATCGGGCTGAACCGCGGCGATATCGAGCACATCGCCGCGCACCGCGCTCTGGAGAAACTCAAGGACAGCACGGCGCGTCTGATGATATCGCGCGGCGTGATGTAGCTGCGCGCGCTGGCGCCGGCCGCGCGGGTCGTCGACAGGGTGGATCGGCTTGATCTGCCCTGGCGATGCCGCAACATGTCCCGAGGCACCGTGTATTTGGCTGGCGGGCCGTTGCGAGGCAATGATGGAGTGGAGATGGTGCGTTTCTCGACCATCAGCCGCGAGGAAGCGTAAGGAGGCTATGACGGATGACGCAACATATCGGCATTGTCGGCTGCTCGGCCGAGGGGGCGGCGCTGTGCTATCGCACGATCTGCAAGGAGGGCGCCGACATCCTCGGCCCGCACGCCCATCCCGAGGTGTCGATGCACACGCCGTCGCTGGCGGACTACGTGCTCTGCCTCGACCGCGGCGACCTCGCGGGCGTTGCCGAGCTGATGCTGGTCTCGGCGCGCAAGCTCGCGGCGGCCGGCGCGGATTTTCTCATCTGCCCGGACAATACGATTCATCAGGCGCTGCCGCTCGTGCTGCCGCGCTCACCTCTGCCATGGCTGCACATCGCGGACGAGGTCGCCCGGGAGGCCGCGAGGCGAGGTTACAAGCAGGTCGGCATCACCGGCACGAAATGGCTCGTCGACAGCAATGTCTATCCCGACAGCCTTGCTGCGCGCGGCTTGAGGTTTTCGCGACCGGACGAGGACGATCGCATCACCGCGAACCGCATCATCATGGATGAGCTCGTCTACGGCCGCTTCGCGCCGTCATCCATCGCCGCGTTTCAGGCGATCATCGCGCGGCTTCAAGCGAAAGGCTGCGACGCGGTTGCGCTCGGTTGCACCGAGATTCCGCTGATCATCGACGACACCAACTCGCCCTTGCCGACCTTGGACTCGACCCGGCTGCTCGCGCGCGCAGCGTTGGCACGGGCCGTCACGGGATCGCAATCATCGCATCCGTGATGGATTGTGGCGGTCAAATGCGCCTCGCGACCATGGGCTGATCGAGACATGCCCTGACGCGCTTCAGGTCCGACACGGCCTGGCCCCGCTCAGCCGCGAGCTCAGACAGGCGGGCATCGGCCGCTGAATCGATCTCGATGATACGGCGGAGCATCACCGGAACCGCTCGGCGCTGCAGACGTTTGTCCCGGCCCAAGGAGGAGCCCCGAGATGAAGAAGCTGATGTTTGCTGTTGCGCTGTCGCTGGTTGTTCTGCCGTCCTTTGCCCAGGCCCAGGGCCATATGGGAACGCCGCAGGAGCAAAAGGCCTGCGCGCCCGATGCCAAGCGCTTCTGCCGCAGTCAGCTCGGCGACGATTTCGCGGTCCAGAATTGCCTGACCCAGAACCGGCAGAAGCTGAGCAAGCGTTGCTCGGCCGTGTTCCAAAGCCATGGAATGTAGCGCGCCCCGCCGACTTCGGAGCAGAGCAGATCGCGTCGCGTGAGCCGCAGCGCCCGTCCTGCGCGCGGTGCGACGCTGATGACACGCGGTCTATGCCGCGCGGACCTTGCGCAGGAATTTCTCCAGCTCGTCCTTGAGATGATCGCTCTCGCGCGACAGCGAGTGCGCGGAGGCGAGCACCTGCGAGGACGCGGTCCCGGTGGCGTTGGCGCCCTTGCTGACGTCGCCGATATTGCTGGCGACGCGCGCGGTGCCGCCGGCAACCTCCTGGACGTTGCGCGAGATCTGCCCGGTCGCCGCACCTTGCTGCTCGACTGCGGCAGCGATGCCGGCGGCGATCTCCGAGATCTGCTGGATGGTGCCGCCGATCTGCTTGATCGAGGCGACGGAAGATTGCGTCGCGCTCTGGATGCCTTCGATCTGCTGGCCGATCTCCTCGGTGGCCTTGGCGGTCTGCGATGCCAGCGCCTTGACCTCGGAGGCGACCACGGCGAAGCCGCGGCCGGCGTCGCCGGCCCGCGCCGCCTCGATCGTCGCGTTGAGCGCCAGCAGGTTGGTCTGGGCTGCGATCGAGGTGATGAGCTTCAGCACGTCGCCGATGCGCTCGGCGGTGCGGGAGAGCTCGCTGATGCCGACATCGGTCTGCTCGATCTGGCGCACGGCTTCCTTGGCGATGGTGGTCGATGCCGTGACCTGGCGGCCGATCTCGTTGACGGAGGACGCCATCTGCTCGGCGGCGGAGGCGACCGACTGAACGTTGGACGAGACCTGGGTCGAGGCCGCCGCAGCGCTGGTCGACAGCTGCTGGTTCTGCTCGGCGGTCCTGGTCAGCGTGTTGGCCGAGACCTCCAGCGTTTGCGCATCGGCATGGACCCGGTTGATGATCTGGCCGACCGTGGCTTCGAATTCGTCGGCCATGCGGCGCATCGCCAGGTGTTGCTCCTTCTTGGCCGCGTCGAGATACACCGAGATCGCCAGATCCATGTCGAGCATGGCCGCGCGGGTGATGGCGGCCTGCATCGCGGCCCGCTTCTCGCGCGCCGCCAGGCCACCGAACCAGCCGTCCGACAATTCGGTCTCGATCGCCTTCTGAAGGCCGGTGACGATCAGCGAGTAGCCCGCGATGTACCAGCGCGGCTCGAGCCCCATCCGGTGGTGGGCCTCGCCGATGCGCGTCACCGATTTCACATAGGCGTCGTCGAACGCGGCGGTCGCCAGTGACATCCAGTGGTCGTGCTGGGCCTGCTTCGCATGGCGCACCGCGGCCGGGCTCGAGAACATGGTGGCCAGATGCGGAAACCTGCCGACATGGGCGTAGAACTGGTCGAGCAGGCCGGGCAGCACCTTGCCGATCAGCGGCCGCAGCTCGCGCAGCGCCTCTCGGGTCGCCTGGTCGATGCCGAGGAAGTCGAGACGGGATTGCAGGCTCTGGGAAGCGGTCATGCGAGATCTGCCGGGCGAGGGAGCGACGGGGAGGGGCTCAGCCCGCCAATCTGCATGGGTTTGGTTGATGGTTCCTTGCAACGGAACCGAAATCCCCGGCCCAATCACCAAAATAATACCGTTGCAGCCTTGGCCCGTTACAACCGGTGAGGGCGCGGCAGACAGTAAAAAGCAGACAATGGAAGGCAGGCAATAAAAAACGGGGCCGAAACGGCCCCGTTGAAGTCGCAGCTGACCGCGATCTTACTTGATCTTGGCTTCGCGGAATTCGACATGCTTGCGCGCGACCGGGTCATACTTCTTCTTGACCATCTTCTCGGTCATGGTGCGCGAGTTCTTCTTGGCAACGTAATAGAAGCCGGTGTCGGCCGACGACACGAGCTTGACCTTGATGGTGACCGCTTTGGCCATGTCTTGAACCTCTGGAAACGAATGGGGGTGGGCACCGGCCAAAGAGGGGGGCGCCGTTGGCGGGCAACCTACCCAGCCAGCCCCCAAAGTCAAGGTTGCCGGGCCAGAATCTGTCCCCTCAGGACGCGAAGAACCGGTTTTTTGGCCGTGGCAGGCCCAGATTGTCGCGCAAGGTCGGCCCCTCATACTCCCTGCGGAAGATCCCGCGACGCTGCAGCTCGGGAATCACCTTGTCGACGAAGTCGTCGAGCCCTGCGGGGAGGAACGGGAACATGATATTGAAGCCGTCGGAGCCGCGGCTTTCCAGCCACTCCTGCATCTGGTCGGCGATGGTCGTCGCGGTGCCGACGAAAGCCAGCCCGCCATAGCCGCCGACCCGCTGCGCCAGCTGCCGGACCGTGAGCTTGTCGCGGGCGGCGACGTCGACCAGGCGCTGGCGGCCGCTCTTGGAGGCGTTGGTCTCGGGAATCGGCGGCAGCGGGCCGTCGGGATCGAAACCGGAGGCGTCGGTGCCCAGGATGACCGAGAGCGAGGCGATGGCGCTCTCGTAATGCACCTTGCTGTCGAGCAGCGCGCGCTTCTCCTTGGCTTCCTCGACGCTGTCGCCGACCACGACGAAAGCGCCGGGCAGGATCTTCAGATGTTCGGGGTTGCGGCCGATCTTCTCCATTCGGCCCTTGATGTCGGCATAGAGTGTCTTGCCGTCGGTCAGGCTGCCGCCGCCGGTGAAGACGGCTTCCGCCGTCTCGGCCGCGAGCTGCTTGCCGTCCTCCGAGGCGCCGGCCTGGACGATGACGGGCCAGCCCTGGACGGGGCGGGCGATGTTCAGCGGTCCCCGTACTTTCAGATATTTGCCCTTGTGGTCGAGCACGTGCATCTTCTCGGGTTCGAAGAACAGCCCGCTCTCGACATCACGCACGAAGGCATCGTCGGCGAACGAATCCCACAGGCCGGTGACGACATCGTAGAACTCGCGGGCGCGCTTGTAGCGCTCGGCATGCTCCATGTGGTCGTCGAGACCGAAATTCAGCGCCGCGTCCGGGTTCGACGTCGTCACGATGTTCCAGCCGGCACGGCCGCCCGAGATGTGGTCGAGCGAGGCGAAGCGGCGGGCGACATGATAGGGCTCGTCGAAGGTGGTCGACCCCGTTGCGATCAGGCCGATGTTCTCGGTGACCGCCGACAATGCCGAGAGCAGCGTGAAGGGCTCGAACGAGGTCACGGTGTGGCTGCGCTTCAGCGCATTGATCGGCATGTTCAGCACGGCCAGATGATCGGCCATGAAGAAAGCGTCGAACTTGCCGGCCTCAAGCTTGCGGATCAGCTGCTTCAGATGTGCGAAATTGAAATTGGCGTCCGGCCAGGCGCCGGGATAGCGCCAGGCGCCGGTATGGATCGAGACCGGGCGCATGAAGGCGCCGAGCTTGAGTTGACGAGGGGCCATGGAGTGGGGTCCGCGATGATTGCGCTGAAGAAAATAGATGGGAACTGCGCGACCACACGCCAGTCACGATGCCCAGAACGATTTGCTGATTTGGGCCGGACTGAGAGAACAACCCCCGTCATTGCGAGCGGAAGCGAAGCAATCCAGGGCTGCACGANATTGCGAGCGGAAGCGAAGCAATCCAGGGCTGCACGAGGACTCTGGATTGCTTCGTCGCTGCGCTCCTCGCAATGACGCCAGCCAGCTCTCAGCCGCCCAGCACGTCCTTCTGCATCTTGCCGCCGTAGAAGTGGAAGAACGGTACCGGCGCGTCATGGCGCAATGGGCCGGTGGCGAGGCGGCGGTCGAGCTCGTTGAGCACGTTCTTGGTCATCGGATGCAGATCGGCGAGCGGCTTGGAGCCGAGTTCGACCCAGACCAGCTCGACAAGTTCCGCATCGGCGTGCACCACGCCCTCCACGCGGTGGGTGATGGCGGAGGCGTCGGCGGTGAAGAAGCGGGTGTCGAAGCGCTTGATGCGGCCGGGCGGGGTGATGGCGCGGGCGATCAGATAGAGGCCGGAGGGATCGGGCAGCAGGCCGGCCTCGGCGAACGGCGCCCAGGGACCTTTAAGCTGACCGTCGAGTTTCGGCGCGGAGCGGTCGATCTTGCGGCCGAGGCAGAGACCCGTTTCCTCGCAGGCCTCGCGGATCGCGGCGACGGCAAGCGATTTCGCGCGCGACGCCGTCGTCTGCGGCTTGCCCTTAAACAAATTGGCTTCGAGCTCGGCCGGCATGGGCGCGGCGACAGGGATGCGGTGATCGGTTTTGTCGACGCGGCCGCCGGGGAAGACGAACTTGCCGGGCATGAACACGACCTTGTCGTGGCGCTTGCCGACCAGCACCTTCGGCACTGCGCCGCTGCGATCGACCAGGATCAAGGTCGCCGCGTCGCGCGGCTTGGTGTAGGGATGATGATCCGCTTCCTTCTCGGCGGGCTTGCCCGCCGGTGCGTCCGTCGCCTGTGCCGTCTCGCTCATGTCCTCCCCGCGTGCTTCTTATTGGTTGATCATCTGGTCGTTCAGACCGGCGGAATGCCTTCCACCGGATTGTCGTCGAAGCCGTGCATGCGGAACGCCCATTGCAGCCCGACGACGGCGCCCTTGACCGGTTGCAGCAGCGCGAGCGAGGCGATCAAGGTCACCGGCAGATAGATCGCGAGCTGCAGCGCCACCGGCGGCGCGTAGTTGGTCTCGATCGACAGAGCCAGCGGCACGACGATGTGGCCGACGATGACGATCACGAGATAGGCGGGCAGGTCGTCGGCGCGATGGCCGGAAAAATCCTGGCCGCAGCGATCGCAGGCGTCGGCGACCTTCAGGAAGGCGCGGAACAGTCTGCCCTCGCCGCAGCGGGGGCAGCGGCCGCGCAGGCCGCGCTTCATCGCCGTCCAGACGTCACGCTTCTCGACGGCGCCGGCGTCACGCGTCCAAGTCTGTGGCAAGGCCTGTGGCAATGCGCGGGGCGTTGAACTCATGGCGTCCATGATCTGCCTTTCTTCGATGTGCCGGGCTTGCGTTTTGCGCCTGCCTTTTGGTTTTTCTTGCGGCTTTTTTCCTTGTGCCGCGGACGAGCGTCGGCTTGGGTCGCCTTGGCTTTCGTCTTGGTATTCCTCTTGGCGGTACTCTTGCGCCTGGGGCCTGCGCCACGCGGATGCCGCGACACCAGGACATCGGCCTGTGTCAGCAATTCGAAGCGCAGCGCGCCGGCCACCGGTTGAGCTTCTACCAGACGCACGTCGACGACGTCACCCAGCCGATGCATGGCACCGCTGCGCTGGCCGATCAGCGCATGCCGGGTTTCGTCATAGTCGAAATATTCCGTGCCGAGGGTGCGGATCGGAACCAGGCCGTCGGCGCCGGTGTCGTCGAGCTTGATGAAGAGACCGGCGCGGGTGACGCCGGAGATGCGGCCCTGGAAGGTGGCGCCGACGCGGTCCGCGAGGTGATGCGCGATCAGGCGGTCGGCGGTCTCGCGCTCTGCCTTCATCGCGCGCCGCTCGGTGACCGAGATCTGCGCCGCAACCTCGGCGAGATGATCCGGCGTCTCGCTGTCGGGCAGGGCGCCGTCGCCGAGATTCAGCGCGCGCAACAGGCCGCGATGTACGACGAGGTCGGCATAGCGGCGGATCGGCGAGGTGAAATGGGCGTAGCGGCGCAGATTGAGGCCGAAATGCCCGTAATTGTCCGTGGAGTATTCCGCTTGCGCCTGCGAGCGCAGCACGACCTCGTTGACGAGATGTTCATAGTCCTGGCCCGCGACGAGCGTCAGCACGCGGTTGAACAGCGACGGCCTGAGCGCTCCGCTCTTGGCGAAGGGTACGTCGAGCGTCTTGAGAAATTCCTGCAGCGCATGGATCTTCTCCACCGTCGGCTCGTCGTGCACGCGGTAGATCAAGGGGAGCGCCTTCTTCTCCAGCAGTTCGGCCGCGGCCACGTTGGCCGAGATCATGAACTCCTCGATCAGTCTGTGGGCGTCCAGCCGCTCGGGCACGACGACGCGGTCGACCGTGCCGTCCTTCTTGAGCAGGATCTTGCGCTCGGGAATGTCGAGGTCGAGCGGATCGCGCGCGTCGCGGCCGCGCTTGGCGACCTCGTAGGCCGCGTAGAGCGGCTTCAGGATCGGCTCGAGCAGGGGACCGGTGATGTCGTCCGGCTTGCCGTCGATCGCGGCCTGGGCTTGCGCGTAGGACAGTTTTGCCGCCGAGCGCATCAGCACGCGGTGGAACGAGTGCGAGCGCTTGCGGCCGTCGGCACCGATCACCATGCGCACGGCGAGCGCGCCGCGCGGCTCGCCCGGCACCAGCGAGCACAGATTGTTGGAGATGCGTTCCGGCAGCATCGGCACGACGCGGTCGGGGAAGTACACCGAATTGCCGCGGATCAGCGCGTCGCGATCGAGCGCCGAGCCCGGCCGCACATAGTAGGCGACGTCGGCGATCGCGACATGGACGATGACGCCGCCGGCATTGCTCGGATCGGCATCCGGCTCGGCATGAACCGCGTCGTCGTGATCCTTGGCGTCGGGCGGATCGATGGTGATGAGCGGCAGCTCGCGCCAGTCCTCACGGCCCTTCAGGGTCGCGGGCTGCGCGGCCTCGGCCTCGGCGATCGCCGCGGCCGAGAAGTCCATCGGGATCTCGTGGGCATGGATCGCGATCAGGCTGATCGCCTTCTCGGTCGCGACCGAGCCGAAGCGCTCCTTCACCCGACCTGCGGGCAGGCCATAGCCGCGCCCGCGCAGCAGGTCGACGCTGATGAGGTCGCCGTCCTTGGCGTCCTTGGTGTCATCGGGGGCGATCGAGAGCTCGCGTCCCGCCTGCTTCTTGTCGACCGGGATCAGGCGGCCACCGCCGCCTGGATTGCTTTTGAAGATGCCGAGCACGCGGTTGCGCGCCTGATCGAGCACCTTCAGCACGCGGCCGCGATAGGCGATGCCCTCGGCGTCGTTGATCGGCTCCACGCGAACAAGCGCGCGGTCGCCGACACCGGCCGTCGCGCCGGGCCGCGCATGGCGCGGCGTGTGGATGCGGATGCGCGGCGGCTCGGACTGCTCCGCCTCGTCCCATTCGGCGGGCTTGGCGATCAGCTCGCCATCGCTGTCGCGGCCGGTAATGTCCGCCACCAGCGTCGCCGGCAAGGTCGCAGGCTCGACGATCTTCTTGCGGCCGCTCTTCTTGACGGTGCCGTCGGCGACGAGTTCGCGCAGCAACTGCTTGAGCGCGGCGCGATCGGCGTTCTTCAGGCCGAACGCGCGGGCGATGTCCTTGGTGCCAACCTTGCCCGGATTGGCGCGGATGAAGGCGACGATGGCCTCCCGCGGAGGGAGGCCGATGTCGCTCTTTTTGCTCATTTTCTCATCCGCGGGCCTTGCCGGCGCTCTTCTTGGGCGTCGCCTTGGTCGCAGGCTTGGCCGATGTCTTGGCCGCCTTGGCAACCGGCGCGCGCGCCTTGCTGGTGGACTCTGATTTCGGCTTCGTCGCAGCCTTCTTCGCGACGGCCTTCTTTGCCGGCTTCGGCGAGTCGTCGTCGCCGCCGGCCTTCGGCTTCGCGGCCGCCTTGGCCGGCTTCGCAGCCTTTTTGGCGCCCTTGGCCTTGCCGCCGCCCTTGGCCGCGCGCTCGTCGAGCAGCGCGATCGCCTCGGCGAGCGTGATCGTATCCTTCTCCTTGTCGCCGGGAATGGTGGCGTTGACGCCGCCAGCGGTGACATAGGCGCCGTAGCGGCCGGCCTTCACGGCGACCGGGCCGAGCGAGGGATGATCACCCAGCGCCTTGCCGGGATCGGCGCCGAAGCGCTTGCTCGGGCCCTTCGCGACCTTTTCGGCGATCAGGGTGACCGCGCGGTTGAGGCCGATGTCGAACACCTCGTCGCCGGCCTCCAGGCTCGCATAGGTCTTGTCGTGTTTCACGAACGGCCCGAAGCGGCCGAGGCCCGCGGTGATGGGCAGGCCGGTCTCCGGATGCTTGCCGATCTCGCGCGGCAGCGACAGCAGCTTCAGCGCGAGATCGAGATCGACGTCCGAGGGCTGCGTGCCCTTGGGAATGCCGGCGCGCTTGGGCTTCTCGCCCTCGGCGTAGTCCTTCTGCTCGCCGAGCTGGATGTAGGGGCCAAAGCGGCCGGCCTTGACGGCGACGTCGAGGCCCGAATCCGGGTCCTGGCCGAGAATGCGATCGGCCGCGGCCTCGCTGTCGGCGGCGAGCGGGCGGGTGTAGCGGCATTCCGGATAGTTCGAGCAGCCGACGAAGGCGCCGAACTTGCCGGCCTTGAGGTTGAGCCGTCCGGTGCCGCAGGTCGGGCATTGCCGGACGTCGCCACCATCGGCGCGCGGCGGATAGATGTGCGGCCCCAGCATCTCATCGAGCGCATCGAGCACCTGCGCGACGCGCAGATCCTTGATGTCGTCGACGGCGCCGATGAAGCCGGTCCAGAAATCCTTCAGCACCTGCTGCCAGGCGATCTCGTTGTTGGAGATGCGGTCGAGCTGCTCCTCCAGATCCGCCGTGAAATCGTACTCGACATAGCGGCGGAAGAAGTTCTCCAGGAACGCGATCACAACGCGGCCCTTGTCCTCGCCATGCAGCCGCTTCTTCTCGAGCTTCACATAGCCGCGGGCTTTCAGCACATCGAGGATCGAGGCGTAGGTCGAGGGCCGGCCGATGCCGAGTTCCTCCATGCGCTTGACCAGAGAGGCTTCCGAGAAGCGCGGCGGCGGCTCGGTGAAGTGCTGAGTGACCGCGAGGTTCTGACGCTTCAGCGGCTCGTTCGGGCTCATCTGCGGCAGTCGGCGGCTATCCTCGTCCTCCTCGTCGTCGCGGCCTTCCTGATAGAGCGCGAGGAAGCCGTCGAACTTGACGACCTGGCCGGTGGCGCGCAGTTCCAGCGTGCGACCGCCTGCCTTGGCGATGATGTCGACGGTGGTGCGCTCGAGCTCGGCCGACTCCATCTGGCTGGCGATGGTGCGGGTCCAGATCAGCTCATAGAGCTTGGCCTGGTCGTCATCGAGCCGCTTGCGCAGGTCCGCGGGCTTGCGCGACAAATCGGTCGGGCGGATCGCCTCGTGCGCTTCCTGGGCGTTCTTGGCCTTGGTCTGGTACTGGCGCGGGCTGTCCGGCACATATTTGTTGCCGTAGATCTCGCCGATCACCTTGCGCGCCTGGGTGATCGCCGAGCCGTCGATCTGCACGCCGTCGGTTCGCATATAGGTGATGAGACCGGTGGTCTCGCCGCCGATGTCGATGCCTTCATAGAGACGCTGCGCAATGCGCATCGTGTGCGCCGGCGCGAAGCCGAGCTTGCGGCTCGCCTCCTGCTGCAGCGTCGAGGTGGTGAAGGGCGCCTGCGGATTGCGCCGCGCCGGCTTGGCATCGACGGTGGCGACCGTGTAGCTCGCCGCGTTCAGCGCCTGCTTGAAGTCTTCGGCTTCCGCGCCGGTGCCGATGTCGAGCCGCTGGATCTTCTTGCCGTCGGCGCCGACCAGCCGCGCTTCGAACGTGTCGCCGCGCGGCGTCGCCAGCGTGGCGATCAGCGACCAATATTCGCGCGGAACGAACTTCTCGATCTCGAGCTCGCGATCGCACACAAGGCGCAGTGCCACTGACTGCACGCGCCCGGCCGAGCGCGCGCCCGGCAGCTTGCGCCACAGCACGGGGGAGAGCGTGAAGCCGACGAGGTAATCGAGGGCGCGGCGCGCCATATAGGCGTCGACCAGCGCGCCGTCGATCTGGCGCGGATGCTTCATCGCCTCCGACACGGCCTGCTTGGTGATGGCGTTGAAGACCACGCGCTCGATCTTCTGATCCTTGAGCGCGCGCTTCTCCTTCAACACTTCGAGCACGTGCCAGGAGATCGCCTCTCCCTCACGATCGGGGTCGGTGGCGAGAATCAGTCGGTCTGCATTCTTGAGCGATTTGGCGATGTCGTTGAGTCGGCCGGCAGCCTTGGGGTCGACCTCCCAGATCATCCGGAAATTCTCGTCCGGATCGACCGAACCGTTCTTGGCCGGAAGGTCGCGGACATGACCAAAAGAGGCCAGAACCTCGTAGGAGGAGCCCAGATATTTATTGATCGTCTTGGCCTTTGCAGGCGACTCCACGATGACGATGTTCATGTATTTCCAATGACTTAGTGGAAGGATTGGAGCCGGTTTCGCGGGATTCGCGCACGCTCCCTTGACGCGAACATGGGTGGTGAGGCGGTTCCTGTCAAATCGACCAGTGCCGAAAGTCGATTGCGTTGGCGCCGCGAAGTACCTATCAGGTTGTGAGGAACGCTATTGGAACCGCACTCATTTTGTGTTCGTTTGTCTCAGACAACCCCGATGTTGGATATATTTGTTGGCCAAGGTAGCGGACAGACACGATCCCGACATTGAAGCGACGGTTGAGGATGCCGACGCGGCGGCGGCGCTCGTCGCGGAGGTGACCGCCAGCCTCGCCCAGCTTGCGCAGCGCCATCACCTCGACATGCTCGACTACCTTTTGCGCATGGCGAACCTTGAGGCAGAGGAACATCTGCGGTTGCGCAGTCGTCATAGACTCTGCTGACGCGCGTGTCTTCCTCGCAATGCGGCGGTGCTATCTTCCGGATCGTTTCTGCTGAGCGGTAATTGCGCTCATCGTGGTACCAGGGTGGTGTCCTCCGGTCGCAACGGCGTGCCGTCATTGGCACAGAGCAGCAGCTTGCGCACGGGCTGGTGGTGCGAGCGATCCACCAGCATGGTCGCAATCTCCTCGGGATGCTCGTCGAATTCCTCGCTCCACTGGCGCAGCGCGACCAGGATCGGAAACAGCCCTCGGCCTTTCGCCGTCAGCACGTAGTCGCGATAGGCACTGCCGTCAGCCGCCGGTTCAGTCGTGAGAATACCGTGATCGACGAGAGAGCGCAGCCGCACGGTCAGAATGTTCTTCGCCAGCCCAAGGCTGCGCTGGAAGGCGCTGAAGCGGCGCACGCCGAAAAACGCATCGCGGATGATGAGGAGCGACCACCAATCGCCGATCGCGTCCAGTGATCGTGCGATCGGGCAGCCGTCTCCCTCGAGGCTCGTGCGTTTGACCATCGCGCCATTCCTATCGTGTTCCCGCAGATTGGACTGCGCAGCGCATCACGCGCTTGTGTGGTTGCATTATAAAACCAGTCCGTTTATGTCGTCCATGCGGTTTAATGATGCAACCATATGGAGGCGGGCGTGAGGCTTGCAAACAAGACGGCTCTGATTACCGGCGGCAGCAGCGGCATCGGGCTCGCGACGGCGCGCCGCTTCGTTGCTGAGGGCGCCAAGGTCGCGATCACCGGACGCGATGCGGGGCGGCTGGAGGCGGCGGCACGGGATCTGGGGCCGAACGCCCAGGCGCTGGTGGCTGACGTGACCGACATCGCTGCGACGGAGGCTGCGGTTGCGCGCGCGGCGGAGCGCTTCGGCAAGCTTGACATCCTGTTCGCAAATGCCGGCATTCCCGGTGCCACGCCGGCCGGAGCAACCAAGCCGCAGGTGTTCGAGCAGGTGATCCGCACCAACCTGACCGGAGTTTTCTTCACGGTGCAGGCGGCGCTGCAATATCTCAACGATGGCGCCTCCATCATTCTCAACGGCTCGGTGATCTCGGTGCTCGGCAATCCCGGGTATTCAGCCTACGCCGCGAGCAAAGCCGGCGTGCGTGCGATGGCCCGGGTGCTGGCGTCCGAACTGTCGCCGCGCGGCATCCGCGTCAATGTGGTGTCGCCCGGGGCTACGCGGACGCCGATCTGGGGCGCCGCGCTCGCGACGCCCGATGCAGAAAGAGCGTTCGAGGCTCGGATCGCGGCGACGACACCGCTCGGCCACATCGGCGAGCCCGAGAACATCGCGAGCACCGTGCTGTTCCTGGCCTCGGACGAGGCTGCGCATATCCAGGGTCAGGAGCTGTTCGTCGATGGCGGCGTCACCAGCTCGCCGGCGGGCGCGCCGATCTATCGCTGAACCGCACCAGGAGCAGATCGAGCAGGCGCGCTCACGCCAGCGACACCATCCCGCCGCCATGGCGCTCCAGGCGGCCGGCCAGTTCGAGTTCGAGCAGCACCACGCGCAGCACGGCGGGTGAGAGGCCGCTGATCCGGATCAGGTCGTCGATCGAGACCGGCGTCGGACCAAGCAGCGCGATGATCTGATCGCGATCATGGCTCTCCGGCGCAGGCGCGAACAACTCTTCGTCGGACTCGCGCAGCGACGCTGATGGCGGGCGCTCCATGATCGGGCCGACCGCTTGGATAATGTCTGCGGCCTCTGTCACGAGCGTTGCCCCTTGCTTGATGAGATCGTTGGTACCGGCCGCGCGCGGATCGAGCGGCGAGCCCGGGACGGCGAACACCTCGCGTCCCTGTTCGCCTGCCATGCGCGCGGTGATCAGCGAGCCCGAGCGATGCGCCGCCTCGACCACCACGACGCCGAGCGAGGCGCCGGAGATCAGCCGGTTCCGCCGCGGGAAATCGCGCGCCCGCGGCTCGTGTCCGAGCGGCATTTCCGAGATCGCCGCACCGTTGCGCTCCACAATCGCGCCGAGCAGGTCGATATGTTCCGGCGGATAGATCCGGTCATGGCCGCCGGCGAGCACCGCGACCGTGCCGCTCGACAGGCTGGCGCGATGAGCGGCCTGGTCGATCCCGCGGGCGAGACCGGAAATGATCACGAAGCCGGCGCGGCCGAGCTCGTGAGCAAGCTGGCCCGCAAATTTGAGGCCCGCAGCCGATGCGTTGCGCGAGCCGACAATGGCGATCATCGGCTGCATCAAGGTCCCCCGGGCGCCGCGGACACCGAGCAGCGGCGGCGCATCCTCGCAACTGGCGAGGCGGGGCGGATAGCCGTTCTCTTCGGGCGCCAGCAGCTGCACGCCCTGCCGCAGGCAGGCGTCGAGCTCGGCTTCGGCTTCGTCGATCGTGCAGATGCGGCCGACCCTGGCCGCGCCGCCGCGGCGCGCCAGCTCCGGCAATCGATCGAGCGCGGCGCGGGCGGTGCCAAAATGGTTGAGCAGCGACCGGAATGTTCGCGGGCCGACATTGTCGGAGCGGATCAGCCGCAGGCGATCGCGCCGCTCGGTGTCGGTGAGCTCCTGCCTCGTGCTGATGGCGTCCACGTGATCCCCCTCGAAGAAGAGGCCAGAATGGAACAACCCGAGGACGCAGGGAAGAGGGCGCGCTATGTCAGAGCGACGTCGCGCACCTCATCCTGAGACGCCACCGGCTGTTCGCCGGGGATCGCCAAGGTGGTGCCGAATGGCGCATCGCGGAGCCAGCGGTCTGCGGCGTCGCGCCCGCGCTGGTGCAACAGCGCGATGAAGTCGCTGCCGAACTCGGTCGCATTGCGCTGCGCAAGGGCCTCGATCTCGTCTTCGGCCGCAAGCCGATGCACACGCGGCGGATGCAGGCCGTCGCTACGGGCCCATTCGAGCGCGGCAAGCTCGGCATGGAGCACGGCATTGGCGGCAATCTGGTCAAGGCGGCGATCGATCGCAGCGGAGGTGACGGGGACGTAGCCATCCTGCGCGGGCGTGACCTGAACCACCAGCAGATCTGCGGCGCTGGACTCGTGCGCGATCTGGACCAGCGGCGGATTGGCGGCATAGCCGCCATCCCAATAGGCCTCGTCGTCGATGTCGACCGCGCCATGCAGCTGGGCCGGGCAGGTCGAGGCCAGCAGGACGTCCGGCGTGATGGCGGCGTTGCGGAAGATCTGCGGAAGGCCATCGCGCACCCGGGTCGCCGCCACCAGGAGGCGCGGCGCATTTGCACTTCGGGCGGCGTCGAAATCGATGGTGTCCGCGAGCATCTCGCGCAGCGGGTCGAGGTCGAACGGGTCCGCACGTCCGCCGCGCAGCCCTGAGCCGAACGAGACCGCGCTGCTGGCGGGCGAATAGCCGCCGATCACCATCAGCGAGCGGAACGAGGCTTGCTCGGTCAGCCGGGTCCAGAACTGCGCGAGCCGGTTGCGGGCGTCCTCACGGCCGTGATTGGCAAGTCCGCTGGCCAGCAGAGCGGCATTGATCGCTCCGGCGCTGGCGCCGCTGATCGTATCGAAGTCGCAGCCCGGTTCCTGCAGCAGCCGATCCAGCACGCCCCAGGTGAAGGCGGAAAAAGTCCCGCCGCCTTGCAAGGCGAGCGACAGCTTGCGCGGCGGCCATGTCCGCGGCGGCGGCGGCAGCGTCGCGGTGGCGATCGTCTCCGCGAATGTGCGCTCCGGGATATCAGCAGCCTTGGTCTCGGACATCACGGCCGCATGGGTCGCCGCCATGATCATTTCGGCCACGACGGGGGCGAATTCACTCGGCTCGGACGCCGACTCCGCGACGCAGGCCTGAGCCTCTGCGACCTCCGAAGTCGCTGGCGCAGCCGACGCGATGGGCTCGGAGATGAGGGGCTCGGAAACGACTGGCTCGGAAACGAACTCCGGCTCCTGGGTGATCGTCGCCTCGTTCGACCAGATCTGCGCAGCTGAGAGCAGGAGGCTGGCGTTGGATCGGGCCGGGGCTGCATTCTGCTGCGCCGGTGCCGGATCATTGCGGTCATCGTGCGTGGCCGACGAACCGCTTGAATTGGTCTTGCGTAACCACATGCAGAAATCATGACAGGCAATCATGATTCACGCCAGAGTCTCTCGTTAACTTATTAGCTGATCACGCGGCGGTGTTGCCGCGCAGCCGCTGTTCGATACGGCGAAACACAGGTTTTGCGCATCTGCTCCGTATTTGTCCGGAGTGATTACTTCTTCGCCCCGATCTTGCCTTCGGTGCCGGCCTGCAATCGCCTGATGTTTTCGCGATGCATGTAAATCAGCAACAGTGTGAGCAGGGCGAACAACGCCGCCAGCGCGGTGTGACCGAAAGCCCACAGCACGATCGGCGTCAGCACGCTGGCGACGAGCGCGGCGACTGATGAGTAGCGGAACGCGAACGCCGTTGCGAGCCAGACGAGACAGAAGAAGATGGCGCCGGGCCAGAACAGACCAATCAAAATACCGATATAGACCGCGACGCCCTTGCCGCCGCGGAATTTCAGCCACACTGGGAACAAATGTCCGAGGAAGGCGCCCAGGCCTGCGATCATCGCCGCATTCGGGCCGCCGAGATAGCCGGAGATGATGACGGCGGCGGTGCCCTTCAGCGCGTCGCCGAGCAGGGTTCCGGCGGCGAGGCCCTTGCGCCCGGTGCGCAGCACGTTGGTGGCGCCGATATTGCCGGAGCCGATGCTGCGCAGGTCCTGCGTGCCGGCGAGCTTGGTCAGGATCAGGCCGAACGGGATCGAGCCGAACAGATAGCCGATGATGAGAGCGACAGGCAGGAAGGCTTCAGGTCCCATCACATAACTCCATCCACGCTTGGACGCGCGTCAGACATGTTCAAACACGGTGCGGCCGCCGACGATGGTGCGGACCACGCGGCCGGTGAAGCGGGCCTCGTCGAACGGCGTGTTCTTGCACAGCGATTTGAGATCGGCCGGATCGAGGATCCAGGGCACGTCCGGATCGATCACGATGATGTCCGCCGGCGCACCGGCGCGCAACGTGCCGCCGGGGAGGCCGAGCAGTTCCGCAGGCCGCGTCGACATCGCGCGGATCAAGGTGGTCCAGCTCAGCTCGTCATTGTGCACCAGTCTCAAGCCCGCGGTCAGCATCGTTTCCAGACCCACCGCGCCGCTGGCGGCTTCCGCGAACGGCAGCCGCTTCACCTCGACGTCCTGTGGATTGTGGTCGGACATGATGACGTCGACGAGGCCGGAGGCCAGCGCCTCGACCAGCGCGCGGCGATCGACCTCGGTGCGCAGCGGCGGCGTCAGCTTGAGGAAGGTGCGGTAGGGGCCGATGTCGTTCTCGTTCAAGGTGAGGTGGTTGATCGAGACCGAGGCGCTCACCGCGAGGCCGGCCTCGCGGGCGCGCCGGAGAATGTCGAGCGAGTCCACCGAGCTCAGCGCCGCGGCGTGGTAGCGGCCCTTGCTGAGCGCGACGAGGCGCATGTCGCGTTCCAGCACGACCGCTTCGGCGGCCGGCGGGATGCCGGAAAGGCCGAGACGCGAGGCGAACTCGCCCTCGTTCATGACGCCTTCGCCGACGAGGTCGGGGTCCTCGGTGTGATGCACGATCAGGGCGTCGAAGTCGCGCGCATAGGTCAGCGCGCGGCGCATCACCTGCGCGTTCATCACGCTGGTATGACCGTTGGAGAATGCCACCGCGCCGGCGGCACGCAGCAGGCCGATCTCCGTCATCTCCTCGCCGCGCAGCCCCTTGGTCAGTGCCGCCATCGGCTGGATGTTGACGATCGCGGTGTCGCGGGCGCGGCGCAGCACGAAATCGACGGTCGCCGAATTGTCGATGACAGGCTCGGTGCCGGGCTGGCAGATGATTGTGGTGATGCCGCCGGTCGCCGCGGCCTGGCTGGCGCTGGCAAAGGTCTCGCGATGGCCGAGGCCCGGCTCGCCGACGAAGGCGCACATGTCGATCAGGCCGGGCGCCACGATCTTGCCGGCGCAGTTGACGACATCGGTTCCCTCGGGAACACCGGCGGCGCCGATGCCGCGCTTGAGGTCGCGGATAACGCCGTCGGCGATCAGCACGTCGCCGGGCCCGTCGATGTCGCGGGATGGGTCGATGACGCGCGCGTTGGCGAGCAGGATCGGGCGGCGATCGGTCAGCATGTCGTTTCGTCCCGACTTCGTATCAAGCGTTGGGCAGGTTGCGGGCCAGAGCCTCGAGCACGGCCATGCGCACGGCAACCCCCATTTCGACCTGTTCCCGGATCAGCGATTGCGCGCCGTCGGCGACGATGGAGTCGATCTCGACGCCGCGGTTCATCGGCCCCGGATGCATCACCAGCGCATCGGGCTTGGCATAGGCCAGCTTCTTCTGGTCGAGCCCGAAATATTGGAAATATTCCGACGACGACGGCACGAAGGAGCCGTTCATGCGCTCGCGCTGCAGCCGCAGCATCATCACAATATCGGCGCCGTTGAGCCCCTCGCGCATGTCGCGCGCGACCTCGACGCCCATGCGCTCGATGCCCGGCGGCAGCAAAGTGGAGGGCGCGACGACGCGGACGCGGGCACCCATCGTATTGAGCAGCAGGATGTTGGAGCGTGCGACGCGCGAATGCAGCACGTCGCCACAGATCGCGATGACCAGCCCCTCGAGACGGCCCTTGTTGCGGCGGATCGTCAGCGCATCGAGCAGCGCCTGGGTCGGGTGCTCATGAGCGCCGTCGCCGGCATTGATCACGGAGCCGTCGACCTTGCGGGCCAGAAGCTCCACCGCGCCGGAGGCATGGTGGCGGACCACCAGGATGTCCGGATGCATCGCGTTGAGCGTGACCGCGGTATCCATCAGGGTCTCGCCCTTCTTGATGGACGAGGACGATACCGACATGTTCATGACGTCGGCACCGAGCCGCTTGCCGGCAAGCTCGAATGAGGATTGCGTCCTTGTCGAGGCCTCGAAGAACAGGTTGACCTGGGTGCGGCCGCGCAGCACCGTGCGCTTCTTGTCGACCTGACGATTCAGTTCGACATACTCCTCGGACAGGTCGAGGAGGCCGGTGATGTCGTGAGCGGAAAGGCCCTCGATTCCCAGCAAATGCCGGTGCCCGAGGACGAAAGTCGATTTCGGAGAGGTTGCCATTAAAGCCAGAGCTATAGGCGCGGTTTCCATGGCGGGCAAGGCCGAAAGCCGGGGTTCCGAGTTATCCCCCGTTCCGTCGGTCCGGCCGGACCGGCTTGCTGGATGGCGCGGCAATGCTTTGTGAACTATGCCAGGGGAGCGGCAGCCGTTTGGGCTGCCGGGCGCGGGCGCGACGGCTTATGATTTCGTCCATTCGGCCGCGCCGATAATGGATTTCCACAGGGCACGGCCATGACCCAGCCTTCCTTCGAGACTCATGACGTTTTCAACCAGTCGCCGCCGTTCGCGGACGTGAACCTGTTCACCGCCGACCGGCCGCTGGTCGATGCGGTCACGGCTTATGGCGCGGCTGGCACCGAACCGGAGCTGGCCGCGTTCGGGGCCTTGTGGGGTTCGGCCGAGATGGCCGAGCAGGGCCGGCTCGCCAACGAGAACACGCCGAAGCTGCGCAGCTTCGATGCCAAGGGCTTTCGGCGCGACGTCGTCGAGTTTCATCCGGCCTATCATCAGATGATGGCGCGTGCGGTCGAAGCCGGCCTGCACAATTCGACCTGGACATCCGAGGGCAGGCCACGCGGCGCTCCTTCGGAGGTCGTGCGCGCCGCGAAATTCTACATCGCCGCGCAGGTGGAGAGCGGTCATCTCTGCCCGATCACGATGACCCGCGCCTCGGTCGCGGCGCTGGCCGCGCAGCCCGATCTGCTGGCGAAAACCATGCCTGTGATCGCGACACGCCACTATGACGCGGCGTTTGCCCCGTGGTGGCAAAAGCGCGGCATGACGCTCGGCATGGGCATGACCGAGAAGCAGGGCGGGACCGACGTGCGCGCCAACATGACGACGGCGGAACGTGCTGGCGACGGCTACCGCATCACCGGGCACAAATGGTTCATGTCGGCGCCGATGTGCGACGCCTTCCTGGTGCTGGCGCAGGCCGAGAGCGGCCTGACCTGCTTCTTCATGCCGCGCTTCACGCCCGACGGCGCCGTCAATGCGCTCCGCTTCCAGCGTCTGAAGGACAAGCTCGGCAACCGCTCCAACGCCTCTTCGGAAGTGGAGTTCGCCGGCGCCTATGCCGTGCGCGTCGGCGAGGAGGGCAGGGGTATCCGAACCATCATCCAGATGGTGCAGCTGACGCGGCAGGATTGCGCGATCTCGTCCGCCGGGCTGATGCGCTCTAGCCTGGCGCATGCGCTGCATCACGCGCGCCATCGCAGCGTGTTCCAGAAGCATCTCGCCGATCAGCCCTTGATGCAGGCGGTGCTCGCCGACATGGCCCTCCATGTCGAGGCGACGGTGGCGCTGGTGATGCGGCTGTGCCGCGCGTTCGACCGCATGCCGGACGATCTCAAGGAGGCGGCCTATATGCGGCTGCTGACGCCCGCGATCAAATACTGGGTGTGCAAGAGCGCGCCGCCGTTCCTGTACGAGGCAATGGAGTGCCTCGGCGGCAATGGCTATGTCGAGGACGGCATTCTCGCGCGTCACTTCCGGGAGTCGCCGGTCAATGCGATCTGGGAAGGCTCGGGCAATGTGATGTGCCTGGACGTGCTGCGCGCACTGTCACGTGAAGCCGATGCAGCGATGGCGATCCTCAAGGACCTGGCGGCGGACACCAACGGACTTCCCGGCGCCGCCGCGGCTGTGGCCGCCATCGGCCAGGCATTCCGGCGCGGCGACAGCGAGCGCGTCGCGCGGCTGGCGGTCGAAAAGCTGGCGCTACTGGCGGCCGCCGCTGCGCTGAACAAGGTCACGCCGCGTCACGCCGAACTGTTCGCCGCCACGCGGCTCGCCGCTGTTCATCCGAGCATGTACGGCGCCGTCGATCTCGATCCTGCTGATATCCGTGACCTGCTGGAGCGCGCCCTGCCTTGACCGACAGTCCCGAAGCCGCCGTCATGGATTCGCTCGATCCCGGCAACCCGCCGCAGCAGGTCGTTCCGGCGCAACATCTGCCGCGGACGCTTGGCTTCTGGCGAACGACGCTGTGGGGCGTGCTCATCATCATCGCCTTTTTCGTCGGCCAGTTGCTGCCGATCGTCTATCTCTTCGCCCGTTTCGATGGGCCGCTCGATGATTTCGAGGCGTTTCGTCTGGCTCTGACCAAGACCGCCGCCTCGCCGCTGACGGTCGCGCTCTCGGCTATCATGGGGTTGCCTGGATTGCTGATCCCCATCTACTTCGCGGTTCGGTACACGCGCCTCTCGTTTGCCGAATACCTTGGTCTGCGCTGGACCGGATGGAAGCATCTGGGCTTCGGCGTGCTCGGCATGGTCGTCATCGTCGGCGCCTGGGAGCTGGTCTCACAGCTGACGGGACGAGAGGAGGCTGCGTCGGGCTTCATGGTCGACATGCTGAAGCATGCCAAGACCGATGGCACGGTGTGGCTCCTGGTGATCGCCTTCTGCGTCGCGGCTCCGGTCTCTGAGGAGCTGATGGCGCGCGGCTTTCTTTATCGCGGCTGGTCGGACTCTTTCCTGCGCGTTCCCGGCGCGATCATCCTGTCGTCGCTGATCTGGACGCTGCTGCATTTCCAATATGACTGGTTTGCCCTGCTCAATGTGTTCGCGCTCGGGGTCTGGTTCGGCTATCTGCGATACCGGACGCACTCCACCTATCTGACCATGGTGCTGCACGGCCTCAACAACCTTGCCGCCACGGTGCAGACGATATGGCTCGCCAGCGGCCCCTCCTGAGCGCGCGGCTCAGCTCGCCCAGGCGATCGCAAGCGGCATCGTCAGTGCGGCCAGCACGGTCTGCAGCGAGATGATCTGGGCCAGCAGCGGCGCATCGCCGCCCATCTGCTTGGCAAGCACATAGGCGCTCGAGGACGTCGGCACCGCGGCGCAGATGGCGACCACCACGAGGCTGGAGCCTGTGACCCCGAACCAGCCGGCGAGGCCGACCGCCATGATCGGCATCAGCACCAGCTTGAGCACCACGCCGAGCGCGGCAGCCGCGCCGGCGCGCCGCAAGCCCTCGAAATGCAGCCCCGCGCCGGTCACCAGCAGGCCGATCGGCAGCGATGCCTGGCCGAGCGCGTCGGCGGCATCGTGCCAGAGTTTCGGCAGCGGCAGATGCGCCACGTTCAGCGCGAGGCCGACCACGCAGGCCCAGATCAGCGGATTGCGTCCGATCGTGGCAATGATCTCGCCGATCGAGCGCCGTGTCGGCGAAGCATAATGGGCGAGCACGCTCACGCTGAGCACGTTGACCAGCGGAATGATCGCCACCATCGCAACCGACGCCAAGGCAAGGCCGGTCGGGCCGAACAGGCTGCCGGACACGCTGAGTCCGACATAGGTCTGCCAGCGCGTCGCGCCCTGGAAGATGGAGGTGAAGGCCGGGCCATCGATGCCCTGCCGCGTCAGGAACGGCCGCAGCGCGAGGCAGAGCAGGGACATCGCCAGCGCCGCGAGGAACAGCGCGCCGCCGACACCGGCGACCGGTACCTTGGCGAGATCGGCCTTGACGAGGCTTTGCACCAACAGCGCTGGAAACAACACATAATATGTCAGTCGCTCCAGCCCATGCCATTGCGTGTCGAGCCGGATGAGGCTGTGGCGCAGGCCGACGCCGACCACGATCAGCAGGAACACCGGTGCGAGCGCTGCGACGACGACGCCCATGAGGCTATTGGCCGGACCGGCGCAGCGTGGCGAGCCGGTCGAGCGCGCCCTGCAGGATGAAGATCGCGGCGTGGGTGTCGATGACCTCGGCGCGCCGGGCGCGGCTGACATCCATGCCGATCAGTTCGCGTTCGACTGCCGCCGTCGACAGCCGCTCGTCCCACAGGCCGATCGGCAAGTCCGTCAGGTTCGCGAGATTACGCGCGAATGCGCGGGTCGATTGCGCCCGAGGTCCCTCACTGCCGTCCATGTTGATCGGCAGGCCGAGCACGAAGCCGACCACCTTGCGCTCGCTTGAGATCGCAAGCAGCCGCGCCGCATCGGCCTTGAAGGCCTTGCGCTGGATGGTCTCGACGCCGGTGGCGAGCCGGCGGTCCGGATCGGACACCGCGACGCCGATCGTCTTGGTGCCCAGATCAAGGCCGACGAGCGCGCCGCGCTCGGGCCAGCGGCTGGCGGCTTCGATGAGGGGAAGAATGGGAGCAGGCATGGCGCGCCGCTTAGCACGGCCACCTACGCCGGGCCAGCAGGCGCGGACGTGGCAGCCATGGAGTTGTCGCTGCGCTGCAATGAGTCTATATCAGTCCAATACCGTGAACAGGAGTGGTGCCGTGGATCGCAGGACCAACATTGCCCGCCGCTTTGTGTCTCCTGCCATCACGGTTGCTCATGCCCTCCTTTCTCACGCTCGACGCGGTCGCCGCCGCCACACCTGACGATCATCGTCTGTTCGACAAACTCTCGTTCTCCATCGGCGCCGAACGGGTCGGGCTGGTCGGCCGTAATGGTTGCGGCAAATCAACCTTGCTGCGGATCATCGCCGGCACGTTGGATCCTGCAGCGGGAAAGGTGACGCGCGGCGGGACGCTCGGGCTGCTGGCGCAGCAATGGAATCCCGGACTGCGCATCGACGAGGCGCTCGGCGTCGTGACCGGACTTGCGATCATCGACCGGATCGTTGCCGGGAACGGTCATGACGATGACCTCGCGCGCGTCGACTGGAGCCTGCCCCGGCGGGTCGATGATGCGCTGACGGAAGCCGGGCTGGGGCGCATCGGACTGCATCGTTCGATCGAGTCCCTCAGCGGCGGCGAGCGGACACGCATCGGCATCGCGCGGCTGCTGATCGAAGCGCCGGATCTGCTGCTGCTCGACGAGCCGACCAACAATCTCGATGCGGACGGCCGCGTCGCCATCGGCCGGCTCGTGCAGAATTGGCGCGGTGGCGTGCTGGTCGCCAGTCATGATCGCGCGTTGCTGGGGATAATGGACCGGATCGTCGAACTTACTCCGGTCGGGGTACATATCGTCGGCGGCGGCTGGTCGATGTTCGCGCAGGCGCGGGATGAGGCGCGGGCGCGGGCGTCCGCTGCGCTGGACCGCGCCGATGCCCATTTGCGCGAGGTGGGCCGCGCCGTGCAGCGCCAGCGCGAAGCCAAGGTGCGCAGGGACAAGGCCGGGCGCGCCTTCGCCGCGCGTGGCTCGGCGCCCAGAATCCTGCTTGGCGCGCGCGCCGAACGGGCTGAGAACACCGGCGGCCGGGCGCAGCGGCTGGCGGAGCGAGTGACGGCCGAGGCCACCGCGCAGGCCGAGGAGGCGCGGCAGGGAGTGGAAGTCCTGACGCCTCTCTCCATGGTGCTGCCGGCAACGGGGCTCGGCACCGGCACCGAACTGCTCGCCATGGAGGATGCGGTCGTGACCGACGGCGACAGGAAATTCGGTCCATGGGCGTTGCACATCAGGGGCCGTCAGCGCATCGCGATCGTGGGGCGTAACGGCGCTGGCAAGACCACGCTGCTCCGGACTGCGATCGGCACGATGTCCCTGGCCGACGGAATGGTCCGACGCGCCGAGGGACGGGTCGCGATGCTGGATCAGCACGTCGCGCTGCTCGATGGCAGCGACAGCATCATCGGCAATTTCCGCCGCCTGCATCCGGCGCTCGGGACGGAGGCGGCGTACGCCGCCTGCGCGCGCTTCGCGTTCCGCAACCGCGACGCCGAGCAGACGGTAGCGACGCTGTCCGGCGGCGAGCGGCTGCGCGCAGGCCTCGCCTGCACGTTCGGTGGCGAGCAGCCGCCCTGGCTGCTGCTGCTGGACGAGCCCACCAACCATCTCGACATCGCTTCCATCGAGATCTTGGAGCAGGCGCTGCGCGACTTCGACGGCGCGCTGCTCGTCGTCAGTCATGATCCGTCGTTTCTCGCCGCGATCGGCATCACCCAGGAGTTTGCGGTCGGTTGAGGACCGATCGGCACGTCAAGAGACGACGATCTGCTGATCGTCGTCTCTTGGCCGGCTCATCGGTTGACGAAACGCTGTTGCGCAGCGGCGTAGCGGTCGCCATGCACCGCGACCGAGGCGAGGGCTTGCGCGATGCGGGCGAGATCATCGGCCGTCAGCTCGACATCGGCGGCGCCGAGATTTTCCTCGAGCCGGTGCAGTTTGGTGGTGCCGGGGATCGGTACGATCCAGGGCTTGCGGGCGAGCAGCCAGGCCAGCGCGATCTGCGCCGGCGTCACGCCCTTGGCGTCGGCGAGGCTGCGGACCAGATCGGCGATCGCCTGGTTCGCTTTGATTGCTTCCGGTGCGAAGCGGGGAACCGTGCTGCGGAAGTCGGCCTTGTCGAACGTCGCATCGGCGCCGAACCGGCCGGTGAGGAAGCCCTTGCCGAGCGGGCTGAACGGCACGAAGCCGATGCCGAGCTCCTCGAGCGCCGGCAGCACCTCCGTCTCGGGCTCGCGCCACCACATCGAATATTCGCTCTGCAGCGCCGTCACGGGCTGCACGGCATGGGCCCTGCGGATCGACTCCACGCCGGCTTCGGACAGGCCGAAATGCCGGACCTTGCCCGCCGCGATCAGCTCCTTCACGGTGCCGGCGACGTCCTCGATCGGCACGTCCGGATCGACGCGGTGCTGGTAGAACAGATCGATCCGATCGGTGCGCAGCCGCATCAGGGATTCGTCGGCGACCTCGCGGATGCGCGCCGGCCGGCTGTCGAGCCCGTCCTGCGGCTTGCCGTTCAGGAAGCCGAATTTGGTCGCGATGACGACGTCGTCGCGGAACGGCGCGAGCGCCTCGCCGACGACCTCCTCATTGAGTCCCGGGCCATAGGCTTCGGCGGTGTCAAAGAAGGTCACTCCGCGTTCGACGGCCGCGCGGATCAATGCGACGGCTTCGGACCTGTCGGTCGCCGGCCCATAGCCGAAGCTCAGTCCCATGCAGCCCAGGCCCAAGGCCGAGACCTCGAGGCCGCCACGTCCCAGAATTCGCTTTTTCATGATCCGTCCTCACGATGCGGGCGCGGGCGCCCAGGCTCTGCCGGACGATCTAGGATGTATTTCTCATTGCGATTAGGCGGCTAATGTTGGATGGGCTTATGACAATTTGTCATTAATCCAGGAGGCGCGGCCGTGCGGCGGATGGATATGGGCGGTCTGGCGATGTTCCTCGCCGTGGCTGAGGAGCGCAGTTTCACCCGCGCGGCAGCCAAGCTCGGCGTATCACCGTCGGCGCTGAGCCATGCCATCCGCCGGCTCGAGCAGCGCATGGACGTCCGGCTGCTGACGCGGACGACGCGCAGCGTCGCGCCCACGGAGGCGGGCGAACGCCTGATGGAAACGGTGGCCCCGGCGTTCGACGAGATCGACGCCCGGATCGCCGCACTGACCGAGTTGCGCAGCCGGCCAGCCGGCACTGTGCGGATCACGACGTCGGAGCACGCCGCCCGCACCCTGTTATGGCCCGCGATCGACCGGATCGTCGCAGACTATCCGGACATCAAGGTCGAGCTGAACGTCCAGTCCGGGCTCACCGACATCGTCGCCGAACGTTTCGACGCGGGCGTGCGGCTCGGCGAGCGGCTCGAGCAGGACATGGTGGCGGTGCGGATCGGCCCGAGGCTCCGCATGGCCACGGTCGGCTCGCCCGCATATCTCGCCAAATGCGGCGCCCCGAAATCGCCGGACGATCTGACGCGTCACGCCTGCATCAATCTGCGCATGGTGAACGGCAGCATCTATCAGTGGGAATATGGCCGGGGCGGCCGCGAATTGAAGGTCAAGGTCGATGGTCCGGTCGTGTTGAACGACGTCGATCTGATCGTCGCTGCGGCCTCGGCCGGTCACGGCCTGGCCCATCTCGTCGATGATCGCGTCGCGCCGCTGCTGGCAAAGGGCGCGCTGGTGCGCGTTCTCGACGACTGGTGCGAGCCGTTCGACGGCTACTACCTGTATTATCCGAGCCGGCGGCAGCCGTCGGCCGCATTCAGCCTCATCCTCGAAGCCTTGCGCTATCGCGACTAGCGGTGTGTTCCGCGTCATGGTCGTGGCGGAAGGGGCGAGGGGCACGGCGCTGCGAACGCCGTGCCGCCCGGATCAGCGGATCGCGATCGGGTTGATGTTGCCCTGGACGCCGCCGCGCCAGCGCGGCTGGCCCAGCACGAACAGGAACTCGTAGCCTTTGTCCCTGGCGAGATCGGCGGTGTTCATGTTCTCGAGGATGTAGGTCCCGTTCATCGCGAGCAGGATCTGGTGTACCTCGAACAGGTTCGACGACTCGAACGGAATCGCCTCCACCGCCCAATTGTCGGCCCCGATGGCCACCACGCCCTTCGAGGTCAGGTATTTGGCGCCTTCGACGCCCAGACCGGGCTCGCCGGCGCTGTAGCGCTTGTCGTCCTTGCCGATCAGGCCGAGCCAGCCGGTATGGAAGATGACGATGTCGCCCTGGCGGATCTCGACGCCCTGTTTCTTGGCGGCCTCCTCGATCTCCTTGACGTTGAAGGCGGTGCCTTCCTTGACGACGTCGGTGTTGTAGTAGGCGGCCATGTCGAGCAGGACGCCGCGCGCCACCAGCGGCGGTACCTTCTCGATGCCCAGCTTCTTCAGGCCGGTCGGATCAGCGAAGTCGAGCAGTTTGTTGCCGTTGTAATAGACGTGCTCGATGCCGAGATGGCCGAGGCCGTCGAGCTGGCTGCCGACGCCGACCCAGCCTTCGATGATGTCGTCATTATAAGTCGCCTTGTTGGGGCCGAGCCCTGGGATGCCGGCCTGTCCCGGCTGCACCACCGTGATCTTGAAGGAACGCGGTGGATAGGCCGGCGTCTTGGAGTCGATGATCATGCCGAGCGGGTAGGTCTTGCCGGTCTTCACCAGCGAGGCCGCTTTGACCACGAGTTCCGGCGTGATGTAGTTGGCGGCGCCGATCTCGTCCTGCGGTCCCCATTTCGATTTGGTCCAGTCTTGGGGCTTGTCCTGGGTCTTCTCTTGGGCATTGGCCGTCCCGATCACACCCATCAAGGCAATCGAGCAGCACAACACGAACGCGTTGCGCATCGCATTTCCTCCGACATGTTGACGTTTATTGTGTTTCGCGCTGGCCAGCGCCGCATCCTAACGTAGTAGGAGACGGTCGCGCGAAGTTTTTCCGGCGCGTGCAGAGCCCTGCGCCCTAAAGTCGCATCGGCCGAATTTGCTGCTTCTGCAACGGGTGACTGTCATTCTCCGCAATGGAATTCGCGTCGGCGATTGCGGCGCGGCATGCATCGGGGGCGCATCACGCTCTGGGACGCATCACGCCGCGATGTCGTGACCCCGGCCCGCCAGCCCCGCCATGAACGCCGAGAGTGCGCTGCTGCGATGCGCCGCGCGGCGATGGATGAAAAGCGTATCGACCCGCGCATGAGATGGCGTGAGCGTGTGCAGGCCGACGCTGCCGATCATCTCATGCCGCGTCACCACCGCGCGGGGTAGCAGTGCGACGCCCATGCCGGCGGCCACGCAGCCGATCATGCCGTCGAGCGTGCCGAGTTCGATGCGGGCTGCGGCGGGCCAGCCGAACTCGTTGAAGACCTGCTCCAGACGTTGCCGGTAGGTGCAGCCGGCCCGGAACACCAGCGCGGTCGGACCCGACGCGGCGGTCGCGGCACGCAACGCCGCCAGCGTCTCGAAGCGCCGGGCTGTCACCAGCACGAGTTCTTCCTCGAAGGCGACCACGCCGGTGAGGTCGGGATGCTCGATCGGGCCGGCCACGAATGCGCCGTCGAGCGTTCCGTCCAGAACGCCAGCCACCAGATCCGCTGTCGGCGCCGTGCGCAGGCTCAAGGCCACGGAAGGGAAGCGCCGGTGAAAATCCGCAAGGCGTGTCGGCAGGCGCACTGCCGCGGTCGTCTCCATCGAGCCGATCAGCAGCGGCCCCATCGGCTCGCCGTCGTCGCGCGCGGCGAGCAGGGCTTCGCGCGATAGCGCGGCGATCCGGTCGGCATAGGGCAACAGGCGCAGTCCGGCGCCGGTGAGAGTCATGCCGCGGCTGTGGCGTTCGAACAATGCGGTGCCGATCTCGGCCTCCAAGGCCTTGATCCGCTGCGTGACGTTGGACTGCACCGTGTTGAGAGCTTCGGCGGCGCGCGTGATGCCGCCCGTGCGCGCGACGGCCGCGAAAGTCTGCAGGTCGCTTAGTTCCACGGTCGATCTCCGTTTTGAATCTGCGATGGCAGAGTTCTCAAGTATTCATTTTGAGAGAATGCTAGCCCCGCCTAGAGTCCGCGTCCAGAGGCGAGGAGACCTGCATGGCGCTGAGGACACTGCTGACGGAGAGGCTTGGGGTCTGCCATCCCATCCTGCTGGCCCCGATGGATGGTGTTGCCGACGCCAATCTGGTGCGCGCCGTCAGCCGCGCCGGCGGCCTCGGCATTCTCGGCGGCGGATACGGCAATCGCGCGTGGCTCGTGCAGGAGAGCGCCAAGCTCGGCGGCCTGCAGATGCCGTTCGGCATCGGCTTCATCACCTGGTCGCTGGCGAAGCAGCCCGACCTGCTCGACATCGCGCTGGCGGCGAAGCCCACGGCCGTGATGCTGTCATTCGGTGATCCCCGGCGCTTTGCGTCCGCGATCAAGCAGGCCGGCGCGCTGCTGATCTGCCAGGTGCAGGATGAAGCGATGGCAGAGCAGGCGCTTGCCGCCGGCGCCGACATCCTGATCGCGCAGGGAACTGAAGCCGGCGGCCATGGCGCCTCGCGCACCACGCTCGACATCGTGCCTGCGATCGTCGATCTCGGCGCCGGCCGCGTGCCGGTGGTGGCTGCGGGCGGACTTGCCGACGGCCGCGGACTTGCGGCCATGCTGTCGCTCGGCGCGGATGGCGTGCTGCTCGGCACGCGCTTCTACGCCAGTCAGGAAGCCGCCGGTGCCGATGAAGCCAAGCGGCGCATCTGCGCAGCGCGCGCTGGCGAGACCGTGCGCGGCATCATCTTCGACCTGTCGCGCAACAATGTCTGGCCGGCGCCGTTTACCGGCCGCTGCCTGATCAACGATCACGCGCGACGCTGGCTCGGCCGCGAGGTCGAGCTGCTGCAGCAGGTCGAACGCGTGTCCGCCGACTACGTCAAGGCTCGGACCGATGGCAATTTCGATGTCGCAGCCGTCATCGCCGGCGAGGCGGTCGGCCTGATCCATGATATTCCGGCGGCCGGCGAGATCGTTCAGCGCATCGTCAGCGAGGCCGAGCGGATCCTGCAAGGGCAGCGCAACTCATCCTGGCGGCCGGCGGAACTCAACGAAACTGCGAGGTGAACCATGTGGCCCGATCGTCGCTTTCTCGATGTCGTCAAGACCGAACATCCGATCGTCCTGGCGCCGATGGCCGGCGTGATGGATGCCGATCTCGTCATCGCGGTCGCGGAAGGTGGCGGACTGGGTTCGCTGCCCTGCGCGATGCTCTCCGCCGAAAAGGCGCGGGAGCAGGTGAACATCATCCGTCAGCGCGTATCGGCGCCGATCAATGTGAACTTCTTCTGCCATACCCCCGTGGAGGCGGATGCTGCGCGCGAGGCTGGCTGGAAACAACGTCTCGGCTCCTATTATCAGGAGTACGGCGTCGATCCGGCGGCGCCGGTCACGGCGGCCAACCGTGCGCCGTTCGACGCGGCGATGTGCGCCGTCGTCGAGGAGCTGAAGCCGGAGATCGTCAGTTTCCATTTCGGCCTGCCGGAGCCGACGCTGCTGGCGCGGGTGAAGGCGACCGGGGCGGTCGTGATGGCCTCGGCGACAGTGGTCCGCGAGGCGGTGTGGCTGGAGCGGAACGGCGCCGACATCATCATCGCGCAGGGGGCGGAGGCCGGCGGCCATCGCGGTATGTTCCTGACCGACAAATTGGCTGAGCAGGTTGGCACGCTCGCGCTGGTGCCGCAGGTGGTCGATGCGGTGAAGGTCCCGGTGATCGCGGCGGGCGGCATTGCCGATGCGCGCGGCATTGCTGCCGCCTTTGCGCTCGGCGCGTCCGGCGTCCAGATCGGCAGCGCCTATCTGCGCTGTCCGGAGTCCAAGGTCAGCGGTCCCGCGCGCGCCGCGCTCGCGGCCGCCAGCGACGAATCCACGGTCATCACCAATGTGATGACCGGCCGGCTTGCGCGCGGCGTCGCCAACCGGGTGATGCGCGAGGTCGGGCCGATCGCGCCGGAGGCGCCGGCCTTTCCGCATGCGGCGACCGCGCTCGGCCCGCTCAAGGCGGCGGCCGAGAAGCAGGGCAAAGTGGATTTCACAAATCTCTGGGCCGGGCAGGCGCTGCCGCTAGGCCGCGAGATACCGGCGGCTGACCTGACGCGAACGCTGGCCGAACAGGCGCTGGCGCGCCTTGCGACGATCGCGGGCTGAGGCTTCGGGCGGGGCCGCCGTCCCCGGAAAGTCCAGCGGCTGCCGGTTGCGGCGCGAAAGCGGCCTCTGCTATAGGGCGGGTTCATCCTGTCCCGTGAGGCCCTATATAATGTCGGTCGATGCCGCCACCGTCCGCCGGATCGCGCAATTGGCGCGGATCGCTGTCACTGACGCCGAGGTCCCGCATCTGCAGGGCGAGCTCAACGCGATGCTGAACTTCGTCGAGCAGCTCTCCGAGGTCAATGTCGAGGGCGTCGAGCCGATGACCTCGGTCACGCCGATGGCGATGAAGAAGCGCCAGGACGTGGTCAATGACGGCGAGATCGCCGACGACATCGTCAAGAACGCGCCGGCAACCGAGAACCATTTCTTCCTGGTGCCGAAGGTGGTGGAATAGCCAAGGGGTCGCTGGATGGCGCGCATTCGCCGCGTGATCCGCTCCTCCAACCGATGAAGCGAGCCAACGCCATGTGCCTGCTCTGCGACGATGAAGCGGCCTACAAGGCCTATATGGATTATCTCGACGCGATGGAGCGGCAGGGCAAGGCCGCCGATCCCGACAAGACCGTGAACGAGATCCTCGACCAGCTCGAGGCGGCCAATGCGACCAAGGCCAATGCCGACAACGCGAAGGCGAAGATGAATAAATTCTTTGCCGACGACGCGGCCGACGACAAGACACTTTCCCCCTTCTTCTGCAGCCCGATCAATAAATGACCGATTTGACTTCCCTGACGCTCGCCGAGGCCCGTAAGGGCCTTGCGAGCAAGACCTTCACGTCGCTCGAGCTGACCGACGCCCATCTCAAGGCGATGGAGGAGGCGCGCGCCCTCAACGCCTTCGTGATGGAAACGCCGGACCAGGCGCGCGCGATGGCGCGCGAGGCCGATGCCAGGATCGGCAAGGGCGAGGCCGGGCCGCTGGCCGGCATTCCCTTGGGGATCAAGGACCTGTTCGCGACCAAGGACGTTCGCACCACGGCCTGTTCGAAGATCCTCGGCAATTTCGTGCCGACCTACGAGTCCACCGTGACCTCGCAGCTCTGGCGCGATGGCGCGGTCATGCTCGGCAAGCTCAACAATGACGAGTTCGCGATGGGCTCGTCCAACGAGACCTCGTGCTTCGGCCCCGTGGGCAACCCGTGGCGTCGCGAAGGCTCCAACACGACCCTGGTGCCGGGCGGCTCGTCCGGCGGCTCGGCCTCTGCAGTGGCGGCGCTGCTGTGCATGGGCGCGACCGCGACCGACACCGGCGGCTCGATCCGTCAACCCGCGGCGTTCACCGCCACCGTCGGAATCAAGCCGACCTATGGCCGCTGCTCGCGCTGGGGCATCGTTGCCTTCGCCTCGTCGCTCGACCAGGCCGGTCCGATCGCGCGCTCGACCCGCGACGCCGCGATCCTGCTGCGCTCGATGGCCGGCCACGATCCGAAGGATACGACCTCCGTCGACATCCCCGTGCCGGACTATGAGGCCGCGATCGGCCGGTCCGTGAAGGGGATGAAGATCGGCATTCCCCGGGAATATCGGCTCGATGGCATGCCGGCCGAGATCGAGAAGCTGTGGAGCGATGGCGCGGACTGGCTCAAGGCGGCCGGCGCCGAGCTGGTCGAAGTGTCGCTGCCGCACACCAAATACGCGCTGCCGGCCTATTACATCGTGGCGCCGGCCGAGGCGTCGTCGAACCTCGCGCGCTACGATGGGGTCCGTTACGGCCTGCGGGTGTCGGGCAAGTCCATCGGCGAGTTGTACGAGAACACCCGCGCCGAAGGGTTCGGGCCCGAGGTGCGGCGCCGCGTCATGATCGGCACCTATGTGCTCTCGGCCGGCTATTACGACGCCTATTATATCCGGGCGCAGAAGGTCCGTACCCTCATCAAGAGGGATTTCGAGGACTGCTTCGCCAAGGGCGTGAACGCGATCCTCACCCCCGCGACGCCGTCCGCCGCCTTCGGCATCGGCGAGAAGGGCGGCGCCGATCCGGTCGAGATGTATCTCAACGACATCTTCACGGTCACGGTGAACATGGCGGGTCTGCCGGGTATCGCGGTGCCCGCCGGCAAGGATAGCCAGGGCCTGCCGCTCGGGCTGCAACTGATCGGCCGTCCGTTCGACGAGGAGACGTTGTTCTCGCTCGGCGAGGTGATCGAGCAGGCGGCGGGCCGCTTCACGCCGGTCCGGTGGTGGTGAGCGTCACCGACTTCAAGCACAGCCTCGCGGGCGACGCGCCCGCGGCCGGTCTCTCGCCGGTGCTCGCTGGCCTGTGGTGGCTGGCGAAAGGCGATTGGGATCGGGCGCACAGGATCATTCAGGACGAGCCCGGCCGCGAAGCGGCCTGGGCGCACGCGCATCTGCACCGCGTCGAGGGCGATCTCGGCAATGCCGGCTACTGGTACCGCCAGGCCGGACAGAAGGTCGCCACCGATGCGCTGGATATCGAATTTGAGCGGATCATCTCCGCGCTGATGGGGAGTTCAGGGCCATGACGGCAACCAGCGGCAAGCTGATGAAGGGCGCCACCGGCGACTGGGAAGTCGTGATCGGGATGGAGATCCATGCCCAGGTCACGTCGAAGTCGAAACTGTTCTCCGGCGCCTCCACCGCCTTCGGCGGCGATCCCAACAGCCACGTCTCGCTGGTCGACGTGGCCATGCCCGGCATGCTGCCGGTCATCAACGAGGAGTGCGTGCGCCAGGCCGTGCGCACCGGGCTCGGGCTCAATGCCAAGATCAACCTGCGCTCGGTGTTCGACCGTAAGAACTATTTCTACCCCGACCTGCCGCAAGGCTACCAGATCAGCCAGTACAAGGACCCGATCGTGGGCGAGGGCGAGGTCACGGTCGAGCTCGACGGCGGCAAGACCGCGACGATCGGCATCGAGCGCCTGCACCTCGAGCAGGATCCCGGGAAGATGCTGCACGACCAGTCGCCGTCGCTGTCCTATATCGACTATAACCGCTGCGGCGTGGCGCTGATGGAGATCGTCTCCAAGCCCGACATCCGCGACGCCGAGCAGGCCAAGGCCTACGTCACCAAGCTGCGCTCGATCCTGCGCTATCTCGGCACCTGCGACGGCGACATGGAGAAGGGAAGCTTGCGCGCCGACGTCAACGTCTCCGTGCGCAAGCCGGGCGGGCCGCTCGGCACCCGCTGCGAGATCAAGAACATCAACTCGATCAGCTTCATCGGCCAGGCGGTCGAGGCCGAGGCGCGGCGCCAGATCGAGATCATCGAGGACGGCGGCACGATCGAGCAGGAAACCCGGCGGTTCGATCCCGACAAGGGCGAGACACGGTCGATGCGCTCGAAAGAAGAGGCGCATGATTACCGCTACTTCCCCGATCCTGACCTGTTGCCGCTCGAGTTCGACCAGGCCTTCGTCGACGCGCTGAAGGCCGCGCTGCCGGAGCTGCCGGACCAGAAGAAGGCGCGTTTCATCGCCGATTTCGGTCTCTCGCCCTACGACGCCTCCGTGCTGGTGGCCGAGCGCGAGAGCGCGGCGTTCTATGAGAGCGTGCTGGAGGCGCTGTCCGACCGCGGCCGTGACGGCAAGCTGGCGGCCAATTGGGTCATCAACGAGCTGTTCGGGCGCCTCAACAAGGAAGGGCGCGACATCGCGTCGTCGCCGGTGTCGTCGGCGCAGCTCGCCGCCATCGTCGCGCTGATCGGCGAGGGGACGATCTCCGGAAAGATCGCCAAGGATCTGTTCGAGATCGTCTGGAGCGAGGGCGGCGATCCGCGCGAGCTGGTCGAAAGCCGCGGCATGAAGCAGGTCACCGATCTCGGCGCGATCGAGAAGGTGGTCGATGAGATCATTGCCGCCAATCCGGACAAGGTCGCGCAGGCGAAGGCGAAGCCGCAACTCGCCGGCTGGTTCGTTGGCCAGGTGATGAAGTCGTCGGGCGGCAAGGCCAACCCGCAGGCGGTCAATGATCTCCTGAAGAGCAAGCTCGGTATCTGAAACCGCGAGCGCTCATCTTCGTTCCGACGGCGCGCACATGGTGCGCGCCGTTTTTGTTTGGCGCTCGCGTCCCGCGAATCGCCGCGCGCGATTCGCAAAAAAGCCACCTTTGGCGAGCGCTCGAACGCACACGAGGGCGTGTGCAATGAAAATTTTTTCGTTGCCAAAATTTACGACTCAGAGTCCGCGAGCGGCTCTCATCGCGCGAGTCTGCGCGCTGCTCCGCGCATCGCGCTGCTTTCATCGCATCATGCAGTAGTTCAGGAAATGGCTTGCAGTGCAGGCTTTTCGTGCGATCGCTATTAGTAGCAGGCGCGCCGCTGCGGACGCGCGCGTCGGCATTTTCGATGTCGCCCGACGCGCTGCTTCGCGCGTTGCGTCAGCCGCGTGCGCGCGCGCGTGTCAACACTTCCTTAAGCCGGAAGCTGTTTTTTTTCACTCGTTGGTGTATCGATGAGGAGTGCAGCTCGATTCCCGAGTGCACGCATCGACTAAGCCATCTCACATCGGAGGGCAACATGGCCAAGAAAGCGAAGAAGGCGAAGAAGGCAGTGAAGAAGGTCGCGAAGACCGCGGCGAAGAAGACTGCCAAGAAGACCAAGAAGGTCGCCAAGAAGAAGTAAGTCTCGCAGTCCGTGCGAGATGAGCCCGGCAGACTGATGCCGGCACGTCATTGGAACGCAGGTCGGCGCAGCTCTTCGAGAGCGAGGCAGATCTCCTGAAGCTCCAATCGACGATAGAGGGTGTCGGCGAGACATCAGGTCAACGGTCGGATCGAACTTGCGAGCGGTCTCGCTCCCGGTGCGGTCCGGCAGAAGAAACAGGATTTCTTCGTTCGGTGCAGATCGCGTTTCCGGTCTGCAATCTCACCGGCGGTTCTTGAACCAATGTGGGATCTGATCCTGACGTGTTCGCCGACGCCCTCGATCTTGGCACCCGCCCGAGCGCCGCGTGCCTGACGACCTCCTTCCCAGTCCATCATACGATCTCCCGCCGGAGCATTGGCGCATCGCTTGAGCGGTGCCGCCACCGGACGGCGTCGTCTTGTACGCGCATCCTGCTGCGCGCCGGCGATCTGCCTCGTGTCACCGGATCATCCACGCCGTGTTGCGTGGCTACGCCGGTGTTGGCCGGATGGTTAGAGGTTTGCCAAACAGAACGGTAAACCGCTCTTTGCCAGTTCAGAAAATCTGATCTCTTTCAAATATTTGCTGGCCGGCTCCAAAGATCGGGCGGTTTCCGTTCAGGCTTCCTTCAGCACGATGTTTAAACTGCCTTTCAAACTTGATCGGTCATCCTTCGCGCATAAGCCGACAAACGGCATGGGGACTAATCAGGCGTTGAACAGTTGGACGGGGGCTGGGCTCAGTGAGCGACCCGCCTCCTTGCGAAGGAAGGAGTGCGACAATGTTTCAGGGGCAACTCAATTTCGATGACGTGACGACCGCGGAGCAGGGGGGCAGTGCGGACGTGCTGTTCGAGCTCGGCATGCTCTATGCGAGTGGTCGCGACGGGATCGTGGATCTCATCGCCGCGCACAAATGGTTCAATCTTGCGGCTCTGAAAGGACGCGTCGATGCGGTGGCGATGCGACGCGAGGTCGCCGAGCAGATGTCGGATGCCGACATCGCTGCCGCGCAGCGCGAGGCCCGGGCCTGGATGGCCACGCATTGAACGGACATCATTGGCGCGGCGCGCATGATGCCGGATCGGATGAGCCGCTAGGCGACACGCCTGGCGGCTTTCGACATTCAGCCGTCGTGCGCGCGTCCTGCCGTCTTTGATTGGGCGCGATCGCCCCTCGGCCGCAGGACCTGCGGCTATTTTTCCCCACGACACACATTCTATCGCGGCACCGCCGCCTGCGACATCGCCGCACTTGTCATATTGGCTACCTATCGGTAGGTAGGTATCGCCTCACGAAGGCTTGGGCCCCCGGCGACGGCGGTCCTCACAGCTGACCGACATTCACCAATCATGACGCAATCCGTACCGTTCTCCGTCGCTGTTGCGCTGGGCCTGATCACGCTGCTCGCCCCGGTGTCGGTCGACATGTATCTGCCCTCGCTCCCGGTGATGGCCGAGGAGATGAACACGACCTATCCCGCGATGCAGCTGACATTGATGGTGTTCCTGCTGGCCATGGGGGCAGGGCAGATCGTCTTCGGTCCGGTCATCGACGCCTATGGTCGTCGCCGGCCCTTGCTTGTCGCCCTCGCGATCTTCGTGGTGGTGTCGCTCTGCGCGGCGGTGGCGCACTCGGTCGAGGCGTTGCTGCTCGCGCGGTTGCTGCAAGGCTTGGCGGCGTCACTTGCGATCGTGACGGCGATGAGCACCGTGCGCGACATCGCCTCGGGTGTCGCGGCCGTGCAGATTTTCGCGTTGCTGATGACGATCCAAGGGCTCGGCCCGGTGATGGCGCCGGTGCTGGGCGGAATGATCGGCGCCGGGCTCGGCTGGCGCGCGGTCTTCTACTTTCTTGCCGCTCTCGGCGCGATCGTGCTCGCGAATACGTTCACGAGGCTGCCTGAGAGCTTGCCGCCGAACAAGCGATCGTCACTCCATCCCGTTCAGGTGTGGCGGACCTATGTTAGCATTGTCATGGATCGACGCTTCTTGGTGCCGGGCCTCGCGCTCTCCGGCGTCTTCTTTATTCTGTTCGGCTATATCGGCGGCGCGTCCTATGTGTATCAGTCGTTCTATGGCCTGCCGTCGCGCGAGTTCGGCTTCATCTTCGGCGCGACCGGGATCGCCGTTCTGATCGGCGCGATCATCTGCGCGAGGCTGGTCAAGACGTTCGATGTCGAGAGGCTTGCCTTGGCCGGGGTGCTGGCGATGCTGGGCGGCGCGCTGATCGGATGGGTGTCGGTGCTGGTCGGTATCGGTCTCCCCGGAATCGTCGCCGGCATGATCCTGACGCTCGCCGGTCTCGGCACTGCAGAGGCCACGCTGACATCGATTGCGCTCGCCTCGCGCGCGTCAGCGCTTGGCGCAAGCACGGCGCTGCTTGGGGCGGTTCCGCTGGTGCTTGGGGCGGCGGCGACGCCGTTGGCTGCGCTGCTGGCCGAGATCGGCCCCGCATGGTGGCTGGCCTTTCTTGCGCTGGCCGGGGTCGTGACGGCCGGCCTGACCCTTGCCTCCCTGCGCATGGTGGCTGGCCAGGGTGTTCGGGTCGTGCAGCACTGAGACTGGCAGGGGACGCTTCGATGAAATCCAGATCTCCATCGCTTGCCCGGATTTGCGATGCCGCCGTTCAGCATTTTGCCGTGGTGGGGTATGACGCGGCCTCACTGAACGAGATTGCCGGCATGGTCGGCATCAGAAAGGCCTCGCTCTATTCCCACGTTGCCAGCAAGGACGAGCTTTTCCTGCTGGTGCTGGAGGACGCGGCAGAGATCGAGCGTGATTTCGTGACGGCGACGCTGGCCGCGCCGCCCTCCGCAGGCGAGCCGGGAGGCGCCTATATCG